>NZ_LT985980.1:2447661-2802177 GCF_900291985.1 Lysinibacillus timonensis | reverse complement strand
ATTACCGCATTAGGCTATGGCGGAACGTTTGTCGTCTTTACTTATTTAACGCCTATCCTACAGGAGATTACAGGTTTTCAAGAAGGCACTGTTGCTGTCATTCTACTTGTATATGGTATTGCCATTGCAATTGGCAATATGGTTGGTGGGAAGTTATCTAATCTCAACCCGATTCGGGCATTATTTTACATGTTTATTGTACAAGCAGTGATTTTATTTGTGTTATTGTTTACGGCACCGTTTAAAATAGCAGGACTGATTACTATATTCTTAATGGGGCTTCTCGCTTTTATGAACGTGCCCGGCTTACAAGTGTATGTAGTGATGCTAGCAGAGCGTTTTGTACCAACTGGGGTTGA
This sequence comes from Lysinibacillus timonensis, assembly GCF_900291985.1. NCBI lineage: Bacteria > Bacillati > Bacillota > Bacilli > Caryophanales > Bacillaceae > Lysinibacillus > Lysinibacillus timonensis. The sequence goes on along the minus strand of NZ_LT985980.1, from coordinate 2,801,818 downwards.
TGTGGCCTCAGCCATTAATATCGCCGCATTCAATGCCGGCATTGCGCTTGGTTCCTATTTAGGTGGTTTGATTACCGATTCTATTGGACTCATTCACACTTCTTGGGTAGGCGCTTTAATGGTACTGATGGCGGCTATCCTTGCCGGTTGGAGTGCCTATCTTGAAAGAAAAGACCAAAATCGTGATCCATTAAAGGAGGTGGTTTCTTCATAATACCAAAGTTTAGGTAACTACAAACGAACACTATATTGATTAAAAATTGGAGGTTTTTTTATGGTGAAAAACATACAAGATAGAACGACATTGCATAATGGTGTGAAAATGCCATGGTTTGGTATTGGGGTATTTAAAGTCGAAGAAGGTCCCGAATTAGTGAATGCTGTTAAATTTGCCATTAAACACGGATACCGTAGCATTGATACAGCAGCCATTTATGCAAATGAAGAAGGCGTCGGACAAGCAATCCGTGAAGGAATACAAGAAGCGAATATCTCAAGAGAAGATTTATTTGTTACATCAAAGGTTTGGAATTCTGACCTTGGTTACGAATCGACACTTGCAGCTTATGAGACTAGTCTAAAGAAACTCGGTCTTGACTATTTAGATTTATATCTCATTCATTGGCCAGTAGAAGGAAAATATAGAGATGCTTGGCGCGCATTAGAAACGCTTTATAAAGAAGGAAAAGTAAAAGCGATTGGTGTTAGTAACTTCCAAATCCACCATCTAGAAGATTTAATGAAAGATGCAGAGATTAAACCAATGATCAACCAAGTGGAATACCATCCTCGTTTAACACAGAAGGAATTACAAGGCTTTTGTCAAGAACACGACATTCAGCTAGAAGCTTGGTCACCTTTAATGCAAGGTCAATTATTAGATAATCCTGTTTTACAAGAAATTGCTAATAAGCATAACAAGACGGTTGCCCAAGTCATCATTCGATGGGATTTACAAAATGGTGTTGTAACGATTCCAAAGTCAACGAAAGAACATCGAATTGTTGAGAACTCAGATGTTTTTGACTTTGAGTTAACAACTGAAGAAATGCAGCAAATTAACGAGCTAAATCAAAATCTTCGTGTTGGACCAGATCCAGACAACTTTGATTTTTAATATCCTTTTCACAACATAAAGGAATAACAAAAACTTTATATTAATATTATGGATTGCACCCTAATGATTAGCGAAATCTGATTGTTAGGGTGCATATTTATTTCACTAAAAGTTCATACTTATCTAGATTTTTAGTATTACAATATAAATATAAGCTCTCTAGCTCTTGTGTTTTAATTATTTTAATATAATATTTTTGTTATTGTTATGTTAGAAAGTTTAATGTAAGAAATACATAATTCGTTGTGAGAGGAGTCTCCTGAAAATGAATCAGCAGAAGGAAAAAACGGAAGTAAAGTATATCCCTTTATTAGTGGTTGTCCTCATTGGTGTCATTATATGGTTCATTCCTCATCCAGAAGATTTGAGCGCACAAGCATGGCATTTATTTGCTATCTTTGTGGCAACCATCATTGGGCTAATTGTTAAACCAATCCCAATGGGTAGTATGGCAATTTTAGCTTTAACGGCCATCATCGTGACCAAAACATTAACGCTCGGGGAAGCTCTTAGTGGGTTTCAAAACTCGACGATTTGGTTAATTGTAATTGCGTTTTTTATTTCTAGAGGGTTCATTAAAACAGGCCTTGGTACACGAGTAGCTTATTTATTCGTTCGGCTATTTGGGAAAAAGACTTTAGGGTTATCCTATTCACTGATTGCAAGTGATTTAATCCTTTCTCCTGCCATGCCATCGAATACGGCACGTGCTGGCGGGATTTTATTACCGATTATTCGATCTTTGTCTGAAACATATGGTTCTAGATCTGGCGATGGAACAGAAAGAAAAATTGGCGCATTTTTAACGACCGCTTCATTCCAAGCGAATATGATTACGTCTGCCATGTTCTTAACGGCCATGGCGGCAAACCCTTTAGCTTCAAAGTTAGCAGAAGATATTACGGGCACCCCGATTACTTGGGTTGGTTGGGCTGTAGCAGCGATTGTTCCAGGTTTAATTAGTTTAATTGTTGTGCCGTATATCATTTACAAAATCTATCCACCTGAAATCAAGGAAACCCCTTCTGCAACAGAAGAGGCGCAAAAGAAACTCGATTCAATGGGACCTTTAAAAAGAGAAGAATTTTTTATGATTGGGATTTTTGTTCTGCTACTTGTTTTATGGATATTCGGTTCTAACTTTGGACTTGATGCAACGACAACAGCATTCATTGGCTTAACTGCATTGCTACTTACAGGCGTGTTATCATGGTCTGATATTAAGCAAGAACAAGGAGCATGGGACACACTTGTTTGGTTTTCAGTTTTAGTAATGATGGCAATGTTCCTGAATAGTACAGGCATGATTCCATGGTTTGGCGATAAAGTACAAGGGATCATTGGGGGAACGCCTTGGCTGATTGCGTTAGTGGTCATTGTGATTATTTATTTCTATTCACATTACTTTTTCGCAAGTAACACAGCTCATGTAAGTGCGATGTACGGCGCATTCCTTTCCGTTCTGGTCGTAGCAGGTGCACCGCCGATGGTTTCAGCTCTCGTACTTGCATTTTTCAGTAACTTATTCGGCTGTTTAACGAATTACGGTAGCGGACCAGCCCCTGTTTTCTTCGGTACAGGCTATGTCACACAAGACAAATGGTGGGGAGTTGGCTTTATTCTCTCGATCGTTCACATCGTCATTTGGCTAGGTATTGGCGGTCTATGGTGGAAAGTGCTCGGGCTTTGGTAAGTATATAGAGTATTCGAGGCTGGGACAGAAGTGGAATAGAACAGTTCATCCGGTTTGTCCTTGAGACTCCTTCTCGAGGACAGTTCTCTGCTATTTCTTATTCATTTTGTCCTTGAGAGCCCTTCTCGAGAGTCAAGTCCTAATTATTGTGTAAAATTCAATACGAATGTTTTCAACTATTGTTTAGTAGTTAATTTGGGGCATATGAATTGACCCTCATTCCATTTTTCAGCCTTAACTCCCATGGGCTAATCACTCCACATTCAGTAAAGGCTGTCAAAGGCTCTTTTCACTTTGATAGCCTTTACTGAATGTGGGATACTCCATAAGTGGGAGTTGAGGTTGAAAATATAACCAATCTACTATTTAGAAAGTCCTTTTCTTTTCGAATAATCGTTATCTTGATAATGCATTAATACGGCACCAACTAATCTAAAGGCAGATTGGGTGTTAGGAAAGATACGGATTACGTTCTCTCTTCTACGCACTTCTTGATTCAAACGTTCTAGAGAATTGGTGCTTCTAATATTGACACGTATTTCTTTCGGAAAACTCATATATTGAATGGTATCTTCGAAACCTTCATCCAAAACTTGAAGTGCTTTTTCAAATTTCCGATCTTCTGCATACTTAACCATTAATTCGTCTTTGAAATTACGCATATCTTCAAGAGTAACTGCATCAAAAATTCGTTTTATCATGAGACGAAAATCTCCTGAATCCTTTTTCGGCAGCTTTTCAATAATATTACGTTTAAAATGAACGTTACATCTTTGCCATACAGTTCCAATAAATTCACGCTGAATAGCTTTTCGTAAGCCTTGGTGAGCATCAGATATAACTAACTTCGGTGATTGAATTCCTCGGGATTTTAAGTGTTGGAGAAATCGACTCCAGCTCTCATAACTTTCCACATGGTCCACACTTAAACCAAGAATTTCACGTTTATTCTCTTCTGTAATAGCTGTAGCAATATAGACAGCCTTGGATACAACTTGGTGATGTTCACGCACTTTAATATACATAGCATCTAGAAAAATATAAGGATAGTAAACAGTATTTAAAGGTCTGTTAGCCCAGGTGTTAATAATCGGATCTAATTTTTGAGTCAAAGAAGATACTAGTGATTTCGATACCGTTTCTCCACAAAGTTGTTCCACAATTTGCGTGACTTTTCTCGTAGAGACACCATTCACAACCATTTCTATCATTGATAAGATTAATGCTTGATCGTGTCGAGCATATTTTTCAAATACACTAGTAGAAAATTCACCGTTACGAGTTCTAGGGACTTTTAATGTTAACTTTCCAACACTCATGACAATCTCACGTTCGTAGTAGCCGTTACGATAGTCGATTCTTTCGTTGGATCGTTCATAAGCCGCTGCCTGTAAATACTCGTCTCTTTCCTTTTCCATAAACTCATTTAAAACTAGTACTAAAGCAGATTTAACAACTGTGTTCAGGTCAGAATTTAAAACCGAATCTTTTAATAAGTCCATATCTAGGTTAAGATGTAATTGAGTCATTTTTATTCCTCTTTTCATGTTTATCGTCGCTGAAAACATTGTATCAAAGAGAGAATAAAAAGACTCTTTTTCTTTTTACACAATTATACGGACATTATCTTCTCGAGGACAGTTCTCTGCTATTTCTTATTCATTTTGTCCTTGAGAGCCCTCCTCGAGGACAATTCGCCGCTCTATTTCATCCGTTTTGTCCTTGAGAGCCCTTCTCGAGGACAGTTCTCTACTATTTCTCATGCGTTTTGTCCTTGAGACCCCTCCTCGAGGACAGTTCGCCGCTCTTTCTCATCCGTTTTGTCCTTGAGCCCCCTCCTCGAGGACAGTTCTCTGCTGTCTCTCATGCATTTTGTCCTCGAGCCCCCTCCTCGAGGACAGTTCGCCGCTCTATTTCATGCGTTTTGTCCTTGAGACTCCTCCTCGAGGACAATTCGCCGCTCTATTTCATGCGTTTTGTCCTTGAGAGCCCTTCTCGAGGACAATTCTCCGCTCTTTCTCATACGTTTTGTCCTTGAGAGCCCTTCTCAAGTAGAAATGATTTTTAAAAATATACAAAAACGTCTGTTTTAGTGGTTCAAAATATTTCCCCTCGGCATTATTATAACTTTACTTGGCGTGGCGAGTTATGGTAGCCTCGGGTGGCTAAGCAGCCCTGGATAAAGATAGGTTTTTGATGGATATAGCCATGCCCACAGAGACTCCATGTCAAGTTGTAAAAATTAACCAGATCTGCTCTAAAATTATTTTTGTACATCCTTATACAAGCAAAGTAGTAATTTTTATTTTCACATTTCCAACCAAGACGTGTTGCTATATAATCAAATCCCATCTTTATCTGCTCAATTAAATCTTCGCGGCTTGCTAGCGATTGATTCACCCATGCTATCCGCTCGAATTCTATTAATATGTGATCCAATATTCCTTTTAACCGCTCAATTCATTTACAATACTTCTTCTTTGTTAGCCTATATTTATCAGATATCGCGCTGGAACTCCGGGACACGCTCTCTCTATTAGGAATATATTTAAAAAAGCAACACTAAACTTACTGTTAGTATTGCCCATTCCATTTCATATTCAGTTCTTTCCCTTATCCCAGCAATTACATGATTGCTGCGGCAGTACCATCTTGGTCAGCTTTTACACAGTCAATCGCGACAACAAGAGCAATGATGACCGCTTCCATCTCTTCATTGATGATTTGAACTTTATAGCTATCTCCCCAAGTGAACCACTCTTTGTTCACTTGACCGATGACTTGGCCATATTGTAGCACTTGGAAATCCATGTCCCACCAATCGCCATGCACCTCTATCCCTGCTGCATCAATTGTATAGCGTGGTTTGAAAAAGGAAAATTCCTTCTTAATTGTTAATACTTCTTGACCGTTGACCTCAACAAAAAATTTCGGCAAGAAGCTAAACGTTTTTTTCGTAATATGCGCCACTTCATCTCTTACTATATTCATAATGGTAAAAGTCTTTGGAATTTGCATAAAGCTGCCTTCCACATAATAGATATCATTCTCCTGCTCATCCTTGACCGTAAATTTACCGCTAAGACTGAATACCTTTTGCTTTATATAAAGTTGTTTCATACTGTACCTCCTTTAATGTAGCGATGCCCGATTTTTTATTATAAAAATTCCATAAATCAATTCTACCAAGAATATCCAACTTGCGGTATCCTCCCAATATCATAGTTCGACATAAGAAAGGCACTCAGATTTGTGTCATCTGAATGCCTTTCTCTATTGACTTATTCAATTGTAAAAATCATTCGAACTGGCATGTTTAATTTTTGGCCAGATTTTGCTCTTACATCCTTCAATACATTTAGTAGATACATTTCACCTTGATTGTATGCATTTTTCGGAATGAGTTTGATTGATTTGCCATCATCCGAAATTTGGACCTCAAACTCTACTTTATTCCCTTGTTGATCTGTTACAAATACATTCTCTTCATTAATTGAATTGACATCTAATGCTTGGGTAAACGTGATATTCCATTCTTTAGTTGCAGGTGTCTCCATTTGCGTAGGTAAATAACTGTATAACTGATCATCATAAATGACTATGACGCTCTTAACATCACTATTTGCTTGAATTTCAAGAAGTTGATTAGTTGATTGATTGGAAGTACCATAGCAAATGAAGAGAATATTGCCCTTCTGTTCACTTTGGTGTAATACTAGGCCAATGTTGGATGTTTTTGGCTTTAGGATCACTTTTCCGTTCACAATATCGATTACAATATTTTGTGGAGCCGGTCCAGGTACTTCAATTGGTGGCGTCGTAGGTTTACTATTACCTCCACTTCCTCCACTATCACGTGAGTAATTAAAACGGAAAGGCTCACTCGTTATTTTGGTTTGGTTGCCTAATTTGTCTTCTGCCAAAATGTGCAAGTAATACAAGCCCCTTACCTTTTCATGGGAAACTTCATTACTTTCCGCCATTACTAACCATTCCCCAGTTGTCGGAAAATCTTTCGTAGCCGTCCATTGATATTTTGTAGTAGCGACACCACTTCCATCATCTGAAACGGAAAGTTTGGTTGTATGTTTTTCTTTTGCATCGTTGCTTCCATTCGGATTAAATGCTACGGACGGGCTAATCGTATCAATTGTGAATTGAATAGTTGTTTGGTTTCCGGCTAGGTCTGTGACAACTAAAGTATGGCTACCATTTGCATCTACAGTACTTCCTGAGGTAAATGGTGCTCCGTCTAGCGTTGCGGTGCCTTCGTTGTAAGTGATCGTTACATCTGTGTTGTAGTATTCGCCATTTGTAACACCTGTTACTTGTGGCTGAGTTTTATCAATGATGAAAGCAATCGTTGTTGTATTGCCCGCTTCATCCGTTACTGCTAACTCATAGCTTCCTTCTTCTTGCACTGTGCTTCCTGAGTTAAATGCGCTTCCGTTTAACGTTGCGATGCCTTCGTCAAACGAGATAGTTACATCCGTATTATAGAATTCATCATCTACTACACCCGTTACGACCGGAAGGGTTTTATCAATCGTGAAGGTAACTGTTGTTGTATTGCCTGCTTCATCCGTTACCACTAACTCATAGCTTCCTTCTTCTTGCACGGTAATACCAGAAGTAAATGCATTTCCATTTAGTGTCGCAGTACCCTCGTCAAACGAGATAGTTACATCCGTATTATAGAATTCATCATCTACTACACCCGTTACGACCGGTGGTGTTTTGTCAATGGTGAAAGTAACTGTCGTTGTGTTGCTTGCTTCATCCATTACCACTAACTCATAGCTTCCCTCATCTTGTACGGTACTACCAGAAGTAAATACATTTCCATTTAGTGTTGCGGTGCCTTCGTCGAATGTAATCGTTACTGCTTTATTGTAGTACTTATTAAGTTCTACTCCTGTAATCTGTGGGGGAATTTGATCGATGGTGAATGTGATTATTGTTGTATTTCCCGCTTCATCTGTTACTAATAAGGTATAGATACTGTCTTCTTCTACTGTGCTTCCAGAAGTAAATTCGGTTCCATTTAGCGTTGCGGTGCCTTCGTCGAATGTAATCGTTACCGCTGTATTGTAGTACTTATTATGTTCTACTCCTGTTATCTGTGGGGGAATTTGATCGATGGTGAATGTGATTGTTGTTGTATTTCCCGCTTCATCCGTTACTGCTAACTCATAGCTTCCTTCTTCTTGCACTGTACTTCCAGAAGTAAATGCAGTTCCGTTTAGCGTTGCAGTACCCTCGTCAAATGTGATGGTAATCGCTTGGTTATAATTCTTTGCATCTTCTACACCTTTAACAACCGGGGCTGTTTGATCAATTGTAAATCCAACTGTTGTGGTGTTCCCGACTGCATCCGTTACTATTAGTGAATAAATGCCTTCCGTATCTACTGTGCTACCTAAGATGAAGACACTTCCATTCAGTGTAGCGGTGCCTTCGTTAGAGGAAATCGTTACGCCTGTGTTATACGACTTACCATCTTCTACTCCAGTGACTTGAGGTGGGGTTTTGTCGATAGTAAATGTAGCTGTTGTTTGGTTACCTGCGTCATCCGTTACAATTAAAGTATAGATATTATCAATGCCCACCATACTTCCTGAAACAAATGGGCTTTCGTTTAATGTTGCTGTTCCTTCGTCAAAAGTGATTGTTACATCTTTATTGTAGGAGCTACCGTCTTCTACTCCAGACACTTTTGGTGGAATCTTATCGATTGTAAATGAAAGTGTTGTGATATTTCCAGCTTCATCTGTTACTACTAAAGTATAACTACTATCCGTTTGCACTGTGCTTCCAGAAGTAAATGCAGTTCCGTTTAGCGTTGCAGTTCCTTCATTAAACGTAATCGTTACATCTGCATTGTAGAACTTACCATTTTCGACACCCGTAATTTGAGGTAGGATCGTATCAATCGTAAAAGTGACCGTTGCTTGATTTCTAGCCTCATCAGTCACCACTAAAGTATAGCTATCATCTGCTTCTACTGTGCTTCCAGAAGTAAATGCAGTTCCGTTTAGCATTGCTGTACCTTCATCAAACGTGATTATCACAGCTTCATTGTAATAAGCTCCAGCATCTACGCCTGTAACAACCGGGGCTGTTTTATCAATCGTAAATTCGACTGTTGTCGTATTCCCAACTGCATCTGTTACAACTAGAGTATAATCATCTTCCACGTTTACGGTATTTCCTAAGTTAAATGGATTTCCGTTTAAGATCGCTGTTCCTTCGTTCGAAGAAATCGTCACGTCTGTATTATAGGACTTGCCATTTTCTACTCCTGTTACGACTGGTGGTGTTTGGTCAATTGTAAAATCAATAGTCGTTGTATTACCTGCCGCATCGCTTACTTCTAAAGTATAGTCACCATCTACTTCCATAGTACTTCCTGATGTAAATGGATTATCATTTAGCGTTGCTGTACCTTCATTAAACGTGATTGTCACAGCTTTATTGTAATAAGCTCCAGCGTGTACACCCGTAACAACCGGGGCTGTTTTATCAATCGTAAATTCAACTGTTGTCGTATTCCCAACTGCATCTGTCACAACAAGCTTATAGATACTCTCATCACTTACGTTAGTTCCTGATGTGAAAGGAGAATCATTTAACGTTGCGGTTCCGTCATTAAATGTTATCGTCACACTCGAATTATAAGAACGGCCATTCTCGACACCAATTACGACTGGCGGCGTTTTATCGATGGTAAACGTAATGGTTGTTATATTACCCGCTGCATCAGTTACTTCTAATGTATAAGTACCTTCAGCTTCCAAAGTAGTTCCCGATGTAAATTCGTCTTCGTTCAGAGTAGCGGTACCTTCATCAAACGTAATGGTCACATTTGTATTAACCGTCGCCCCATCAGCAATTCCAGCGATAGTTGGCGGTGTTGAATCTAATGTAATTGACCCTTTAATTTCGTCAGAAGTGATATTACCTACTCTGTCCTTGAGTTCCATATAAACAGATTTAAGGCCATCTCCACCAGAAAGATTCCAGTTTTCAGTTGCACTAACTGGTTTCCATTCACTCCATGTTACGCCATCATCGGAGAATCGCATCTCAATTGGGCCATTTGCGTCACTAGCACTGATTCCAAGAGTTACTTCTGCATTCTTGGTATGAGTCGCCCCATTATTGATAATAAGACTGCCTGTTGGAGGTGTTGAATCGATTGAGAAATTTACGGTTGTCGTATTACCCGCCATATCGGTCACGATCAACTTATGATTACCATCATTAGTAACAGTCGTTCCAGAGACAAATGAAACTCCATTTAGGGTTGCCGTACCATCATTAAAAATAATTTCTACAGCTTCTTTATAAATGTTGCCTTCTATTACTCCAATAACAGTTGGTGGTGTAGTATCTATAATAATAGAATCCTCGTAGCTTTCAGAGAGATTACCAGCCAAATCTCTAAGTTGCATATAAACCTTCTTCTCTCCATCACCACTTACTAGAGTCCACGTTTTGCTTGGATTAAAAGGTTCCCACTGATTCCAGTCCACCCCATCATTGGACAACTGCATTTCCAATGAATCATTCGCATCAGTAGTACTCAATGACAATATAACATTCGTATTATTTGTATAGAGAACACCATCATTAATTAAAATACTACCTGTTGGAGGCGTTGTGTCGAGTGTAATAGAGTCAGAATATGTGTCAGGTTGCATCGATTTAGAATCTCTTAATTGCAATTCTATCGTCTTCAAACCATCTCCATCCGAGAATGTCCAAGGCTTCGTGTTAATATAAGGCTCCCATTCTCCCCAATCACCAGTGCCATCCTTTAATCGCATTTCTATGGGGTTATCATTTGAATCTGTCGCTACGATATCAAGAGTTACATTACTTGAGTTTGTGAATTCAGCACCGCCATTTATAGTTAAAGAACCTGTTGGAGGTACATTTTGTTTTACTTGAATAGTAAATGACTTATCGAAGGTATTTCCAGTAGAGTCTGTTACACGGATTGTAACCTCATAGCGATCCTTAACTGAATAATCAAATTCAGCATTCGTTACAAGTGTATCACCGACAATTGCAAATGCATCCGTATCCCCATCCATAATTTCATAGGAAAAAGTGTCATCTGCATCTGGATCAGTTGCAGATAATGTACCTACTGTAGTGCCAATTGGTTCTTTCTCCTCTACTTCTGTGTTGGTTAACGAGATATCAGTTGGAGTTGAAGCTAGTTCGATAAATAAATAAAGATTACGGTCTGGATTTTCTGTATCGCCCCACCCTCGAATGTCTATATTTTCATTGAAATATCCATCACCATCTGGAAGATCATCCGTAGCATCCAACACAAAGCTTACTTTTTTGTCTCCAGCTAATTCCGCTTTAATAAAATCTGTTACTGGGAAGGTATTTATTTTATTCCACTCAAGACCCGTTAGTGGTAATTCACGGAAGTAATCTTCTGGTATTTCCGTATCATTTTCACGCCAACTATCATCATCTGAGATACCTTTAATATGAATAGTGTGCCTCGTAAAAACAGCCGAGGTTACATAAGTAGACAAATATGCCTTGATTATATTTTTTCCTTCTAGATCTTTTAAATCAAATTCCACTACCCCTATTCCAGAATAATCCAAATATTCATCGTATCCTAAAGCTATATCAACTCTACCATGTGGATCACAATATGGATTTGTACTCATATCTCTATTACAGTACTGATTAAAAGGTTCTCCTTCTTCAGTTCCATATTCAATCGCCTTTATTCTCGACGGCTCTAATCTTATTTCTTCCGCCTCAACCTTGACCTCAAGTAACAGGAATGAAGATATGAAACTACAACATATCGCAAACATTAATAAGAATCTTTTTCCATTCATCGGTTATGCCCCTCCCTTCTAATTGATTTCAACCATTACGGTCTCGGTGGATAGACGCCATTTAGCGCAATAATAAAATTCAACCCTAAATAAGGTTGCATATTATTATGCGGCAAACTATTTCCAGTGACACCAACTGCTGTTGGTAACATAGTGTTCTCTATGGCTACGTTACTATAAATCGAAGGCCCACTTCCCCAAACCGCACCGGTAGGAACCTGGGAATCAACTACTGTACCGCGTCCAGATTTACTATTAGGTACGTGATGATGCGAAGGCAGTTCATTCTCCCTTAGGGTTGTGTTAGCTTCTCCTCCAACTTCTCCTAGGCGTCTAGGTGTAAGTCCAGGTCCTTCGCCTTGCTGCATTGGTGCCCTCCCGCGCAAATCAGGCAATGCAAACGTTGTTTTTCCATCGCCCCCATAGGTAACGCCTATGACTGAGTACAAAGCTGTATTTTGTGCAATTGGTAGTAGCTGACCGTGGCAAAACGCCCAATCTCTCGGGGCAAAATTTCCTGCGAATATTCGTATCTCTCCAATATAAGGTTCCATGATCTTCCCTCCTTTTAATTCCTCGTTGGATATATTCCTTGAACTGCAATACAGTAATTTACTACGGTAAAAGGTTGCATATTATTATGTGGTTGTGAACCCCCTGTTGCGTCTAGTGCATTTGTATTCATCGGTTGTAAGTTTGTTGTTTCAGTTGTGTAAGATTTATTTCCATTTGTCCCAACTGCCCAAGTATTATTGGCCGGAGTAGATAAATTCCCTGGATTACTACTCACTTTTATTGAATGCGTATGGGCAGGAAGTTCAGCAGTCGTTAGCGTATGTTGTTCTTCACCAGCCATCGTACCTAGTAAAATACCATTTGTATTTGGATGAACAGGTACACGCCCTCTTAAGTCTGGCAACGCAAATGTTGTGACACCATCACCGCCATATGTTGTCCCGATTAATGAATATAAGGCTTGATTTTGCATGATTAATAGAGTCTGTCCATGACAAGGTGCCCATCCTTTTGGTATTCGATTAAATGAAAACGCTCTAATTTCCCCTATATATGGCTCCATGTTTTCCTCCTTGTTTATTCGAAACTTGGAAATATTCCTTCTAAAGCAATAATGAAATTAATAGATTGAAAAGGCATCATGTTGTTGTGGGCTTGGTTTCCACCACTACTGGTAATAGCTGAAGGATTCATGTCGCTAAATGGTGGTTGTGGATTCTCTTTATAATTTTCTGAAGTTGATTTTGCCCATATGGCATTCTGAGGATAAATTGTAGTTGCGTCATTCGTTGAGGCTGATACTGTGTGCGTATGACTTGGAATCTGACTTACATTTAAAGTTTCTCTTTCTGTTCCACCTTTCTGACCAATTGTATAACTACTTCCACTAGGATTCGTTCCCAAACTAATAGGAACTCGTCCCCTTAAATCAGGTAACGCAAAGCTTGTCACACCATCTCCACCATACGTTGTGCCGATCAAAGCAAACAACGCTTGGTATTCTGAAATAGGAAGCATTTGCCCCTGACAAAATGCCCAACCTGCTGGTGCATAAGTACCTGAAAACATTCTAATTTCACCAATCACCTGATCATCAAGCATCAATCATTATCCTCCTAAAATATTATAAAATTTGTAAAAAATGTATTTCGATTCATTATACAAAATGGGTCATAAGTAGGCAATACTATTAAAATTAAGAATATATTAAGTTTTTTGTCCTAGATTGATAAAAAATAATGTTACCGTCCATCGCAAAACCTAAAACAAACTTAAAAGAACTCAGACATTGTACCGAGTTCTTTTATGAGCAACTATTCAATTCATTAGGCGACTATTTACACGAGATCATATTATTTCATATATTTCGCCACTAATTCATAACATCTTTCTCTTGTCAGTGTTGCTTGTGTCGCGACATATTCTAACGACTCCATAGAACCACCTTCGTATTGAAGTGATGATTCTTTCGCAATCTCATCTCGTTCTTTAATCCAGTTCCGTTGTTCTTCTCTTAGTTGTTCCATTTGATCTGCATCAAGCTGCTGTTCCAAGATACCGTAAATTTCGTTTAAAGCTTCATCCCATTTTTTATATCTTTCCGTCTCTTGTTCGACCATTTCAGCGGTTGTTGTTTTCACTTCACCGTTCCGGTCTTCTTCTTCCATTTCATTCAGCTTTTTGAGATACTCATCCTTTTGGCTTTCAGTAATTTCATTATTATCAGATTCCAATGATTCTTCACTTGAGTTTGCTTCTTGATGATTTTGCTTTTTATCCTCTACATTCTGGGTCGAGCTAGAATCAGATAACTCATTGTTCGATTGGTTATTCCCCTCGTTAGAAGAGTTGCCACAAGCAGCTAAAATCATCATTACTGCCATCATCATCCCCATTAAAAACTTCCGATTACTTTTCACCTTATAGCCTCCTTAAAATCAAAACAACTTACAGATTTCCTTATTTTAACACTATTAGCATATCAAAAAAATCTTAGTCTCCGTTATTTTTCATTTGATAGTAATTTATCACTGCCGGTATTAACAAATACAAGGCATAAGCAAACGACATCCACGCAGTAAATGCAATGACCTGCGATTCATCTAATTTAGGGAACACAAGTTTGTGATTCGATAATGAATATGTGTCAAATGCTAAACCAATGATTGTCCCTATTATCCCAAACTTTAAGGCTGCGTTGTTTGATTTATCTACTAGAAGATAAAGATAGGTAACACCATACAACAAGATCCCTGTTCCCGCTATTAATAACAGTAGGCTTGTTGAAAAATTTTCAGTTCCAGGGCTAAACAGTACACTTTCTCCAAAAAGCACATAAAACATTGTGGCAAAGAACCAAACTAAGACACCCGATAGAATCGGCATAGCATATGCTTTCATTCCTTCACCTCGTTCAGTAAATGAGTAAGGCCTTTCAATAGTCGTTCAAGCTCTTCGTATGTTTTATCTACTTGAAAATCTTTTTGTACTAACGCCTGTATTGCTAAACCATCTACAATAGCATTGATAAGAATTCCCCATGTCTCAACTGAAACGCCATCTATTGGTGATTTGGGCCATAGTTTTTGTAAATTGTTAATCAACGCATTGTTTTCAGACTTTGTGATTTCACCTATTTGACTTCTTATTTGTTCATTGTGAAAGCTTGAAACAACCAATGTGAAAAATAACTTATGATAGAAAGAGTCATAAGAACATCGACTTTTTGCCGATTGGATTGCTTGTGAGAGAATATCAGCATTCTCTAGTCGATTTATCTCTGACCACGATTTCTCACAAATATCTTGAACAATCGCTAATAACAATTGATCTTTCGTTCGAAAATGATAATAGATCGTCCCTTGCGTTACTCCTGCTAGATCTGCAACCGCTCGTAGAGTAAACTTTTCAATTCCATTATTCACTAAACACGCCTTCGCACTTTTAATTAACTCTTCATTACTAACAACATTCGGTTTTGCCATGTTAGCACCGCCTCTTAGTTATTCAACTAACTAACTTAATTACCGAAATTTTACCACCAACTTATTATAATTACAATATTTTCTAAATGGAATATTCCTTTATCGCTTTCGCTTTACTTCTAAGTAAAGAAAAAAAGAAGTAGGCTGATTTCTCAGCCCTTGATGGTAAATTATTTATCTAAATCTTTCGCCATCACAACTCGGTTTCGACCTGTTCGTTTGGCGTGATACAGTGCTTGATCGGCCTTTTCTATTAGATCCGTTACATTTGAAGCATCTTGCGGATATGTGGCAACTCCCGCTGAAAAGGTAACAGGTACTTCTAGAGGTCCTTTTGATTGGCGAATGAGATGTTGCAATTCATCAGCTGTTTGGTAAGCTTGTTGTTCCGTCTTTTCTGGCAGAATCATCATGAACTCTTCCCCACCATATCGGCAACAAATATCCTGTTCTGCCGCAATTTGCTTCATTTGAGCAGCAACAAATTTTAATACCTCATCCCCCATGTTATGTCCATACGTATCATTAACGGATTTAAAATGGTCTAAATCGAATAATATGATTGAATAAGGCTTCCCCTTGGACGTCATCGCCTGTAAAACCGTATCTAAAGTTCTGCGATTGGTTAACTGTGTTAACGGATCGATGTTAGATTGATTCCTTAAATCGTGTACCTTATCATGTAATTCTGAAAAACTTAAAACGAGTGCATTTTTTATTTGCATCGCTTCAAAATACCAAGCGTTCAACTTTGATAAATTTTCTAATTCACTCTCTTGTATACTATTTTTGGCAAGCCAAGCGATTTTTTGAAGTGGTTCAACAATTTTCCTAACTAAAATAATGACAATCATCATCGAAAATGCTATTAGCGGAAGCTCAATCCAGAGCATTGTCAACACTTGTTGCCCTACTGAATTCACTGCAATGGATGTAGGTGTTTGTACTACTAGCCCCCATTTCGTATTTCCTAAAGGCAAATAAGCCGCTAACATTTCGACTCCTAATTTGTTCGTCGTTTGCATGAAACCAGCTTCTCCAGCCATTAGCTTTTTAACGACTTCATTTTGTGATACATCTTCGCCAACCCGTCTCGCTTCAGGATGGTAAATAAGTCGACCAAGTGAATCAACCACGTATACGTAAGTACCATCTTCCGCCTTATGTTCACCTAAAATAGAAGAAAAGAAGTCCGATTCATGAATATAAATCGTTCCGTTTACCACCCCTTTATAGTCTCCATTTTTTGAAAAGATAGGTTGGGATATGGTAATAATTACTTTCCCGGTCGATGCTTTATATGGATTTGTAATTGTTGGTTGTTGATTCCGAATGATTTCTAGACCTTCTTTTGAAGTAATTTTTTGGCCTTTTAAATGAAACACTTCAGGTGCTCCTTCTATAATAAGTCCATCAGCATTTGCAACGACTATTGAGTTAAATGTTCGAGACTGCTCAAACAAATGATCGATTTCTAATTTAAGTTCCTCTTCATTATCCAATGAATTCAAAATTTCAGGCATGTGCGATTCTAGTACAAGCGAATTGTGATGTAAAAATATATTTACGATTTGAGCAAGCTTCACTGCATACGTTTCATTTTTTTCGAGTGTTTCTTCTTTTAATAACCGAAGATTACCTTGATAGCTACTAATTACACTACTTAACGTAGCTAAAGCAAATGCTAATGCTACAATCCCAATAATCAAATGTTTGATGGTCATTTTCCCACGTAATTTTTGCATTATGTAAATTCTCCTAAAGTCAAAGATCTATTATGTTTAGTTAGTTCATTGGTTCATTTGTTTATTGTTTACTCATTACCGTCATATCATTACTCTCCATTTATCGGGAACTATAAAAAGGTTGACCCAAATAATTTTGGGTCAACCTTTAGTTAATTATTGTCCTTGAGTACCACGTAATTGTGATTCAGCCATTTGCACTAGGCGTTTAGTAATTTCTCCTCCGACTGATCCGTTAGCACGAGATGACGCATCTGGTCCGAGTTGAACACCAAACTCTTGTGCAATCTCAAATTTCATTTGGTCTAACGCTTGGTTAGCACCAGGAACTAGAAGTTTGTTTGAGTTACCGTTGTTGTTTGATGCCATGTCTCTCACCTCCTTGTGCAATTAGAATGCGCAGGAAAGTGAAATATATACGTAAAAAAGAAAGTAGTTAATTATAACTTTAATTTTTTAATTTTGCAAATTTTCAATCCCATCCAAAAGAATATATATTTTATGATTTCTTTCTTATTGTAATTAGTTTGCCTTAAGTGAACAACGAACTTGTCGTGCTAAGTTATAAATGAATTACAAAATTCCTCTCATCGATTTTAGTATATTGTTTTTTGATTTCAACACAATAATCAATAATCGCATTTTTTAAGTGATTTTCTTTCATTAGTAAAAGCAGCACTAAAAAATATATTTAGTTCCCTATATAATACTTATTTCGAAGGAGTTGAATGATTTGAGTTTTTTTAAAAAGTTATTAGGCACTAATTATATATCTGAAGAAGAAAAAGAAAGAGCTCTACTTTTAAAGGAAGAAAAACGGAAGGAAAAAGAAGAAAAGCGAAGGCTTGCCCTTGAACAAAAAGCTGAAAAAGAAGCATATGAAAAACAACTAATCGAAAAGTACTTTGGCCTATCTTCCATCACCAACCGAATGAATTTTTCTCTATATAAAAAGGCAATCTTTTATTTCGAAGAATTCGTGAAATCCCCATATGAAGATGTGTTAATTGCTATCCCAGCAGAATACGACAAAACGAAGAATAGAGAAATTAAGGGATTGCTCATTGCTACAAGCGAGAATCTTATTTTTGTGACAAGTGGTATTGGCCAAGGCGAATATACAGAACAATTGGATTATCGTAAAATAAATGGCATTTCTCTTGCTCCTGATGGTTTAGGACAGAAAGAGTTATTAATTGATTATGGAAGGTCTCGGAAAATTTTTGATGACATCGTAAATGACGATCAATTCAAGCAATTTTTAAATACAGTTCGAACAAAGATGCACGAATCTAAACAAGTTACGACTAAGAGTAAACCTAGGACGAGATCTGCTTCCGCTTCGGATACCCCTTCGTCCTCAGACGATAAATACAATCAACTTGAACAAATTGGGAAGCTTCGTGAACAAGGCATCCTCACTGAGGAAGAATTTCAACTAGAAAAACAAAAGATTTTAAACTCATGAGGTGAATAAATTGTACATTTTAAAATGGATATTACTCATTATTGCTCTCATTAGCATTTTATCGTTCCTAGCGATTACACCATTGGCATGGATTGGATTACTTGTTTTCTTGTTTGGAGCCTATCAAATGGTTCAACGAAGTAAGGGAAAAGTGACCCTTTCAAAGCCCGGCTGGATAGCTGCTGCTGGATTCATTATCAGTTTTATTTTCGCTGTTGCGTTTACCGATCCTTCTAAGGATATCGAAACAAATAATGCTGCTTTAAATGAACAGCAAACAGTAGAAGAAATTGCACCCGAAACTGATCAGGAGGAAACAACTGAACCAGCCGAAGAAGTGGCAACGGAAACAGAAACCGATGAAGAACAAACAACATCACCCTCTAACACAACGAGTGCGGGTGGAGAGTTAACGGTCCATTTCATTGATGTTGGGCAAGGAGACTCGACTCTAATTGTAGCGCCTAATGGAAAGACGATGTTAGTGGATGGTGGTCCAAAAAGCGCGGGCGATGATGTAGTGTCCTATCTAAACTCAAAAGGTATATCCAAATTAGATTACGTCGTCGCAACGCATCCGGATGCCGATCATATTGGTGGCTTAATTGATGTCCTCAATTCCATCCAAGTGGGACAATTGATTGATAGCGGAAAAGCGCACACAACCGAAACGTATTCAGATTTATTATCCTTAGTGGATTCAAAAAATATTAACTATATCGTGCCATCTACTGGCGATACTTTTCCACTCGATAGCATATTAAAAACAAATGTGCTATATGCGAACGATGATGCGAGCGACAACAACGATGCATCCATTGTTCTCCAATTCATTTATAATAAAGTGTCGTTTTTACTAATGGGTGATGCCGATACGGGCATTGAAAGTTCAATAGTATCAAACAATAATGTCGCTGCTACGGTTTTAAAAGCAGGACACCATGGTTCGGATACAAGCTCATCTGCTTCTTTTTTAAATGAAGTTCAACCAGAAGTGGCCATTTTAAGTTACGGTAAAGATAATTCATATGGTCATCCTGATGGTTCTGTTGTGAATCGGTTAACAAATCTTGGGGCTGAGGTGTATCGTACTCCTTTTCATTGTAATATTACTGTATCAACGAACGGCGTGACGTATGATGTGAATACTTCCTGTGATCGACCTGTGCCAAGTCCATCTGAAACAGCGGAAAAACCAGCAGCTAGTCCACCGGCGACACAACCTAAAACAACACAACCTGCAACACCGCCAGCAACACAAGGACAAACAAACTTTAAAAATTGTACTGAATTACGCAAAGTGTATCCGGCAGGGGTTAGCGAAAATGATCCGGCATACCAATCGAAAATGGATCGAGACAAAGATGGGTGGGCTTGCGAATGACAACGAAACAATATACATTAGATCGCATTGAAAAGGACATGTATGTATTTCTATTAAAGGGAGACGAATCCCAACAATTACAAGTGCCGAAAGAAAACATAACGTCCCCTTTGAACGAAGGAGATATCGTGAGCATTGATGAAGATGGAACCATTCGTGTATTAACGGAAGAAACGATTGTGAAGAAAGTAGAAGTACAAAATCTCATTGAAAAATTAAAGAATAAGAAGAAATAAACGTTGCTGTCTACATTATCAAGAGTCGACCTCTATGAATTAGGTCGACTCTTTTCTGATTGCAGGAACGTTTCGTTATCTTCTAAACATGGTTAAAAAAGATCCGAATTGTCTCAACATATTAACTCCACTTTGAATCGTCCCCATATGCCCCATAATTGTATTTAACTGATCTGGTAATCGTTCCAATCGCGAAGGTGCGCGTTGTGGGTACTGAGCATTAGGATGTTGCTGCCCTCCTTGATACATTGGAGGGTTCATTTCTGACTGCCTTCTCATATGATCCGGATAAGCACGCGATTGATTCGGCCTTCTCATTTGACCTTGGTAACCGTACGGAATATCTTGCATTTGCATATAGTCCGGATAAAAATAAGCTTCATCCGGTATTCGGTTTTGACCACGGTTGCTATACGGGTTGCCCTGCCTTCTCATTTCATTCGGGTAAAAATAAGCTTCGTCTGGCATTCGCATCGGAAGATGATTTGTTGGCCCAGAAGGTCTCCTTCTAGGATTCGGCGGATAAGATACGATTTTCATTCACCACCCATCAAGGTTTAAACTTTATCCTATTATATGTAGGCTTTTTCTAAACACATAGACTTATGACGAATCGCTCTAAAAAGATACAACTGACCTGTACTCGTTATGAATCATCCATTTCGTTACTTTGTATACGCATAAAAGCCAGTAGCATCTTATTACGACCACTAGCTATTATTATTATAGGAGAGGTAACATATCTCGAAAGGTAGACATTTTCTTCTACATTGATTGAGGTAAAATATTTAATGTACATTTCTGTGCGCTTAATTGATATATGAGAGGGAGGATTTTACTATGTCGAATAAATACTGTCCCTTATGCAAAAAAACAAATGATTGCATGGTGAATAGTAAGGAAGGTAACTGTTGGTGCTATGGTGAGGAATTCTCCAAAGAAATTTTCCATTTAGTGCCCAATGAGAGTAGAAGAAAACATTGTATATGTAAAGAGTGTTTAGATCAATTTCGAACGGAACAGAAAAGTAAGGAATAGATATGAGATGCTATTGAAATTATTTTGTAGTAAGCTTAAGGAATTTCCTTTTTATGTACACGTCAACTGCTTAGGAGCTTTTCATTATTCTCCTCTAATCAAATAATATAATCATAGAATATAAACGTCCTATATATACAACAAATGGAGCAACTCAATAAAAAGCCTTCGAGGTAGAATTGTATTTGAATAGAAAAACCATTCTTACAATCAACTCCCCAAAGGCTGATAAATCAATCATAGTTACATTACAATACTATAATAGTCTGCGAATAATTATAGCAGGAAATACATGTTTATTCATTCCTCTATTTAACACTAGATAAAGGAAATAGTGAATTACTATTTTACAATGATTAATAACAGTTTAATACCAATCTGTTAATTCTAAAGCTTTCATTAGGACCCCTGCCATTTGACCACGAGTTAAATCATTGGAAGGGTTAAAGTTAATACCCTCTCCTTGAATCAATACTCCTTTTTCCGCTAAATAGTTGATTGCTTTCCTAGCATACGGACTGATCTTTTCATAATCATCTACTTCAATTTGATAATCACTAGAAATGTCTAAACCTGTGTGCTCTAGCATTTTACCAATAATTGCCATAGATTGTTGACGAGTTAAATGATCTTGCCCACCAAAGCTACCATTTTCGTAACCATCAATGATACCGGCTTCATATAATGCCTGTACACCTTGAGCATACCAGTGGTTTTCAATATCCTTAAACGTTACTGGAGTAGATGTCTCTAATTCTAACGCTTTTGAAATCATTCCCGCAAACTGACCACGGGTGATCGGTGCGTTAGGGCTATAAGTCGTAGAAGTAGTACCAACTGTTAAAATATTATTATATAAATCTTCTACTTCTTGCTTAAAGTAATCTGTGTCTTTAATATCAGTAAATGGTTCTGGTACTCTATCTGTGATTAAGATATCATTTAAATCCTTAGTTGTAATTGATAAGGAACCTGTTTCCGAATAATGGGGTACAGTATCTAAAACTTTATCGTCAAGTCGTACCGCTCTTTTATCCGAGAAGTCTTTAATGTTGATATTCACATCGTCTAATTTTACTTTTACATTTCCTGCAGCGATAAAAGTACCGTCTTTCGTTAATGTAAGTGTTAACTTTTCAGATATTCCTTGCTCATTTTCCACATTAAGAACGAGTCCGTTTTCTTGTTCTTCAATTGATACTATAATATCAGACAGCTTTTCTTCTAACGTTTTTTCAGTTGGAGTATTTGAACCTCCACTGTTAGAAGAACCACTTCCGCCCGAACCATTATCATCATCGTTATCGTTAGTTGTACCACCTGAGCCTGTATCGTTATCATCAACAACATCACTACCATCATCAGTACCTGTTATATCTGTTACTTTCAAGGTGAAGGGTACAACAACTGACCTTTCATTGTTTGATGTTTCAGCTTGTACAGTAATATCGTACTCGCCTTCATCTGCTCCAGTTGCTACTAACATATGATTGATGATTTGAAGTTTTAATGTTCCATCATCATAAACAGTGTAATTAGGAACACCTGCCGGTACAACGATGCCCGAAGGACTAGATTCAGATAAAGCTGTGGCTACCATAGGTGGTAATATCGATTCTAGACTAGCTAACATAGTAAACGGTTGAATCTGTGCAACTTGTTGTGGTTGTGTTTTCCTTGTTACCCCTACTACATAGTTCACAATCTCATCAGGGTTTACCACATCTCTAAATACTTCGTCTAATGGTACAACATAGGACTCTGCTTCCGCTGCAGAAATTTCTCCATCGTTGATTGACCCGATATCAAAGTTTGGTGTTACTTGAACATCAACAACATAATTTACTTCTACATGGTTACCATCCAAATCTGAAGCTGTAAGACTTATGGTTGTTAATCCTTTTCTTAACGATGTTAAGTTGAGTACTTGATTAGTTCCGTCGAAATTAATTTCTAATGTATCATTGTTTGTACTTGTCACGTTTACTGCCATTGTTTCTGGATCAAATCCCGTTAATAATGAATTTAATGAAACCTGACGTGTCTGATCTAAACCTACAATAGTTAAATTCGATACATTACTTTCACTCACTGGCGGAATTGAAGGTGTTACCACTTCATTCTCTTCAAGAACCTTTACAAGGACAGTTAGAATAGGACTTTCACCACTATCGTTCTTTGCACGAACTTTCACTTCACCTACACCTTTTTCTACCCCAGTTAGTGTAAGGATAGCTGAGTCAATTGTAGCCGTTACAGCAGATGAATCATCTTGACTTACAATTTCATAGGTCACACTATCAGGTGAAGAACTTGTAAATAGCGATTCTAAGTTAATCGATTCATTCGAACCTTTTTCTACATTGAATGCTATTCTAGAATTTGAAACTAATTCCGGTGCAGTACCTTCATTTTGTTCTACTGTTACTAGGAATGTAATTGATTGTGAAAAATTATCTAATCCCGTTGCTATTACAGTTATAACTGTAGACCCCTCTGTTAAACCTTGTAAGTTTAGAGTACTATTTTGACCAATAGTGGCTAAAGCTTCACCGGTAGATTGCAGTAAAGTGTAATATGCAATGTCACCTGAGAAATACTCTCTTAAATTGATTGATTTTAATTCTGATACAGATAAATCAGTATCCAGGATAGGTTTAATGACACTGACAGGCGTTGGTAATGTGTTTTCATTTGGTCCTACCGTTACAATGAAATCGATTGTTTGTTGTGAACCGTCTAAACCTGTTGCAGTTACAGTTACAAGAGAAGTTCCTGCAGTTACCCCTCTTACTTGGAGTACACGATTCGGTACCATCGATAACGAAACATTCTCATTGTCTGAAAGTAAATCGTAATGAGCTACGTCCCCTGAAAAATATTGTGTTAAATCAAATAATTTTATCTCTTCTTCATTTACAATATTATCTGGAATATCCTGAATAACACCGACAGGTATTGGTACAGGTAGTGGAGGGGTTACAAGTACTGTAAATTGGAATTGAACACTACTTCTATCCTCACCTATTACAATAATAGTGACGTTTGTCTCCCCTTCTATACGGCCATGTATTGAAAGTACACCTTGTTGATCGATAGTAATTAAAGCATTAATGTTATCTGTTGTTACAGCATATGATTCAACATCACCACTAACTAAACTAGCAACATCAATAGTAGTATTCGTTCCTAAATGTATTGAATCACTACTAATATCAGAAACTTTTGAAACAGGAGTTGTTATTGGTGTTGGTGTTACCGCTCCCTCTACTATTGTGAAGCTATATGTTTTAGTAGTTGTTCCTGCTTCGTTTGTAGCAGTGACCGTATAGTCATAGATACCCATTACGTCTAAAGGCGATACACCGTCGTGAGAAATACCTCCATTGAATGTATAAGTTACTGCATCCGCACCTTCAATAGTGAAAGTAGGCGTTACACTATTTACATAAGCCGTTCCATTTACTAAAGATGACGAGATTGTAGGCGGTACTACTACTTCTTCTTCTGCAGAAACTTCAATTGTAAATACTAAATCCTCAGAATAAGCATCTCTATCATCATAAGCACGTGCTGTAACAGTATAATCTCGCTCTACACTTCCTGTGAATTGAAGTAATCCTGTATCATCTACTGTATAAGCTTGGTTCGGGTCGTCTATTTCAACCTCATAACGCACACCATTACTTTCTGCATCAAAGAAGAATTGAGACAAGTCTAATGTGAATTCTTCATTAATTACAGCCGTTTGCGGTGGGATTATTGATTGAATTGTTGGTGCTGTGTTTGGATGAACAACAGTTACAGTGAAAGTTAAAGCTGTTGAATAATCTTCACCATCTGTAGCTCTAACTGATATTGTGTAAGTGCCTGCAATAGGAGCACTAAACTGTAGCACATTATCCACAATTGGCATCGTAGCACCTGATTCTAAAACAGTTGCTTCAAAAGTCAACGAATCATGATTTGCATCCTCAAAATATTGCGACAAATCTATGTTAAGCATTTCAGTTGCTTCTACTTCATTGTCAGGAATTGTTCCTGTTGATACAGGTGCAGTGTTCGGTACAATCGGTACAAAGTTGTAACCATTAGACGTAGAATAAATCTCGGCAAGAGAACCAGTATATCCTCTTATAGTGAAATCAGAAGCAGAGGAGTCATAATTAGGGTTACCCATAAAGATATCATGTTCTAAAAACCTTATACTTTGTGGAATAGTTACATCATTTAGAAGATTATAAGAAAATGCTTCATAATACATTTCTAGTAAATTTTCAGGTAAATCTATTGTTGTTAATCGGTTAGACGCAAATGCTAATTGTCCAATAAATTCAATAGTCTCCGGCAATACAACAGAAGTTAAACCTCTATCTACAAAAGCTAATTCCCCTATCCCAACAACTGGTAATCCTGCGATAGTATCCGGTATAACTACATCTGTTGATGTACCTTCATAAGTGTAACCTGTGATAACCGCCTTACCATCCACTTCAATAAATTGAAAATCTGATTCCGCATTTGGCTCTGATGCTTTAACCACTTCTACATCCACAACATAAGTTGGTACTACTGCACTTGCTAACATTAACGAGGCTGTTCCGATTTTAGCCGTCTGTCTAAGATGTTTAGATTCTTGTTTTGTCATATTGTCATTTAGACCCCTATTCTAGTTGTTTAACAATCCACATCAATACACAGTAAAAAACCCCCACTTCAAGAGCATGACAAAGGAGCGATGACACCTGTCCTTGTCATGTTTAAAGTGGGGGATTCCCTATGTTTATGAATGCTTTATCCTAAAATAATATAGCATGTCTCTAAGTGAATAGATATATACAAAAAAGGCGCAATTATGCTTAGTTTGGGCAATATTCTAGGACTTCAAATATATGGTACCTATAACACACTAAACTTACAATATATGGTTAAATCCATAAGTGTTTTAAAGGCTTAATCATTGGTGTTAACGATACATAATATGTACAAAATTCTATGGATTTCGTAATTTTCAAATTAAGCGGTTTCATTCGAATAGTCCCCCCTAGTCAATCCATCATTGTCAAAGTGCTATTCCGTTGCATACTATGCAATGAGAAATCGTGCAGGGGATGATACTTAGTGAAAAACAAACAGCATTTTAATAAGCGCGAAGTACAAAACTTAAACTCAGAAAGTCAAGCAGCACAGTTGGCAGTTATTGCAGGATTAATCTCGACACTTGGTGACGGTCTTGCAACGGTATCTGCTGCGCTTGCATTACAGGAAGCTCAACAGAGTAATCAGAATGGTAATAACAACAACAGCAATATCCAATTAAAAGCTATGCAAAAGCAGATTGATGATTTAGCTAAAGAAATAAGAGAAATTAAAAAGCATCTCCGACTGTAAGGAAGTTGTTGTTAGCTCCCTCATGAACAGGTTACTTTAACTTGTCGTTTCCTTAATGGACTGCTTTTTTAACATAACGGTAAACCTTCTCCAGTTTTTTGACTGCTAAATAAAAGCCTCATAGAGTTTCCATATTTAAACTATAATTGTCTATTAAATTAAGCGAAATTCTACATTCCCCCCCTTTTTTTTCATCCTGAAAACTGAATGCCAGTATTCCCCTTTTGGTGTGGATGTTTCCTATATAAGATATATTCCGAATATGCTAATATCTTATCTATCATCAAACACATACTAGATTACGGAGGGTTTCATGTTTATTAAAAAGGTAGTTTTATTGCTTATGCTGTTTGCTTTATTCTTCTCCCAACTACCTTTGGGTTCTTTAGCAGCAGAACCTACCGTTTTGCGAGATGAATTTTCACAAGTTTATACCAATACTAATCTGTCTCAAACTATTGAAGTCTCCCCTTATTCGTTATTTACTCAAAATACAGACACACTTTCATGGTCAAAAAAGGAAAATATAGATATACAAAGTGGAGCCATTTCCTACGTTTCACAATCTGAACCCGATGCAAATTTTCACCAGGAAAATGAAGTGAAGGTCGGAATAAATGCCACTCAACAATATGAAACGTATATCAAATTCGGTGACAGCCTTCCATCATTAAATGGAGGGTTATATTTAGGGGCAACACTTCGTTTGAAAGAGTTAAATAATGATTACGACTGCTACTCCTGCGAATATTATTCAAATGAAGAATTCTCCATTCACAAAATTGTTGAGCCATGGAATGCTCAGCAATTAACATGGGCAAACAAACCAAATGCATTGAATACGCCTATCTCCAACAAAACTCTTGTGATGCCAGTTGGAGGAGGCACTTATACTTGGGATGTATCAACGTTAGTGCTTGATTGGATGAAAAACCCTGAGAGCGACTATGGGTTAGCAATCAAGCCTTCTGAAAACCAGAATGAGCAACATGTGTTGAATTTTACGAAATTAAACAACAATGATCTAAATCAGATGCCTGTCTTACAAATTCAATTCTCTTCTAAACCAAATGCGCCAACTGGAATTTCCTATGGACTACAGACGAACTCTGGTAAAGGTTTAGTCAATCTTCAATGGTCTTCTGTAACAGGAGCAAAAGGATATCGAGTATACCTATATAACGGGAAAGAATATGAACAAGTGTATGAAGGAACGGATACGAAGTGGTCATCTCTAGGAAAAAATATTTGGCCAACGAAAGAGCAAATGAACAATGGAGAGCTAACTCTTAGAGCGGATGGTTCAGGTACTGATTTATCGGATATTCCAGGATTCCTGTATCAACTGCACGGAAATTCTGAAAAAGCAGCGGATACTTATTATTTCAGAATTTCTGCCTTTAACGATTATGGAGAAACCGACCTTTCAGAGGTAACTGCAGTCAAAATGCCCGATACGTCGGCTCCAACCGTTCCAGAAAACATTAAAGCTTCTAGTGAGTTAATTTCTAATTTCACGATTTTCTGGGATCCATCAGTTGACCAGTCACCAGTAGAATATCAAGTAAAATTAACGACTGACTCTGGCTATGAAGTGTTTACCGGAGCAACTCAATCGAATAGTATCACGATTCCTGAACATTATTTAACACCAAGGTCAAACTACTTCGTATCTGTGAAGGCTATCGATAAAAATAATGTTCAAAGTAACTTTTCTAGCTATTCTTCTAACGTCCCGGTAACTACCCGAAAGAAAAACGATGCCGAATTAGTAGGGATGTCTTATCCTTCTTCCATTCAGGAGGCTGGAAGCAGTCCTACTATCAAAGTTGTATTTAAGAATACTGGGACTGAATCATGGACACAGTCTGGAGGCTATCTATTAAAAGCAGATCACTATTCGGTTGGACTTGCTCCATCGGAAATAGTTGAAACTGGTGAAACTCAAACGTTTGAATTGAAACTTCCTGCAGATATGCCACTTGGAACTACACCAATCATTTGGAGAATGTTTAATCAAAACTCAGGCTTTTTTGGGAATCAAAGTTCGATGGCAATTAGTCTTGAAGATCGGAGGAATCCACAAATTTCTCTTGTATCACCTGTACCTTATCAGCGTGTCTCCGGCAAGGTAACTCTTGAAGGGGCAATCCTTGATTATCAGTTAAAAGCTTATACGATTTCTTATGGTTATGGTGAAACACCTACTGAATGGATACCAATTAAAAAGAGTGATATTCTTTCAGTAAAATTTGGAGAATGGAATACAACAAACATTAAAAATGGAACATATACGCTTCGAATTGAAGCGGAGGATACATCTGGTGGAAAATCTACTTTAGAGCGAATTGTTACTGTCCAAAATGCTGTTCCTATACCAACCGTTCAAGAAGTAACTGACCAATCTACAGAGATTACAGGTTCAGCAAAACTTGGGACAACAGTTATTGTCTTTGAGGATGAAACCATCATCTCAAATGGACCTGTGTCAGAGGACGGTACTTTTTCATTAGCTTTACCCGCGCAAGCTCCGGGAACAGAGTTAACACTTATCGCAATGGATGGACAAGTTGCAAGTGATGCCGCAAGAGTGACTGTAAAGGACATTACACCTCCTGAACAACCAATCGTTAATACGGTAACGAATAAAACAAAAGCGATTTCAGGGAAAACAGAGCCCTATGCGACAGTGCAAGCAAAGCTCTCTGATAAAACATACAGTAGCATAGCGGATGCAAATGGATATTTTTCAATCCCTGTCCCTGTTCAGAACTATGGTACCCCCATCGTGATGACAGTTCAGGATAGCGCTAAACTAACAAGTATCGATAAAAGAATTAATGTGACGAGAGTGGCTCCAAATGTACCAACTGTTAATTTAGTTCATAATAAAGCAACACTCGTCTCTGGAAAAACAGAAAAATACGCAACGGTAACAGTTGTGAATGGTACTCGCTCCTATACAGCAAAAGCCGATGCCTACGGGGTTTATAAAATAACGATCCCCGTTCAAAATAGTGGAACGGTACTAAGTGTTACGGCAAAAGATTCCTTAGGTGCATCAAGTATGCCACGTTCTGTTTCGGTTGCACGAGTAGCTCCTAACATTCCAAGGGTAAATCCTGTTTATAACAATACTTCCTATATTTCTGGACAGACAGAAAAGCTTGCCCTTGTGACAGTAAGCATTGGCTCTAAAACTTACAATGTAAGAGCGGATGCTTATGGTAAGTTTAAAATGACGATTCCCGTTCAAAATAGCGGAGTCAAACTTACTGTAACAGCGAAAGATACTGCCGGGAAAATTAGTTCACCTACTACGATTACTGTCGGTCGAGCTGCACCGAATATGCCAACTGCCAATACAGTTCGATATTATTCAACTACAGTAACAGGTAAAACAGAACAATCTGTGCTCGTTAGTGTGAAAATCGGTAGTCGTACTTATAGCGCCAAATCTGACTACTATGGTAATTACAGAGTGTACATTCCAAAACAACGAAAAGGTAATGTACTTACAGTGCTTACAAAAGACGCGAGAGGGAAACTGAGTGCTGCTCGAAAAATAACGGTTTATTAATGTACTAAAAGTGAATGAAGCTGGGACAAAACTAATAGATTCTTAAAAAATGACGAAGCCGGGCCCTTTTTTAATTGGTTCTTTATAGGTGCAAAACAGAAATTGTTAAGCAAATGGGGTAAGAATTCCATGTTTTCTAGCCCCAATATGGTCATCTTATTGTGCATGAATTATTTAAACGGAAATATTCCGTTTATATTAAGAAATCCCTATATCTTTCTGAAAATAAAGGGAGTATTTCCGGTTATCTTATCCATATCTTTGGATTTTACCTAAATTAGAGCAGTTAATCGGAATATCTCCGCTTATATCCACTTCTTTTGCCCCCACTATCTACATTAGACGGAGTTTCTCCGCTTATTTGATTTAAAATAAATATAAAATGCTGGTGGCAAGCAAAACCCCACACCGAAATGAAAAAGCCAGTGCCATTTTACAAAAGTAAAATGGCATCCGATAATTTTTCTGCATTATAAAAGGACACCTTTGACTTTCTGTTCGAGGAAAACTAAAGGGTGATAACGAAATCGGTATTGCATTAATGGACGTAAACTTAAGAATATGCGCTGCAAGATTGTAAGATCTTGACTCTACTTTTGTGAATTAGAAAAAACGTGAAATCGACGGAGCGATTTCGCGTTTTTTTAATTATAGAAGCAGTTTTGTCCCACCCTCATTTTTCAATCTCCACAACCTATTCTCTTAAGAAGTATGTATTTTTCATTTAATCATTAAAGGTATTTCCACATCTACGCGTAATATAATAAGTAGGTCATGATTATTATGTTTAAGGAGCGAAACAATTTGATTATCGTAACAACGGAAAATATTCCAAATTATCGCGTGGTAGATGTATTGGGACCCGTATTTGGCTTAACAGTTAGAGCAAGAGGCATTGGGAAAGATATTGTAGCTTCATTTAAGGGGCTTATTGGTGGAGAAATTAATCAGTATACGGAAATGCTTGAAGATGCAAGAAAACAAGCGATTGATCGTATGGTACAAAACGCAGCTGCCATGGGTGCGAATGCCATTATTATGATGCGCTTTGATTCTGGCGAGATTGGTCAGAATATGAGTGAAATTATTGCCTACGGAACGGCAGTACGAGTGGAACAGGCGTAACCTATGAACTGGATTGCATGGGTTATTGGATTTTATGGGATTCAGATTGTCATTTTTATTATCCTAATAGTTGGTTCCTGGCTTATTTGGGATCGTCGTTTTAAAACAAAGCACGGCCAGAAGGTGCCAAATGGTTTTATCCGAACGAATGAGGTCTCCATTGATCCGAGTACAAAGAAAAAATTAGTTGTCTACTATCACCCTGAGACAGGTGAGCGATTTTATAAAGAAGAAGAAAACAAGTAGCTACATGACACCATAAGGAATCTGTTTTCCAAAAGAACAGGTTCCTTTTTCTTTTTCTCTTTGTGCTTTTGAGACACTAAAATGTTGTTCCTCCCCCGCCATAGTTTTTAGCTATAACAAACAATCAATTTTAACAATTACACTATAAACCATTTCTCGTGATAGGATACAAATATCAAAACAAACAGAACAATTCGGTCCTCCTGGGCTGACGTAAAGATCAATTAACTTTAAGAAAGGAAAGAGAAACTGTTATGCAAACATTAAATAAGTCCAATAGTACTAAAAGCATTTTTCGAGCTGATCACGTTGGTAGTTTGTTACGTTCAAATGCCATTAAAATTGCACGTTCACAAAGAGCTGCAGGAATCATATCTTTAGAGCAATTACGTAATATCGAAGACGAAGAAATTGCAAGAATTGTAGGAAAGCAAAAAGAAATTGGTCTCCATGCTGTAACTGACGGAGAATTCCGTAGAGCATGGTGGCATTTTGATTTTTTAGAAAATCTAGTTGGCGTTGAAAGCTACTGGGCAGAAAGTGGGATACAATTTCAGCAACAACAAACCAAATCACGTGGCATTAAAGTGACTAGTAAATTAGATTTTGGAAATCATCCAATGTTAGAAGATTTTAAGTATCTACATCAAGTAGCTGGGGACCATGTAGCGAAATTTACGATTCCAAGCCCAAGTATGCTTCATTTTCGTGGTGAAATTGATCAATCAATCTATCCGGACGAGGAAGAATTTTTTGATGATTTAGCTAATGCCTATAAAAAAGGATTGCAAGCTTTTTATGATGCGGGTTGTCGCTACTTACAGTTAGATGATACTTCGTGGGGTTATTTATGTTCGGACGAGCAAAAAGAAATCCTTCGTTCAAAAGGAAAGGATCCAGATTACCTCATTAAAAAGTATCTAGATACACTTAATAAAGCTGTTACAGACCGTTCAGATGATTTTAAAATAACTATGCACATTTGTCGTGGCAATTTCCGCTCAACCTGGATTTCTTCTGGTGGATATGAACCAGTGGCAGAACAATTATTTGGACATTTAAATATTGATGGATTCTTCCTAGAATACGACAATGACCGTTCAGGTGGATTTGAGCCCCTTCGTTTTGTTCATCGTCCAGATTTAAATATTGTCGTAGGATTGATTACTTCAAAGTTTGGTGAATTAGAGAAAAAAGAACAGATTATCAAACGACTTGAAGAAGCAGCAAAGTTCGTTCCTATAAACCAGCTGTCATTAAGCCCTCAATGTGGGTTTGCCTCTACTGAAGAAGGAAACATATTAACAGAAGAACAGCAATGGGCAAAACTTCGCCATGTCGTTGAAATTGCTGAGGAAGTTTGGAAATAATCATCACTTTCTATAAAATAAAGAATCTTT
Source organism: Lysinibacillus timonensis (assembly GCF_900291985.1). Lineage (NCBI taxonomy): Bacteria > Bacillati > Bacillota > Bacilli > Caryophanales > Bacillaceae > Lysinibacillus > Lysinibacillus timonensis. The sequence continues at coordinate 2,769,016 of NZ_LT985980.1, read as the reverse complement.
GAAAATGAGGTTGAAGAATGCGTATTGTACAAACTGCTCAAGTAGTAGCAGAAAGTAAGTTTAATAAGTTTCATTTATTAGTTTATCTTTGGTGTTTTTATGCCATTGCTTTTGATGGCTTTGATATTGCCATGTACGGAATCGGATTACCCTTAATGATGGAGGACTATAACATCACGCTTGTTGAAGCAGGCGCAATTGGGAGTTATACGCTCGTTGGTATGATGATTGGTTCCTTTTTACTCGGTTCACTTTCTGATGTCATTGGTCGAAAAAAGGTTTTAGCTATATGTATGGGGATATTCAGTATATTTTCTTTATTGGCAGGACTAGCACCAGATCCATTAACCTTTACCGTCATGCGCTTTATTGCTGCTCTAGGGATGGGCGGACTAATGCCAGCAGTCATTGCTGTCATGACAGAATACTCTCCTAAAAAGAATCGAGCGCTAATTGTTGCTACGATGTATTGTGGATATTCAATAGGCGGTATTATAGCATCACTTACAGGAATGTACGTTATGGAAAGTCTTGGGTGGAGATTTTTATATTGGTTAGGAATTATTCCGCTTCTTACATTACCATTTTTCCTAAAGCAATTTCCTGAATCGCTCTCCTATTACATACTTCGTAACAAAGGCGATAAAATTGCTAGCATACTAAACAGAGTTGATCCTAAAGGTAATTATCAAGCAACAGATGATTATGAATATGCAAGTGTAAAAGAACGCTCTAAAGGATTCCCTGTGAAAAAGCTATTTTCTGATAATAGAGCATTAAGTACCGTAGCCTTTTGGACTGCCGTGCTAAGCTGCCTACTTATGATTTATGGCTTAAATACATGGCTTCCTAAAATCATGCAGGAGTCAGGCTTTGGAATAACTTCCAGTTTATCATTTAATGTTGTGTTAAGTATCGGCCAAATCGGAGGTTCCTTACTAGGTGGTTACTTGGTGGAGCGACTTGGACATCGAAAAGTATTAATTGGCATGTTTTTACTAGGAGCCATTTGCTTTGTTTCCCTAAGTTTAACGTCTAATACCATCCTACTATATGTATTAATCGCTCTTGGCGGTGCATGTACGGGCGGAACTCAAAATCTTGTAAATCCATATATTTCTGAATATTACCCTCGTGAAATTCGCACGACAGGCCTTAGCGTCACGGTTGGGATTGGAAGAATTGGAGCAATATTAGCACCGGTATTAATTGCTCTTTTATTAGCATCTAGCTTACCTCCACAACAGGCATTTATGGCCTTTGCTGTTCCAAGTATTATTGGAGGAATCGCATTCTTAATCGTCCAAGAGAAGTTTGGAAGCTTTGAAAAAATTCAAAAAACTCATCAAAATTATCCAAAATTGCAAGAACAGCAGTTACAAAAACAAGAAATTTAAGCTAACAAAATTACCAGATACACATAGATCTCGCAAATCTTATGTGTATCTGGTATTTATTTAATAACCGTACAAAATCGCACTAAAATTCCACACCATCAACTAACTGATCAGTGTTTTTTCCCTTTCAGCAATCCATGCCAATAGTTCATCCACCTTTAAAGGACGTGAGAAGTAATAACCTTGAATATGAGCATTTTCTGTAAAGGATGTAATGAAGTGATATTGTTCTTCTGTTTCGACTCCTTCAATCACTACTTTTAAATTGAGAGAATCACATAATCTAACGATTGCCTTTAAAACAGCTGAATCTTTATCTGAAAGAGGAACTCCATCAACAAAGGATTTATCGATTTTAATAGTTGAGACTGGCATCATTTTCAAATAAGACAACGAAGACAACCCTGTTCCAAAATCATCTAATGCTACACCAATGTCAATTTCTTTATAGTTACTCAATGCTGTCATCGCATTTTCAATATTATGTATTACGCTTGTTTCTGTAATTTCAAGCTCTAAATATTGACTGTCAATATTATATTTTGTTAGATTTTCCTCAATAATGTTCAACAACTCAGGCGATGTAATATATGGACCTGGAATATTGACCGACACATGCGAAAATGGGACACCTTGCTTAAGAAATTGAGCAATTTGTTCACAAACCCGTTCAATAACCCAGTCTGTGACATCAAATATTCTTCCCTTTTCCTCTAATATCGGAACAAAAACGCCAGGGGAAATGAACCCATGTTTTGGATGTACCCAACGTAACAGTGCTTCTAAGCCTGATATTTCTTTTGTATTTGAATATACTTTTGGTTGATAGACAATAAACAAGTCATTATTCTCCATTGCACTATTTATATCTTGTTCGATTTGTCTCTCAAGGCTAAAAGTATGGATTTCCGGATCATATTCAACGACCTCATGATTATATTTAGTCGTTGGGTGTTGAAGTACTGCCAAACTATTCGAAAAAAGTTCTTCAGCTCCGGTTTTATTGTTCGAATGAGTCATGGCACAAATCATATCTATTTTTATCTGATGATTATCAATCTTTATCGGTTCTTTAAATGTCGATAATATACCTTCAATTAACCTCTTCATCGATCTATAACCGTTGTCATTAGAACTTATCATTGCAAAACGATTTCCTTCTATTCGGTACACTTTTGTCGTAGACGTGTTCAATATTTGGAGTTCATCCCCAATTGATCTGACGATTTCATCACCAAAAGAATATCCGTAAGCACTAACCCATTTTTCCAATTGATCGATATGAACAATAGCTAGACTTCCGGCAACCCTTAAATTATTTAAATCCTTTTCAAACTGCCTTTGGTTAGGAAACTTTGTTAGTGCATCAAAATACGTTAAACGATAATCCGCATAGCGACCAAGCATACTTGTAAGACCCGTTAAAAAAAACAATAAAAGAATTCCTGCCGTCACAACATAGATCAGCAGTTTCATATCCATCGCATGCATAGCATGTGTATGATGTTCCAATTCACCTTCTACATAAAAGACAACAGCATACATCCCTGTATAATGCATACTTGTGACTGCTAGACCCATCAGTATGGAAACTAGTATATTAATGAAATGATTTCTCTGTCGTAATGCGGAAAGAATAAAGAGCGCTACATACGATACGACAATTGCAATGGCAATAGATGCAATAAAAATCCACGGCTTATAATAATATTTCACTTCCATCTCCATGGCTGCCATACCGATATAATGCATCGCCGCAATCCCAAGTCCCATCACGATCCCGGTAAAAACATATAACCCGTGATTTTTGTTCAATCGGTTTGCAAAAAAGAAAGCAATATATGATGCAAATACCGCTGGGATAGCAGACAAAACCGTTAGAAAGACATTATATTTCATGGAAGCCGGCAACATAAAGGCGCTCATTCCGATAAAATGCATCGACCAAATTCCCAACCCCATCGCAAAAGAGGCTAACATCATATAAAAATGTTTATTAAAAAATAGATTTTGTTTTACCCGCTGATTCATAATGATTGCTGTGTAAGATGCTAGACAGGCAATGATGATAGATAAAATTACGACTGTGACAGAGTACTCTCCTTCTAGTATTGTGATGCTAGTTGTATTAGGTGAAGAAAACATAAAATCATAACCTCTTATTATATTTGGAATAAAATTACCATAATATTACGTAAAAGTGTGATAAATGGATTATTTATATTATTATACTAGATAATAGCATAAACTCACTTTAAAAAATAGGACATTTTAATTGAGATTAGGTCTTTTATCTTAAATGAGGTTTAGAATTAGCAAATCATTTTCTAATGCATAAAAAAAGACTAGAACAAAATGTCCTAGCCCTTTGCGCGTGTTCGAGTATCTCTTTACTCTCTAATATTATAATAGATAATGAACTACCTGTTAATAATTAACTGGTAATTTTTACATAACCTTTACATGCTTTACTGTAAATAGTACTGAAACTGTACTAGTCTATACTTTTCAAAATATTTTCTGCTTCTGCAAGATTCATTCGTTCTGCACTCCAACTGTAGCTATCTTCACTTACCTTCAGAAGGTCTTGGTTCATGACTTGAATCAACATTTGATTGTTGTATTCTCCTGTGATATGTTTTACTGTCACTTCAAACTGGTCTCCTTCTACAGTAACACTATATAGCCCAGCAGTATGAAATCCTGCACTTTGCTCGATATAGCTATAAGTACCATCTTTTCTTAAGATCATGTAAAAATTTTCGCCATCATTCCAATGCCAAGCACCAATTAAATCTTCTTCAGTAAATGTGACTGGCTCTACTTTCACCTTGTCTTTCTGGTTCAAGGCTTTCACGCTATTTTCGTCAGATATCGAACTAACTTTCTCTCCCGCAACCGTAGCCAAATTTAGCTGATGACTATCACTAATTCCCTGATTACTTTCATCAACTGTAGATGTACTATTCGTTAGCCCACTATGTGATGTTCCGCCACTTATTGGTTCATTACTCGTAGAATGGCTCTTATTAGTATCCTCTTTCATTAGGCCCACTTCACCTACAACCGGGCCTTTTAAAACAAACCCAGCAATTAATGTAACTACACTTAGTGATAGTAGAGATCCGGTACTTAAGTTTATTTTAAATGTCCCTTTAGACATATTAACGATTAATATAATGAGAGCAATTAAAAGCATAACGCCTCCGATTGCTGTGACTATTAAATTTAGATTATTCAATGATGAGAACTCCTTTTATGTATACCATCTAATTTAACTCTACTATTTTACTATACTAAACTAAATTCTACTAGGAGACCTTGGATATATCTATAAAAAGTGTAAAATTGCATGTATACTACCATTGCCACACTAAATAGCCTCAAAATGGAAATAACATCTGTTTCAAAATTCTACAACCAGGCCTTTGAACAAAAAAGAACAAGAGATTATCCTGCCGAAAACCTCTTGTTTCTAAGTAATGATCCACTATCCCGTATTCATTTCAAAATGATCTAAAGCTTATTTGATGACCTCTATGAAATGTTTCAAAATTCTAGCAGTTAACCCCCAAATCGTATATTTCCTATAATCAAAGAACCATTCTTCCATAAGACGTGTTCGCCATTGATACTCTGTGCCGTTCATAATTTTTTCAAATGGGAAATCAGGTGCGGGCTTCATTTCAACAGATACTATATGTTTATAAGGCTCATATTGTAATAACCAACTGATTGGTACCGTAAATACCTCTTCTACTTCTTCTTTATTAAAAGAATGGATCGTTTTATCATAATCAATTGTTGCTACAAACGGATACACAACAAAAGAAGGCGATGAGACGTAGGGACTCAAATGGCCTACTAGTTGAATTTGAGCTGGATCAACCCCTAATTCCTCATGCGTTTCTCTTAATGCTGCAGCCAAGGCATTCGGATCGGTTGGATCGATTCGTCCGCCAGGAAAACTAATATCACCAGGCTGCTTTCTCATATTCAATGAACGCACTTCAAACAACACATGCCATTCATCATCCTTCTTTACTAGTGGAATCAGCACAGCAGAGCGAAAAGCCGTCTCCTCCCCTATAAATAAAGACTGGTGTTGACTTAACTGACCCTTCAATTGATCTATAAACATGAAACTTACCTCGCTTGACAATATAGTACATTAACTAATGTACTACTAATGTATCACAATCTTTCTTACATCTTTTCGATTTGCACTCATTCTTAATTAATCCATCTACGGAATCGCTTCACCATCATTAAAATAATGCAATTCTTTAGTGTGCATTTTAAAAAACGACGATGAAAAAAATAACTAAATCGGACTATTTATTTGAAGATAAGGTCAAACATCCAATTCATATTTGCGATCTTCCATATATTATGACTAGAAAACAGAAAGGAGGAATTAGAATGGGCTCTTACGGATATGGTAACAACACAAAAGAGTTTGCTTTACTTGTAGTATTATTCATTCTGTTAATCATTGTAGGTGCTGCTTATTTTAACGGTGGCTACGGCGGAGGCTACTAAGACCTTCTTTTAGACAACGTAATGTCCTAAGTTTTAATTTTCCGCTACACCGCTAACGGAGTTGTACATCGCACTATCAACTTCAGTTAGCACTATACACATGTAAAAAGACCGTCACACTTCAGACGGTCTTTTCCCTTTTTTATTCATCTAGTTCAGTATTAGTTTTGACTTATAAATCCACTTTCTTTACTCCCTTAATCATTAACGTCCCTATTACCCCCATCAATGAAAATACCGCTGGGATAATAAAGCCGTAATGATACCCTGTATTGACTAATTCTTGTGGGAATAAATCGAGTACATTTCCGAAAAAAATCGGTAATAATACGGCACTCAAAAAACCGCCCATATTGGCAAATCCAGTCGCAACCCCAATTTCGTCAGCTGCAAATGAATCTCGAACGACTGCAAAGGTCAATGAGCAAACACCCATTCCAAATCCGATTACCACTAAGAAAACGATCACTAATCCATAGGAAGGCGTAACACCGGCTAGGAACAACCCACACCAGCTCGCAAATACGGTTAACTGTATGAAACTATAAGCTTTTCTAATAGATTGAATATGACTGGTAATCCAGCTTAAAAATAATCCGCCTATAATGGCTCCAATTAAACCATACATCATCAATTGGCTTGCTTGTGCACGAGTCAAATCAAATACATGAATACCATAGGGAACACCCCAAGAACCAATAAATCCTACGTAAACACCAACGATTCCAAAGTGACATAGAAATGTTGCCCAAGCCTGTCGAGTGACAACAAGTCTTTTTAAAATCGCCCATACACTTTCTTTTGGTTTCTCAGTATTTGCCTTCACTAATGATCCTTCATGAAATCGTTTCTTTGGCTGTGTTACAAGAACGATATATAGAACAAAGGCTAAGACAACTAAAACCATCCCCGTAATGAAAAACGGCTGTCGCCAATTGGCATGTGCAATCCACCAAGAATAAGGGACAGTTGCAACTAACGAACCGAAGCTCGCAGCTAATGAAATAATACCTAGTAACTTGACGAATTCTTGTGGCTTAAACCATTGCGTCATAATTAATATTAGGTTAACAAAGATCGTCGCATCACCGACACCAACTAGTAATCTAGCAATCATTAACAAATATTCATGGCTTGAAACGCTATATAATACACTTCCTAGTCCTGCTAGAAAGGTACCAACAATTAAAAATAAATTAGGCCCATACCGGTCTGTCATTAAACCCGCAGGAATTTGTAGCCCCGCATATGCAAAAAATTGAAAACTACTAATGAGTCCTATGACTGCAGCAGTCAATTGGAACTCACTCATTAATTGGTCGGTAATCAAACCCGGAGCGGTTCGCTGGCTTACAATAATAATATACGAAAGAAGAACAACTCCAAATACGACCCATCTATAGCTACTCTCCTGCTTGTTCATCTTGATGTGCGCCTCCCTGCTAATCTTTAAGCCTTTATCGTCTAATGGGATTTGTATTATTAAGTTACAAATTTATTGTATCTTTCATAGCGAAAAGAATTAAATTTACCTCCGTTAAACAAATACCATCTATTATATGTTACATAGGAGGAGAAACTAACTCAGTTTAACAAATAAACCATAACCCTTCAATACCCATAAACTTGCTAAGTTTTCTCGTTCATGTGAGTATTTCTCTCAGCTTAAAAAAGGCCGACCCATCATGGATTATCGCCAAGGTTATTCACTCCATAGGTTTAGCATTTGACGAAATAAGCTACTTAAAAAACTGATTGCACTAAAATCATGTAAACAATCGTCCCTCCAGCAATGGAGAGAAGCATCTGCCTCTTCCAAAAATGGAGCATTGCCACGATTAAGACCCCAATAAGATCAGGAATTCCATGGTTTCCAGAGAGAAAGCTTACATCCTTAAAACAATAAACAACCAAAAGTCCAATTACTGCAGCTGGTAGAACTTTGCCGAGATACTGTACGTATTTAGGTGTTGGTTTACCTGATGGGAATAGCATGAATGGAATAAACCTTGTCAGCATCGTCCCTAATACAACCATCCCAATTGTTATGATTTGTTGTGTTATCGTCATGGTCATATTGGTTCCATCTCAGCTTTCTCTAATGGCTTTTTCATAAGTGTAAGTATTCCTAAAATAGCTACCATTGCAGGGATTATGAAGCTCTCACCCCCAAAGATCATTAAACATACTGCTGATATCCCAAGTCCCACAATTGCACTACGATGGTTTTTCGCATGAATCCACTGTTCTATGAAAATGACAACAAATAGTGCCGTCATCACAAACTTCAGTCCTTCTGTATTGAACTTAATTAAGGAGCCAAAAAGACCTCCAATTGTTGAGCCTAATACCCAATAGAAGTGGTTCAATAATGTTATGAAAAACATAACCCAGCCCTTATCAACATCCTTCGGAAGATTGATGGCACTATTAATGGCGAATGATTCATCGCATAATCCATAAATTAAGTATCCTTTTTTCTTCCCTACGTTTCTGTACTTATCCAACATTGATATTCCATAAAACAAATGCCTTGCATTAACCATCAACGTTAAAAACAAAGCATCTAATGGATTAAATGCCGTTAGTAATAGGCTCGCAGCAACAAACTCCATGGATCCTGCAAAGATAAATAAACTCATCAGAATCGGATATAGTGCATGAAAACCTAGTGAATTCATAAATATCCCATATGCCATTCCTAGAAATACAAATCCCGCCAAAATCGGAACGGTATGTGGAAATGCAACACGAAATGCTGTTCTTTTACTCACCTATTTCACATCCTGCTATTGAATTTTTATTCATTTATATCACACGAAATCCATACAATAAATAACAGAATTGTATGGATTACAATTATGCTTCGATATCAAAATCTATACAAATTCAGTTTGGGCTTGATGAAGACTGACTTTTTTGAACCGTAACTTTCCATACGCTCAAAGCAGAATTGTATGTATTCGACAAACCACTTCAAATATCCTAACCCTATTTATTTGGTTGTCCTCTTAAAGAACACTTGATTCTAAACCAATCATCTTTCCATACGATATTTACTAGATTGTATGGTTTCAAGGACATCTCCAATATTTCTAACAAACTATCTTTTCACATTCCCTCAAATTATTCCCCATAATATTCCCATACAATCATGATATAATTGTATGGAAAACATCCTGCAAGAGGTGATGTCCTATGCCAGTAAATTCATTTGATCATTATCCAATGTCTTGGAAACCTGATAAGAGTACGCTGAAGCGCCCTTATTATCAATCCATCGCAGCCTTACTTGAACAGGAAATACTTAATGGCTTTCTAGCACCTGGAACAAAACTACCTCCTCAACGAGAATTAGCAGATTTTCTAGATTTAAACTTTACGACGATTACTAGGGCTTATAAACTTTGTGAAGAAAAAGGACTTATTTATGCCATAACGGGAAGTGGGACATTTGTGTCGGCAAATGCCATTCGTTCCATTACCATTACAGCACATCAATCAGAAAACCAAATTGACCTTGGTTTCGTTGCCTCTTTTGAACAAACAAATGGACTAGTGTCAAACACCATTCAAGAGATCGTGAAAAAGAGATATTTAGATCATTTACTCGACTACAATCATCCAACTGGCATTCCCCATCATAAAACCGCGGCACTTAACTGGATAGAATCTTTTGGTGTTCAAACAGATCCAGACCATGTCGCTATTGTTTCAGGGACACAAAATGCATTGGCGATTACTATATCAGCATTGTTTGAACCTGGAGATCGTATCGCCACCGATTTCTATACTTTTTCAAATTTCATTGAATTAGCAAAGATCTTCCATATCCAATTAGTTCCTATTTCGGGAGATGAATGTGGCATGCTTCCTGAAGAGCTAGATAGGCAATGTAGCCAACTAAATATTCGTGGTATTTTCCTTATGCCCTCTTGTTCCAATCCAACAACGATCATGATTCCTGATTTTCGAAAGCGCGAATTGGCAGATGTCATTCGGAAACATCGTTTGATTTTAATCGAGGATGATATTCATGCCTTTTTAACTGCAGGGGTAATCGCAGACTACAAGCAGCCAATGTACAATTTGTTGCCAGAACAAACGGTTTATATTTGTGGAACTTCAAAATCAATCTGCTCTGGATTACGGGTGGCTTACCTTGCTTACGGGGAAGCATTACGTGAGAAGCTTTTGCGGGCAATTTTTAATATTAATGTGAAAACCTCTTCGTTAGATGCAGAAGTGATCACAGAGTTAATCTTATCTGGTAAGGCATACGAAATTGTAGCTTCTAAGAAACAGCTTGCACAAGCGGCTAATGAGTTATTTTTCGAATACTTCCCTACCAATCACCATGTTGGACACCCACTAAGTTTTTATCGTTGGCTACCAATACAAGGAGAACATGATTCTGTACAATTGGAATCAGAACTAAAAAGAAATGGAATTCGCGTATTTCATTCCGATCGTTTTTTGAGTGGACAAACCTCTTCTAATCAATATTTGCGCGTTGCCCTTTCATCTACCAAATCATTAGATGAATTAACACTTGGGCTCATTATCTTAAAACAATATTTGGGCTAATAAAAAGGCATTTCCAAAATAGCCTACGTCTATCTTGGAAATGCCTCTTCTTTTCGAGATTTTCTTTTATCTCCATTTTATAGTGATGCCCCTCTCGTATTCGTTGTTAGGTAACTAGAGAAAAGCTCCTATAATTCTTATATTATCTTTTATTGTACAAATATAAAGCAACAAACATCAATAATACGGCAGCGATTTTATTCCAGTCTATTGGGCGACGTTCTGCACCAAACAGGCCAAAATGGTCAATCACGACACTTAATAGAATTTGTCCTACAATGACAGCTAGCAAAGTAGTCGACACGCCGATTTTAGGTACAACAAGCACCTGAACTAAGACGAAAAATGCACCGAGAATTCCTCCAATTAATTGCCACTTTGGAACGTTCGTAACCGATGAAATTTGTCCGTTGCCAAAAAAGATAAGTGCAAATAATAAAGCTAATGTTCCTAGTGCGAAGCTGAAAAATGCGCCCTCTATGACTCCAATCTTTTTTCCTAAACCTCCGTTTATTTGACCTTGTACAGCCACCGCCATCCCAGCGATTAGCGCTAATATTGGGTAAAGTAATTTTAATAACATACACCTATGCTCCTTTTTGAAATACTAAACTATTTAAACGCTATAACGTTTATAGATTAAAATATAGCTAAATCGTAACCTTATTTATAGGGGGGCATTGTGCTTCTGGATTGGTTTTTGTCCATGCCCCCCTCCTCATGGATCATGGACAGCTCACTCACTTTCAGCATATTGTTTCATAGACACAAACTATAAGCTGTTCAATCTATCTTCACACACGTTCTGCCAAGTAGGACCGAGTAGAACCAAATATAAAAACTTCCCTATTCATACAAATTTTCATGATTATTCTTTGTTTAAAACAACTGCCTCCAGTAAATACAAACCTCATAGCCACAATTTGGAATTAACTCAATGGAAAGAATAATATTCCTCCTTAGACGCCTAAGCAGATTATATAACTATTTGATTTTAAAGTACCTTCCTGAATCTGTATCTTGCGAATCTTCATAACTTAATAAAATACGATTCTATCTAGCAGCATCGTACGGAATTCTAACGAAAAACGTACTGCCTTTCCCAAGTTCACTTACAACATCAATCGTTCCTGTATGCGTCTCAACTATCCATTTTGCGATAGATAATCCTAGACCGTGACCACCCATTTGACGAGAACGAGATTTATCGGATCTGTAAAATCGCTCAAAAATTCGATGAACATCCTCATTACTAATCCCAATCCCCGTATCACGAACCGCAATACATAAATGTCCATCTTCTCGTGAAAGAGAAAGTTCAACTTCACCTTCATTTGGCGTGTACTTAATCGCATTGTCCAACAAAATATATAGTAATTGCGCTAATCTTTCTGGGTCCCCTACGTATATCAATTCGCCAGGTGCATCCAGATTCATAGAAATTTCCTTTTCCTTCGCTAATGAACGAACAGACTCCAGTGTTTTCTCAGCAATCTGACGAAAATCAAACATTTCTGATCGAAGCTCGATTGTATTGGAATCTGAACGCGCCAATGTTAATAGATCACCAACTAAATTTGCCATCCGCTTCACTTCTTGACGCATATTTACTAGTATCTTTTCAGAAAAATCATCCTTTTCATCCCCAATTGTCATATCCATAGCATCAATGGAAGATTGCAACACAGCTAAAGGGGTTCTTAATTCATGTGAAGCATCTGCGACAAATTCTCTTTGTCTCGTAAATGCTCTTGATATAGGCACCATCGCTTTTTTAGACATTCTTTTACTGATATAGATGGCAATTCCAGAAAATATAACACCTAGCACAATTAAAATTATCAATACCCATCGGAAGAGCTGATTTGCAAAGGTAAAATCCCGACCTATGTATAACTGACCGATGAATTTCCCCTTATACGTTATGGCTTCACTAGCAATCATGAGGCGTAAATCCTGCTCAGGCTCTGGTCTGTAAAAGCCCTTTCCTTTCCAAAGCTCGTTTCGCTCTTCATCAAGATGTACAGATTCGTAAAAAACTCCAGTATTTCTACCACCTACCTTCTGATTATTTAGCAATGGAAAGATGGCAGACCGTAACCGATTATCATCTTCAGATCCTAAAATGACCTCTCCTTCTCGATTTAGAACATAATAAAAAGCTTGGTTTGCCCCTGCGAACACAATTTCTTGATTTTCTACACCGCGAAAATTATTGATTTCATTCTCTATTAAATAACTTTCAATCATCTTAGCCTCTTGCTTCACGAGGTTTTTCAGTTCACGTTCAGAACTAATCGAAATAGAAAAATACAGAACACTATACACAATGACAATAAACAATATTAGGAAAAGAATTAATAGACCGCTATAAATCCGCGTTAATTGTTTTTGGGTGCGACTGAACAGATCTTTTCCATCAACCTTTAAAAATCGACCGAAGATCGTCAAAAGCTTATTGTTCAAACTTATATCCCACCCCTCTAATACTTTGAAGCAAGTCGGCTTTCTTAATTGTCTTCAGTTTCTTGCGTATTAATTTCACTGTTGCATCAATGGTTTTAGGCGTTACTTCCGCTTCATTTCCCCATATTCGGTTCATCATAACTTCACGTGAAATCACTTGTCCCTTATTTTGAATTAATAAATCCAATAGCTGATATTCCCTAGGGCTCAATTGAATCTCTTCATTGCCTAAACGAACAGTGTGGCTCATTCGGCTAAGGACCAAATCTTGAATCTGAACTTCTTCTTCTATAATCGGAGCGTAATTGCGACGAGATAAGGCTCGTAAACGCGCCAAGAGCTCATCAATTTCAAACGGCTTAACTAGATAATCATCAGCCCCAGAATCTAACCCATCAATTCGATCTTGAATGCTATCTTTCGCCGTTAGCATTAAGATTGCTCCAGAGTACCCCTTTTTCCGTAGACCTTGACAGACTTCCACACCTGTTCCATTTGGCATCATCCAATCCAATATTAATACATCATAGTGAGCATTGGTTGCATAATAATAGGCATCTTCTCCCTCCATTACCCACTCGACATTATATCCTGCCTTTTTTTTGAGCATATAAACGATTAGTTCCCCTAGTGTCACATCATCTTCAGCAAGTAATATATTCATTTTGACATTCCTTTCTTTTATTACTAACAATTCCTTCCACTGAATAGAGTAGCTTTATGTATAATTGATTAGTTTATTATAATCCTTCTCAAGTATGTAGTGATACAAGAAAAGAAGCACCAAACCGATTTGGCTGGAGCTTCTTTTCTTCTTACATTCATCCATTATGGCCTATTTCTTTTTGGCCCTTTAATTTTTCTAATTCTCGGTAAATCTCTTCTTCATTCACATGACTTTGATAGTACCCATCAAGTAAAAGCGAACTAGAATACGGACTGCTTACTTTTGCTTCAGCCTCCATTAGTAAAATGCGATCTTCTACTTTGGCAATTCCTTTCAAAATATTCTCTGACTCAAATGGCGCTGTTGCTTTCTGAATTCGTTGAATGGATTGAGCAACATTTGCACGGGAGGCTAATAACATTTTTCGATTGTGTAAATCCGTTAGTGCTACTTGAAGTTCCTTTACATGTTCCTTTAACATATTTGTTTGCTCTTGAATCTCTTCATATTGTTGCTGATAAACTGTAAGGTGTTTTTCGTGGATGATTTTTTCTTCAACTGCCAATTTTGCAATGTCCACTTCTCCGTGTTCAATTGCTAACTTTGCTTGTCTAGTTCTTTTGGCAATCATGTCTTTTGTTTCCGTAATCAACGCTAAGTGCTTGTTTTCTGCAAACATCTGTCGAGCAAGAGCTTTTCTCGCATTGATCATCTCTTGTTCCATTTCTCTTGTATACTCATTTAACATGGCAATTGGATCCTCTAACCCATCCAACATTCCATGAATACGAGCTTTCGTCATTGTTTTGACTCTTTTAAAAATCCCCATCTTATCGATTCTCCTTTTTCATTAAATCCTTTTCCCATTGGTCTAATAAATCTTCCTTCTGACTTTTCAACGTACTAGTGGAAGTTACTAAATTGGTTTGAATGAATTGTTCCATTGAGGAAGTTGTATCTTTCTTTTTAAGAGATTTAAAAAACAGTACGAGAATCGCAATGCCCACAATGAAAAATACGACTACTCCTAACCAAGGAAACGCTCCATGATGAGGCTCGTACATTATTGGGTGACCACCTTTTAAGAACATCCCTTCAGGACCATGCCCATGCATTCCAGCAGCTAAAACACGATTTCTACCATCTAAAAGAAGGCAGACCCCTAATAACATAGAAGTAAGTGTAGCTCCTAGAATAACTTTTGCTAGATTTGACTTCATTCATGTATCTCCTTTCCTTTTAGATGATTCCAATTTATAAGCTTTTGGTGAAAAAATGGTGAAAAGTTGGCATTCGATAAGTATTTGGAATGTTTCTTTAGTGATTACGTATTAATGCATTCAACACAGCATCTAAACTTTTCACTATCTATAAATAAGTAAGTTCTCCTTCTGGCGTACTCACGGAATCTTTCAAAATAAAAAAATTCTACCCTTCAGAAAAAATGTTTGAATTCATTTTCCTTTTCACCGTTTTTTCACTTTCTGGGCGTAAAGTAATCATTGTTCAAAGGAACAATAAATTTCAATTTGGAAAAAATGAAGGAGGAAATTAAAAATGAAAAAAAATAAATTATTTGGTTACGTGATGACTGGGGCTTTATCATTAGGGGTTTTAGGAAGTGCTACGATTCCAGCATTTGCAGCAACAGAAACGACATCAAATTCAACTACAGTTACGGAACAAGCGTTCAATGTGAAAGCATCTCTTGATGATGAAACAAAACAAAAAGTACAAGCAATTATGGAAGAATTAAATACTAATTTAACTGAACTTGGTGTGGAGCTTCCCACTAAAGGTACTCGTGGTGGAGAGTTCCTAGCAAACCTTGATGACGAAACAAAAGTGCAAGCCCAAGCAATCTTAGATGAAGAAAAAGCAGGTACAATCACAAAAGAGGAAGCTCAAACTCAACTTGCTGATATTGGCGTAGACTTCCCTGCTAAAGGTGATAAAGGGGCTCGTGGCGATTTCCTTGCGAATCTCGATGATGAAACAAAAGAACAAGCACAAGCTATCTTAGACCAAGAACGAGCAGGTACTATCACTAGAGAGGAAGCTCAATTGCAACTTGCAGACCTTGGTGTAGATTTCCCTACGAAAGGAGATAAAGATGCTCGTGGTCTCGATTTCCTTGCCAACCTTGATGACGAAACAAAGGATCAAGTACAAGCTATCTTAGCTGAAGAACAAGCAGGTACTATCACTTGGGAGGAAGCTCAAACTCAACTTGCTGAACTTGGCGTAGACTTCCCTGCTAAAGGTGATAAAGGGGCTCGTGGCGATTTCCTTGCGAATCTCGATGATGAAACAAAAGAACAGGCTCAGGCTATCTTAGACCAAGAACAAGCAGGAACTATCACTAGAGAGGAAGCTCAAACTCAACTTGCTGAACTTGGCGTAGACTTCCCTGCTAAAGGTGATAAAGGGGCTCGTGGCGATTTCCTTACGAATCTCGATGATGAAACAAAAGAACAAGCACAAGCACTAATCGACGAAGCTGAAGAAGAATTAGCTGAATTAGGTATCGATCACTTACCTTTCAAAGGGTTTCATAACCAATCAAATGAATAAGTGATTCCGCTTATAACAATAGCAGAAACCAGTGTACTTCTTACATTGGTTTCTTTTTTGTGCCAAATGTCTATCTACTCACTATTAAATAAACACCCATGTTATATATTTTCTTAATAAAAATGCTCACTATTTCCAAAAAAACTATATATAGACCATGAATCTGATAATATAATTCCGAACATCTACGAAAAGGAGAAAAAATATGCCAAGTAAAATTTATTTTGGTAGTAATGGAGATACAGGCGTCCTTATGGATCCAGAGGATATTGGAAAAGGAGCACTATGGGGATTCTCAATTTTCACAGTAATTGGTATAGCTGCAGCCATCCTTAGCATTATATTAGCCATCATGATTATACTGGGTCTCGCTGTTTATATTTTTGTGTACACCATTGTGCAACCAGTCTACAATTTTATTCTAATTAAGTTATTGCTACTCCCTTCAACTTTTGATTTATTTTTTAGTATTTTAAAAGATCACCATTTTATAAGGATATTTATTTTTATCGCTCTCATCGTTATTTATTTAGTTGGTTCATTGTTAATTAGAAATAAAATTGCACGTTATTATCTCTACACGAATGTCGGTATTATCGTTCTGCGAATTCTCTTTTCACTTTCTGTTGGCATAATGGGTTTTTTCTTAGCAGAAGGAGAAACATTATCAGATGGTCAACTAGTGCAAACTGAATATAAGCTAGAAAACATTCAAAGTAATTACAATCCCGATTACCATTACCGAACATACTCACAAAGAGATGAAGAACAGTTCCCTGATGCAAACCATGAGAACTTCTACAATGATGCCTTATGGGTAACCTTTGGTGAAAATAGTGAGGAAATTGGACAACAGGTGTTCTTCTCGAATGATTTCCGTTTTGATGGATTCCTTTTTAGCACACCGAAAGATATCAACCGTTTCAAAACGACCATTTCTTATGCGCCAACTACTGAGGAGAATACATATACGAATCGTTCTTCATTTACTATTAGCATTGTCGCAGATGGTAAAGCCATTGAGAGTTTTTCATTATCACCTGACAACAATGTCATTCACGTCGATCTCCCTGTAAAGGTTGAAGAAACGTTTGGCATCAAAATTGAAGGCGATATTCAAGACCAATCGATTGTATCGTTATTAGATCCTCAATTTATACGCCAATTCTAGTATTTAAGCAGAACATACCTCAATAAGCATTATCCCGTAGCATATTCCATATCAAAAGGCACAACTCATCTCGCCAAACGTTTGAGTTGTGCCCTATCTTTTATGGATTAGCTACATCCTTCTTCAAATATAACTCTATCCGTTTTCTATAATCGTCCTCATTCCATCAGATTCCATGATGATGGTGTTTCCATAGTAAGTACATGCTGCTAATATGACAACTAGACCCATATAAATCAGAAACAGTTTTACTTTTGTCTTTTTGTCTGTTTTATAATATGCAGCTGATTGTTCGTAATCACGTTTCAGCTTCTGAACCTGTTCATTAAAACGGAAAAGAAATTCGTTGATTTGACTTCGATCTTCCTCTTCAGATGTTTCAGATTCTTCAACATTATCTAAAATAGTAAATGTCTCTAACAACGATTCATTGGTTATATTTCCTCTAAACGATCTTGCATAATACGTAAAGTTACTCACAGATGCATGTTGAACATGTTCTCTAAGCTGCTCGTTGATTTCAATATACGACGCAACTTCTTTTTCATCGTTCACAAGATTTTTTTGCTGCTTGTATATTTTATACCACTGTATTGCTCCAACAATCGTAACAATAAACCATAATACACTAGAGTAATAAATGGAATAGCCTAGTAATATCATTAACCCTAATGCCCATAATTTCGTACTAATCCCAGCTGCAATCCTTCCACCGTCCAAAGGAGTAATCGGAATTAAATTCGTTAAATTTAGTAACCCACCTAAGAAGATTACTAGCGCCCAAAACGGGTCTTCACTATAAAAATACAATGGAAACGCTGGCAAAAAGGCGAGCAGTCCAAAAACCGGGCCCATATAGGCTAAATAGGCTTCATCCTTAGCGCTTTTCGGCATTTCCTTCATGGCAATCGCCGCTCCTACAAACGGGATAAAAATCGCAGGACTTACAGGTAACTTAAGCCTCCGGGCAGCGTATGTATGTCCCATCTCATGAACGAATATTAAATAAACAAAAGCAGTTGCAAACTTCCAACCGTATAGAAGAGCATACGTCCATAAATAGATCGCCATACTAATGAGCGTTTGTAACTTCAATACTTTTAAGATAACTAATACGAATTTAAATTTAGATAAGAGTAATAACCCTGTGGCGAATAGTACACCCCAAATTTTCTTATTCTTCAATGATGACTTCCCCCATTTAGAAATACTACATTTTTCGAATCTACTTTAACTATACAATAAAATAATACCGTTTACCCTCCCATGAATAGAAAAAAATACTAAAAATGTATACAATTACTCCGATAAATAAGTAGTATTCTTATTATTTTGTCAGGTTGAACCCGAAAAAAAATAGGACAAACGAAACTAAGCACCTGGGGAGGAAACTATGAAGTTTTTAAAAAATTTGAAAGTATTACAAAAGCTGATACTCTTAATCGCATTATTTACAGTATCAGTTATCATTATAGGATTCATCAGTTTATCTAGTCTTTCAAGCACCGTGAAAAGTTCAAACACCATTTACAAAGACCAATTAATACCTAGTCAATTAATAAATTCAATTAGTGTCAATAGTCGCGGTATTACTGCTGGGTTATTAGAGCTAATGGTGACGACAGATATCGAGCGCAATGAATTTTTAAGTGAAGATTTAGATGAGGACCAGGAAGAAATTGTTTCATTATTAGATGAACTAAATTCCATGGCGCTATCTAGTGAAATCAAAACACAACTGCAAACATTGGGTACAATAAATGAAGAGTTAAATGTTCTAAGAGATATAGTTAGAGATTTAGCGTTAATAAATCAAAATGACGATGCTTACATCGTTTTCCAAAACGAATTAGAGCCAAAACGCGAACAAATGGTTGAGATTTTGGACATAATTGAAGGGCTAAATACGACCGAAGCACAGAAAGCCTACGATGAAGCAGTAGCAACGGCTAACCACGCTAATAGCACCATACTTACTACGATCATCTTAGCTTTACTAATTTCAATCGGTCTAGGATTATTCATTTCAAGACTTATTACACGCCCTATTAAGAAGATTCAACATTTATTAGGTCAAGTAGCCAATGGTGATCTTACAGTTAGAGGAGACTACCAATCTAAAGATGAGATTGGTATATTAAATAATTCGTTTAACCAAATGGTCGAGAGCGTGAATACGGTTATCGGTACAGTTGGTAACACTTCTGAACAAGTTGCAGCCTCTTCTGAACAACTTAGTGCAAGTGCCGAACAAAGTACAAGAGCTAGCGAACATATTTCTGCAACGACTCAAGAACTAGTTGTTGGAGCTGAAAATCAAGTAGAGATTATTAAAGAAAGTACAACTCTCATAGAAAAAATTAATCATGGTACACAACAAATTGTAAGTAATACAGACATCGTTGCGAATACGGTAAATGAAGCATCTCGATTATCTTCTGAAGGAAGAAAAGTAATTAGCGAAGTCAATACACAGATGGAATTCATTGATGGGACGGTCACATCTTTAGTAGATTCATTTACAGAACTATCAAACCGTTCAAAAGAAATTGGACAAATCATTGAGGTCATTACAGGTATTGCAGCGCAAACAAATCTACTTGCCTTAAATGCGGCTATTGAAGCAGCAAGAGCAGGTGAACATGGAAAAGGCTTTGCCGTTGTAGCAGATGAAGTTCGAAAACTTGCAGAAGAGTCTGCTCATTCGGCTCAACAAATTAGTCAGTTAGTTGCAGCAATCCAACAAGACACCGACCAGACAATGCAGACTGTGAATAATGCGACTGGTGAAGTAAAACAAGGAATTTCTGTTGTTCAAGTTGCAGGTAATACATTTAGTCAAATTGAGTCCGTGATTACGGATGCCGTACCGCAAATTGAAAATATTAAAGAAAACATTCATCATTTGCTAACTGGCATGAACCACGTAAATAGCTCAATTGTCGATGTTAGTGAAGTGGCGACTGAAACTGCAGCTAGCACACAATCCGTAACAGCAGCAACAGAGGAACAACTTGCATCGATGGAAGAAATCACTGCATCCTCACAATCCCTTGCAAAATTAGCAGAAGATCTCCAATCACTTATTAAACAGTTTAAAATTTAATTGATTAACAACAGTAGGACAAACTTAGCATTAGGTTTGTGCTACTGTTTTTTATTATAAAAATCTGTGTCAGTCCCCCCTTATCCATTCTCAATCAACCCTTTATAATCCTTTTTTACTATATATTTCTATATACTATTATTATAAAACTATATTTATATCCATTATTTATATTTATTGGATAATAATGCTAGGTTATATATTAAATATTTATATTTTTTTATTACTTCCGCTTAAATTAATACATTTCCGAGCGATAAAAGATATATATCAAATATTTCATTTTTTATGTGACCTATATTGCTGTTAATACAAGTGATAGGACAGGCAACTACATAAAAAATGAACGAATAAAATAAATAGGAGAATGAAAATGAAATTATTAAAGAATTTAAAGATTTTGCACAAGCTTATCTTATTAATTGTTCTTTTCGCTATATCTTTAGCAACTATCGGATTTGTAAGTTTTACTAGTCTATCAAGTACTGTAAATAGTTCAGATATTCTTTACAATGAGCAACTTAAGCCTAGTGAACTTTTTAATGAAATTAGTATTAATAACCGAGCTATTAATGCTTATCTTTTGGAACTTATGATTACTGAAGACAATGAACGTAATACACAACTTAACGAACGTATAGAATCAAATACCGAACAATCTCTTACCTTCTTTGCTCAACTAGAAGAAATGACATTATCTAGTGAAATAGAAGAACAGCTTGAAACAATGATTTCTCTAAATGAGGACTTAACCGTTTCACGATATAAGGTTAGAGATCTAGCATTGGAAAATAAAAATGAGGAAGCATACGAAGTATTTCAAAATGAATTAGAGCCAATCCGAACGGAGTTAAATGATCTCTTCACAAGTGTCAAAAGTACAAATACTTCAGAATCGGCGCGTGCCTTTGATGAAGCACTAAATACCGCTGCTCAAGCAACAAATATAGTAACTTTCACACTAATTTTAGCATTGATGATTACAATTAGTATCGGAATATTAATCGCTCGTCTTATTACACGACCAATCAATAATATTCAAGAGTTGTTAAGCAAGGTTGAAAACGGTGATTTTACTGTTCGAGGTGACTATCAATCAAAAGATGAAATTGGTTTACTAAATCAATCCTTTAATACGATGGTCGAAGGTGTAAATAATATTTTAAGAACAGTCGGAGATACATCTGAACAAGTTGCAGCAGCATCAGAAGAGCTAAGTGCAAGTGCTGAACAAAGCACAAGTGCGAGTGAACATATTTCTACAACTGCTCAAGAACTGGTAATTGGTGCTGATAATCAAGTAGAGATTATTAAAGACAGTTCTAATATTATTGAAATTATTAATAAAGACACTCAACAAATATTTAATAACACTGAAAAGGTTTCAAGAACAGTTAACCAAGCCTCTCAATTATCTTCTGAAGGACGAAAAGTTATTAATGAAGTAAATAACCAGATGGAATATATTGATCGAACTGTGACGTCTTTAGTAGATTCGTTTAGTGAACTATCAAGCCGTTCAAGAGAAATCGGACAAATTATTGAAGTGATTACAGGTATTGCGGCTCAAACGAATTTACTAGCCCTTAATGCTGCGATTGAAGCTGCAAGAGCTGGAGAACACGGAAAAGGATTTGCGGTTGTGGCGGATGAAGTGAGAAAGCTCGCAGAAGAATCGGCTCATTCCGCTCAACAAATCTATCATTTAGTTTCCGCTATACAAAAAGATACGGATCAAACAATGCAAATGGTGAATGATGCTACTGGTGAAGTAAAACAAGGTATGACAGTTGTAAATGTGGCCGGAAATACATTTAGTGAAATTGAAACGGTTATTACTGACGTAGTTCCACAAATTGAAGATATTAAAGAACTTGTACAAAAACTTGTCACTGGAACAAATCAAGTTAATCAATCCATTTCAGAGGTCAATGATGTTGCTCAAGAGACTGCGGCTGGTACACAATCCGTTACAGCAGCAACAGAAGAACAACTAGCATCTATGCAAGAAATTGCATCATCTTCACAAGCACTTGCAAGTTTAGCTGAAGACTTACAATTACTCATTAGACAATTTAAATTTTAGAGTGTAAATAGCTTCACCCAACTTTCATACAAGAGGCTGGGGAAAAAATTAGTTTTCAACAAACAGAGCGTTTTGGATATAGTAAAAATTTGCTTACCTGTTTATTTGGAAGTCGTTTGTTGGAGATGCAGACTGAGACTCCTACGGGATGCAGAAGCAGTCTTGAGACCCCGCAGAGCTTGAGCTCGAGGAGGCTCAAGGCTTCCCCGTGGAAAGCGAAGTCTGCATCGGAAACGAACGATCATATATCCAAAAAGTACAATCTAAAATGAAAGATGAACTGTAATTTTCCACTTCTGTCCCAGCCTCTTTATTTATATCCCAATTAGAATCTTTTGTACAAAAACTGCAGTTCCTGATATGGCTATTTGCAAATGTTGTTCATTCTGTACATGAACAAGCACTCGCCCATCCTTTTGCATTTCTACACCTTGTTCAACAACAAATGAGTAGTTTTCTTTTTTATGTGGCTCTACATAAGTGGCATAATATGCACCCATAACGCCGGAAGCGGTTCCAGTAATAGCATCCTCTACCGTACCTGAAAATGGTGAAGAAAAATGTCGAGCGTGCATCTGTGCATCAGGTGATAATGCACTCAAACTAAATGGATGCACTGATGACTTTGGCATTTCTTTTAAAATATTTGGAAAGTCTTTATTACTAGGTTTCATTCTCTCAAAAGCTTCTAAATTTGAAATGGGAATACATAACGTCCACGTCCCAGTACTCCCGTAAACAATAGGATATCGTGGGTCGATATCGCCCTCTTCTATCCCAATCGATTTTGCTAACTCATACTTCGAACCATTAAATGGTATAAATTGAGGTTTCGCATGCTCCATTTTAATTTGGAATGTGCCATCTCTCTTGCTTACTTCAACCCTTAAGATTCCAGCAAGCGTTTCAATTGTATAACTGTCTTTTTTAACTATCTTTTCATTTTCAATCAGTGCTACCATACTGGCCATTGTTGCATGCCCACATAAAGGCATCTCATGTCCCGGTGTAAAAAACCGAATTCGTATATCTGCATTGTCAGACTCAACAATAAATGAACATTCATTAAATCCTACTTTTTCTGCAATCTTTAACATCGTTTCTTCTGTTAAAGATTCTGCATGTAACACAATCCCAGCAGGGTTTCCTTTACCTGGCACATTTGAAAATGCATCATAATGATAAACTTCTACCTGACCCATTCATTCACCACTACCTTCTAAAATCATCTAATATACTCTCTTACTATTAATCTCTAACAACGTCCATGCATCAAAGAAAAGAAATATCATAATACCAACTAAAATTAACCCAATCGCCACCCGAATTCCCTCCAACCTAATCTATGAAGTAAAAATATTCACTACTAGACCATTATGTTATTCTTCGACATCCACTCCATGAACCCTTCCTTCAAAACACCACACAATATTAAGTAAATGTAAAATTTCTGAATAATAAAAAAGATTAAATCACATGACCTTTCTACAATGTGTTACTATAGTAAAAAAAGTAATTCGGAGAATCTGCACATTTACTAAAAGGAGAACTAGTTTATGAAACCTAATGTAAAAATTATTGACTGTACCATTCGCGATGGAGGACTAGTGAACAACTGGGATTTTAGCATCGAATTCGTTCAGGATTTATATAACGGCTTGAATGATGCCGGCGTTGAATATATGGAGATTGGATACAAAAACTCCCCTGCCCTTCTAAAGGCAACAGAACCGAATCCTTGGCGTTTTCTAGATGATGATTTTTTAAAACAAGTGATTCCAGAGAAAAAGAACACGAAACTTTCCGCGCTAGTGGATATTGGTCGAGTTGACCCAAATGATATTTTACCTCGCGATGAAAGTATTTTAGATATGATCCGTGTGGCATGTTATGCAAGAGAAGTTGACAAAGGATTAGAACTTGTTCAAATGTTCCATGAATTAGGCTATGAAACATCCCTTAACATTATGGCCCTATCAAGCGTACCTGAACAACAACTGATTGAAGCGTTCGATATGGTACGTGAAAGCCCTGTAGATGTTGTTTATATCGTGGACTCTTTCGGAAGCTTAGATCCGAAAGATATTGAACACCAAGTAAATAAGTTCCGTGAGCTTATTCCAAACAAACAGCTTGGTATCCATACACACAACAACTTACAATTGGCATTTGCGAATACTCTTACTGCGTTGCGTAATGGCGTTGTATATCTCGATTCTTCTATCTATGGTATGGGGCGTGCAGCAGGTAACTGTCATACAGAACTACTTGTTGGCTACATTAAAAAAACAAATTACGAAATTAAACCATTACTTTCTGTCATTGAGAACCATATGTTAGCTATGCGTGAAAAATGGGAGTGGGGTTATATCATTCCTTACATGATTTCAGGAATTTTAAACGAACACCCACGTGTTGCAATGGCCTACCGTAACAGTGACGAACGCGATCAATACGTTAACTTCTACGATAAAGTCACAACACCTGAAGCATCTGTTTCACCTACAACTAAAAATTAATTTGCCATTTTGGGACATCTCACTTTTCTGAGGTGTCCCTTTTCATATGAAAATACCCCTCACTTGGCATTACTTGGAAATTTTAAGCCTAAAATGAATAGCCACTAACCCATTATTGGCTCACCATCCTCTCAGAATACTGACTTCCCTTTAATTGGCACCCTTATTACAACATGATTATATTATTATTAATATTGAGGTGAGGAAATGAAAAAAGTATATAAATACCCTGTTATTTTTGCAGTTGAGGATCGTGAAACAGAAGAAGGTGATTTCCCAGTTTTCATCATAATACCTGACTTAATGGATGCTGGATTTAAATTCGCTTTATCTGGTGGGCATACAGAAGATGATATCATTGCAATTGCTAGTGATTGTATGAAAATTGCCATTGAAGAAGGACTCCGTAGCGATTTACAAATTCCTTTATCGTCGAATCTTCGAGATATCGATGTTAAAAGACATCTAGCTCTATACGACGAGGAAGAAATTGAAATCAAAAGTATCGCAATCGAGTGGATTAAAGCCGAGGTATAACTCATCATACATAGAAAAGCCGTCTTGAACTTTCAAGACGGCTTTCTTACATTATCTATTATTCTTCATCCATAAATGGATATGCAACTTCATTTGTTGGTGCAAAGTTTTCTTTAATAACGCGAGGTGTAGTCCAACGAATCATGTTGAATACAGATCCTGCTTTATCGTTTGTACCAGAACCACGTGAACCACCAAATGGTTGTTGGTTGATCATCGCACCAGTTGGTTTGTCATTAATGTAGAAGTTACCAGCAGCACCAGATAAGCGGTTTTCTAAGTGTTGAATCGCTTGACGGTCTTGTGCAAAAATAGCTCCTGTTAATGCATACATAGATGCTGTATCTACTGATTCTAATGTTTCTTCTAATTGAGCATTATCGTAAACATAGATTGTTAATACTGGTCCAAAGATTTCTTCTACCATTGTTTTGAAGTTTGGATTTGTTGTTACGATAATTGTTGGTTGAACGAAGTATCCAACTGAATCATCATACGTACCACCAGCAATTATTTCTGCTTCTTCAGATGCTTTTGCATATTCGATATAGCTTACGATTGAATCGAATGCTGGTTTATCGATTACGGCACCCATAAAGTTGCGGAAGTCACGAACATCTCCCACTTTAAGTTTTGCAACTTCTTCAACTAATCCTGCTTTAACAGTTTCCCAAAGGCTAGCTGGAATGTAAGCACGAGAAGCCGCAGAACATTTTTGACCTTGGTATTCAAATGCACCACGAACAAGGTTCGCAACTACTTTATCTGCCTGTGCAGTTTCGTGAGCAAATACAAAGTCTTTACCACCGGTTTCCCCAACTAGACGAGGATATGATTTATAGCTAGCGATATTTTCCCCTACTGTTTTCCAAATCGTTTGGAATGTTGCAGTAGATCCAGTGAAGTGGAATCCAGCCATACGTGGATCTGTTAATACGATTTCTGACACTTGTGAACCACGAGAAGGTACAAAGTTAATAACTCCTTTTGGTAAGCCAGCTTCTTCTAAAATACGCATGAAGTAGTAGTTTGCTAAAATTGAAGTCGATGCTGGTTTCCATACGACTACATTCCCCATCATTGCAGGAGCCGATGGTAAATTTCCACCGATTGCAGTGAAGTTAAATGGAGAAATCGCTAAAACAAAACCATCTAATGGACGGTAATCTAAACGGTTCCAAACATTTTTCATGCTTTCAGGTTGGATTTGATAAACTTGGTTCGCATAATCAACGCCGAAACGTAAGAAGTCTGCTAATTCTTGTGCAGAATCAATTTCAGCTTGAATAGCTGTTTTCGATTGACCAAGCATCGTTGCCGCATTCATTACATCACGGTATGGACCTGAGATTAAATCAGCAGCTTTTAAGAAAATCGCTGCACGGTGTTCCCATGGCATATTTGACCATGCATCTTTAGCAGCCATTGCCGCTTCCACTGCATCGCGTAATTCTTTTTCACCAGCTTCTGAATAGTTTGCTAGTACATGTTGGTGATTATGTGGCATTACTACTTGTTTTACTTTATCTGTTGTTATATTTTGACCATTGATAATCACAGGGATGTCCACTACGATTTCAGACTGGCGATTTAATTCTGCTTTTAAAGTTTCTCTTTCTTTTGTACCTGGTGCATATGTATTACCAGGTTCATTTTTAGGTGTTGGGATCTTGAAAATACCGTTACTCATTCTTTTCACATTCCTTCCTGTTGTTAGTACTCTATTTATAGAAATAGAGTCAACTGCCTATCTCGGCCATTATAACATACTTATTCTAGTAATAGGTTTACTTTTCATACCAATACATAATAATTTAGCCATATTAATAGATACGACATCTAGAACTTTTTCATCTATTAAAAATGACCCAAAAAGGATTTCCACCTTTTTGGGTCATGGTCATATTTAATTTTACTCTGCAAACACAATATGCCATTCAGCACGTTTTTCTAAAAACTCTTTTGCTAGAGCTTGAGCTCCCTCTAAGCTATGGCTAGCAGCCCAACCACATTGCACTTCATTACATGCAGGCACTGAAGTTGCAGCTAATACATCATTTAATGTTTTTTCTAAAATATCTAGTACATCATTATAATCATTATGATTAATGAAAGATAGATAAAAGCCAGTTTGGCATCCCATTGGTGATAAATCAACTACTTTTGAAGAATGGTTACGAATGCGATCTGCCATTAAATGCTCTAAAGAGTGAAGAGATGGCATTTCCATATGGCCTTTGTTTGGTTGTTTGAAGCGAATATCATATTTCGTTACAACATCACCTTTTTCTCCCTCTTTCACGCCTGCAAGTCGTACATATGGTGCAACAACTTTCGTATGATCTAAATCAAAGCTCTCTACATTTGTTTTTTCTGTTGTCATTTCCATTTCCTCCTAGATAAACTGCATTGATTGAATAAATGATATGATACGTTCATTCTCTGTATTTTGGAAAAATTCCACTGTTCTTCCATCGAAAAGGATTTCCCCATTTTCAAGGAATAGAATACGATCTGCGGCAACACGAGCAAAGTTTAAATTGTGTGTCACAATAATCATGGACTTTTGTTCTTCTGCTAAAGCTTTTAATACCTTTAACACTTCTCCTTCTAATTCTGGATCGAGTGCACTTGTAGGCTCGTCAAACAGAAGAAACTTAGGTTCCATCGCTAACGCTCGTGCGATAGCTACACGTTGTTGTTGACCTCCCGATAATTGGGATGGAAAACTATCCTTTTTGTGTAACAATCCAACTTTTTCAAGTAATTGTTCACCAATTTGAATCATACTTGATTTATCTTTTTTCAATACTGTAATAGGGCCTTCTATAACATTTTCAAGTACCGTCATATGTGGGAACAAATTAAAGGATTGAAACACCATAGCCGTATTTTGACGAATGATTAACTTCTCTTTTTGAGATAATTTTTGAGTGAAATCTACTTTCAATGAATCTATTTCTAGTGTACCCGTTTGAGGGATCTCCAGTAAATTAATACATCTTAAAAGGGTAGATTTACCAGATCCAGACGGACCAAGAATCACTGTCGTTTCCCCTTTTTTAAATTGTACATTAATATCTTTTAGCACGTGATGATGATGAAACGATTTATTCATTTCTTTAAACGTTACGATGTTGTCCACCCACTCTCTATATATACTTAGAAGCAATTTTTTCTAGTCTACCTTGAATAATCGTTAAAATCGAAACGAAAATTAAGTAAATCACTGCAACAAGCGAATAAATGGCTAAAGGCTCATATGTAAACGCCACAATTTGTTGTCCAATCATAAACATCTCTGCAATGGTAATACTGGCCGCTAACGAAGTCCCTTTTACTAAGTCGATAAAATCATTCGTCACTGGCGGTAAAGAAATTCTTACAGTTTGTGGAGCAATGACTCTTCTTAACACTTGCCAATACGTCATCCCAAGGGACTCTGCAGCTTCCCATTGCCCTTTTGGAATCGATAGAATGGATGCACGAATAGATTCTGACGCATATGCGCCTGTGTTTAATGAGAAGGTAATAATTGCTGCTGTCCACGGGTCTAATGTAATTCCCGCCTTTGGCAATCCGTAAAAGACGAGAAACAATTGGACTAGTAAAGGCGTTCCTCTAAAGATCCAAACATATGTACTAAAGATAAATTTTAATATTTTAAAATTCGATAATTTTACTAGAGCCGTAATTACGGCAATTACTAATGCAATCGCAAAGGAAATAAGCGATAGCGGAATTGTTACAGCTAGTCCAGCCTTTAAAAGAGGCCATATGGAGTTTAATACAATTTCAAGTTCACGACTCATCTTTTTGCCTTCCTTTCATGTTAGATTTGTCTTGGCAAATAAGCCTCAATTATGCTTTAGTTTACATGAATTAAATGCGTTATGAAACGCTTAATTTACCTATCGCTTTTATCTTTGTTCAATAGGCGTTAAAACTCTAACTTACTAAATTCGCAAAAAGAATCTACTGAACAAAGATAAAAATCAATCGGCCAACACTAGCCGATTGATCCGGTAATTATTTTTGATACATTACATTTTCACCGAAGTATTTTTCTGATATCGCTGCAAATGTTCCATCTTCTAAACGTTTTGTAATAATATCATTTAATGCATCGCGGAATTCTTCATTATCTTGATTTAAGATTAAAGCAATTTCTGAAGAGCTTGTTTTACCGTCAATTAATTTAATCGGTGCATCTTTTTGTTCTTGTAAGTATGTTAAGAATGTTACACGGTCATGGATTGTTCCATCAGCACGTTTTTGTAACACTAGTTCGATTGAGTTTGTTAAGTTCTCTGTAGGAACGATTTCAGCTCCTAAATCACGAGCATCTTGAGCAAAGTTACTTGTAACCGTTTGTGCAGCTTTTTTCCCTGCAAAATCTTCTAAACTTGCAATTTCAGAATCTGAATGAACTGCTAATGTTGCAACAGATTCCATATATGGAACTGTGAAATCATATTTTTCTTTACGCTCATCTGTAATAGAGATATTGTTAATAACGAAATCATATTTATCTGTATCAAGACCTGCGATTAAAGAATCCCATTTCGTTTCTACATATTTCGCTTCAACGCCAAGATCTTCAGCAATTTGCGCTGCAATTTCATATTCAAAACCAGTTAAAGCACCAGTTTCATCATGATAACTAAATGGAGGGAATGTTCCTTCTAGCCCAATTGTGATTACGCCTGATTCTTGAATTTGTTCTAATTTGTTAGCGCTACCTTCTGCGTTTGTATCTGAACCTGTACCTGTAGCATCATTGCTTCCGCACGCTGCTAACGCTCCAACTGAAACTGTTAGTAGTAGTGCTGATAACCATTTTTTCAAACTAATTTCCTCCTTATGTATAAAAACCAAGTTTTCTGATAAGATTTATGATATTACATGATTCGTTAAATTTCAACAAATATTTTTTAATAATTTAAATTAATTGAAAGTTTTATAATTTACTATTCGAAATCGTCTAAAAAAATCACTCTGTATCTAAAAAAGCGCCCAACCTTGTAGGTTCGACGCTTGGTAAAATTAAACTTAAATTATGCACTACTAGGTTACTTCTACCTTTATTTTTTATCCCTAGTTATCGTTTTGGTCTTCTTTATATTCTATAATATCGCCAGGCTGACAATCCAATGCCTTACATATCGCCTCTAAAGTTGAAAATCGTATCGCTTTAGCCTTACCATTCTTCAAAATTGAAAGATTCGCCATCGTTATGCCCACCTTTTCTGTAAGTTCCGTTACACTCATTTTTCTTTTCGCTAGCATGACGTCAATATTTATAATGATTGCCATTGTGTTCACCTCAAACCGTTAAATCATTTTCTGATTTTATACGAATCGCTTCTTGTAAAAGTCTTTGAAGAACAGCTGCAAAGACTGCAATTACTAGTGAAGCAAAGACAGGTACCATACCGATTATGATAAGTCCTGGTGCATCATCTAGCTCTGCTACAATGTAAACAAAAGGTAAAATGAGCACAAACAATCCACTGAACGTTAGAGCACAAAACTTAATCATTTTTAGTGCTTTAACAGAAATATCCGAGAAGGCTTTGTTCTGGTCAATATAGTTTAAAAGCCTAAATGACTGATACAATGCTGTGAAATATGGAAACACTGATAAAAACATCCCTACTAAAATGGGATATAATATGTGGGCATAATTCGGGTTTACTGGATTATTTACTAACCATGGTAGGCCGATAATACATAAAGTTAGTACCGGGATCGCCATCAGAATAAGAGCTAATTTTAAAAACAGAGTTGAACCTCGTTTCATGATAAAAACACCTCACCTTTCATTTATGATATCGATATTAAACTAATATTTATCGTTTATCAATAAATTATTATTGTTTTATATGAGGTAATTTTATCCATTACAAATATGCGTATGAAATGTTAAAACCAATCTATACTATTAAAGATTTCACTTCAATCCAAGTGACTAAGGAGGGTTAACCTGATGAGTGCGAATGATCGTTAGCTCTGAAGGTCCATCGAAAACTGAATAAGCTTAAGCTCTAAGCGGAAGCGGAGGCAGTGTGTCATGGAGGAAGATAGCAAGTGAACATCAACCCGGAATTTATTTTCCGGGTTTTTTTATTGCTTCTAAACGGTAAGTGACAATTTCGTCACCATTTTCCTCATCAATGTAATAAAAATCAATGGTAGTACAGGGAAATTACTCCTAAAATATAGTTAGGGTATCACTCCACAAGAAGGGAGTAACAAAAATGAACGAACATCTAATCGATTCACACAAACAGTCCATTATTTTCTTTGATGGGGAATGTAATTTTTGTAATTCGTCCGTTCAATTTATTATTAAACGTGACCATAAAGGCCATTTTCGCTTTACCTCATTACAATCGAGTATTGCACAAGCCCTACTTTCTAATTATCCAATTACAGCACAACTAGATTCCATTATCTTAATCGAAAAAGGACAACTCTACACTGAGTCAACAGCAGTACTTCGGATTTGTAAACAACTCGATGGGTTATGGAAGGGACTATATATTTTGATCGTCATTCCTAAACCAATTCGAAACTTCTTTTATCGTTTGTTTGCCAAACATCGCTATCGTTTTTTTGGAAAACAAAACATTTGTATGATACCGACACCGGATATTCGGCAACGATTTTTACATATAGATCCACAGAAAGGAGACCAAACAAATGAATAATTCCATACTATGGCGTGTACTGAAACAATCTATCCCAACAACATTTCGCCTGTTTTTAGCTTCCACTTTCATTATTTATGGATTAGCGAAAATCGTGATGGGACAGTTCGGTGCTCCCCCACCAGAAATTGCGGACATGCGAGGAGAGGGCTTTACATTGGCTTGGACTTTCTTTGGTTACTCTCGTTTGTATGAGGTGGTTATTGGAATTGGCGAAGTAGTTGCAGCTCTCTTGCTGTTAATTCCTAAAACAAAGACTTTAGGTGCTGTTGTTTTCTTTCCAATCGCAGTCAATGTAATGCTCGTGAACTACTGTTTTGATATTGGTGTACAAGATTTAAGTACCGTCCTCACTGTCATGTGCTTATGTTTACTTTGGGTCGATCGGAAAAAGCTAATTTCTATTTTAAAATAGTAGTAGGTTAAAAACTGGAGGTTGAAAGGGGCTAAGCCGATGACTGATTTTATTATTAAAGAGTTACTAGTCATTTTTGTCGTTACGACAATCTTTTATTTCATGAAAGAACTAAGAAAAGATGCAAAGATGAAGAAGTCTATTAAATGAATTACTAAAAGATGATCAGAATCTAGTCATTTCAAATGATTGCTCAGTAATCAACAACTACCAACCGTTTCAATATAAATTAAGGACATTTCAATTCACAATCACTAATTGAAATGTCCTCTTATTGTAATTTAGATGCCTTCATTTCGTAATAATGTACACATATCTTCGTTTGTAAGCGGACGCGAAAAATAATAGCCTTGATATATGTCACAACCCTGTTCTTTTAAGTATTGCAGCTGTTCTTCCGTTTCGACACCCTCTGCAACAATTGTTAAATTTAAAAATTTACCCATCGAAATGATTAATGAAACAATCGCCATATCTTCTTCATCATTCGGAATATCCTTAACAAAGCTTTGATCGATTTTTAACACATCTAAAGGGAAACGTTTTAAATGTGCCAAAGAGGAATAGCCTGTCCCAAAATCATCAATCGCTATTTTAATTCCTTCATTTTGTAACTCGTTTATGAGAGATAGAGATGTCGCTAGATCATTCATCATTACACTTTCTGTTAGTTCAAACTCAATCCATTTGGGGTCTATCTTATATTTCTGCATGTTGTTTCTTACAACATCTATCAGATTTCGAGATAAAACCTGTTTTAAAGAAAGGTTAATGGCTACTGGTACTTTAATTTCCCACGTATTCAATTGCTTTAACACTTCTTCAATGACCCATTCGCCGACAGGAACAATGAGCCCGCTTTCTTCAGCAATGGGGATAAACTCCATAGGCGAAATGATCCCTCGTTGTGGATGATTCCATCGTATAAAGGCCTCACATCCAACGATTTTGTTCGTATTCAGTTCAACTTTCGGTTGATACATAATGAACAGTTCCTTGTTCTTTAACGCTTTTCGTAAGTCATTTTCTAAAAAAAGCTTATCATGTTTGTTCATAGTATTGATTTGTTCAAAAAAGGTATAACTATTTTTCCCATTTTCCTTGGAGTGGTACATAGCAATATCCGCCTGTTTCATTAACTCCTTTGGGTCACTACTATATTTTGGGTAAAGACTGATACCAATACTTGCTGTAATATTAATTTCATTATCCTCGATGTAAAACGGTATTTCAAAAGAAGCTAATATCTTTTCGGCTAGATTATCCACATAACTCGTTTCCGTAACATTTTTGACTATTAGGGCAAACTCATCTCCACCCATTCGAGCAAATAAGTCATTTGGGGGAAGTTGACCTTTTAATCTTTTAGAAACTTCAACTAATAGTAAATCTCCAATATTGTGCCCTAGCGTATCGTTTACGATTTTAAAACGATCGATATCAAAATAGAGCAATGCAAAATGATAATTTTTCTCATGGGATAATTGAATTTGTTCTTCCAACTCCTTATCAAACATTCTTCTATTGGGTAATCCCGTTAGAGAATCATGATAAGCCATGTAATGAAGCTGATCTTCAAGCTTCTTACGTTCAGCAATATTTCTAGCTACCACAACGATGGAAGTAACTTTATCTCCTTCTAGTACAGGGGATAAGGTGCTTTCAACCCAAATCCAAGTCTCGTCTTGAATTTTTACCCTTCCAAGTGTCGAAACGCTTTTTTGACTCGTTAACACACTCTCCATAGCAGAACGAACTTTTTGAAATTCTTCCGGATGTATGAAAGATAGCATTGCTTTACCAATTAAATATTCAGAAGAATAACCTAAAACATTCTCATTAGAAGGTGAAGCATAAGTAATTTTGAAGGATGAGTCAATCGTTAAAATCATATCAGTAGAATATTCTCCAATAACTCTATATCTTTCCTCACTCTCTTTGAGTGCTCGTTCCGCTTCTTTACTTTTTGTTATATCAACGACAGAGCCAATAACTTCTACTACTTTGCCGTCCTCAAATATTGGACGCAAAGCTGCTAAATAGACAATCGAGTTATTAGCTAATTTCCCTTCAAAGTCAACCTCTTCTCCTAACCAAGCCCGTTCATAATATTGTAACGTTACCTCAGCATCCTCTTGCTCAAAAATCTGTTCGAGACTTTTACCTACAACAAATTCAGGCGTCAATCCAGTTTTATAAGCAAGCTCACCATCACAAATCGTATGGATAAAGTCCTCCCCAACTTTAATATACTTAAAAATCATACCTTGCTGTTGCCTTACCAGATCTCTAAGCGATTTTTGTATTTCCTCAGCAACTTGAAGTGCTCTTTTCTTCTCTGTTATGTCAATTGCAACACCTTGGATGCCGTTGATCGCTCCATAAAATGATATTGGGGTTGCTGATAGTGAAACATCCCTTATCTCACCATCTTTTCTCATAATTTGTACTTCACTGCTTTGAAGCACTCCTTCCATTGCACTACTAAAGTTCTTCTCAATCATTGGTAAGAACTCTGGCACAAGCAATGAGTGAAAAGACATGTTTAATAGCTCTTCTTTTGTATATCCACTAATGAACGTAGCCCGTTTATTTACATCTTTAAAATAGCCTTTCTCATCTAAAGTATAGACCGCTGCCGGGTTTTCCTCGAATAACATTTTATATTGTTGTTCAGTTTGAAGCCTCTCTGTAATATCTCTCCCGATTATTAAAATTGCATTCGGTTTTCCGCTTTCCTCAAAAATCGGGACTTTGATTACATGAAAAATTCGTTTTTCCCCTTTAAATGGCACAATCTCCTCAAACTCCACCATTTTCGCCTGTTCCCAAGCCTTTTGATCAGATGCCACGAAATAAGGTACAAGGTCTTTAAATTGAGAATACAGTTCACCTAATTCTTCTTCGGTTTTGCCTTTATAGTTTTCGCCTATCCCAAAAATTTCTAACGTACTTTTATTTGCTTCTAACCATCTTCCCTCCGCATCCTTTAATACGATAATATCTGGACTCGTTTGAATAATGGTTTGCAAATGAATATAATGTTGGTTGTTCAACATTTTGTTCTCCTGTTTTTTCTCATATTTTTCTTGTTTTTGTTATCTTCATTATTGGTAGTTTCTTCATAATTATTCTTTACTATGCCATTAACAAACTTAACTCTAGTATACTAATACAAAATCAACGTACATTTACAAATGAATTCTTTGATGTTGTCTTAATAGTAAGGTTTATATATCACAACTTATATCACCATTGTTTCTTATTTTTTGCGTATTGATACTACTAGAAATAGGAGTACTTTCCTATATACATATTTAAATAAGTGTTTATGTTACAGATAAACATTTTTTACATACACTACCTTTCGTAAAAACCTTTGATAATTCTTAGTGTAAAAACCATTTTCGATACAAATGAACTAGGTATGTAACCGCCTACAATGCGATTTAGTAATTCTAAGTATTATATTTTCTACATATTTTTTAAAGCAAACCGTTGTCCATGTCATAGGAAAGCATTGCATTATCCGCTTAAAAAATATGTAAGGAGGAAATACATAGTGGAAATTTTGTCAGCGGAATTTCTCTCTTCTTTAATGTCGATTATTCTCATCAACTTAATTCTTGCTGGGGATAATGCCTTATTAATAGGTTTGGCAGCAAAAAACCTTCCGAAACAGCAACAAAAACAAGCCGTTTTTTTAGGTACAATTGGGGCAATCGTTGTTCGTCTTGTATTAACAATTGTTGCGGTTAAATTATTGGAGATTGATGGTCTACTACTAATCGGTGGAGTATTATTAGTTTTTATTGCCTTCAAATTGCTTATTAGTGATGCCGAGCCTGAAATTCACTCTAAAAAACATACCCTTTTAGGTGCTTTATCGACAATCATTGTTGCAGATGTATTAATGGGGGTCGATAATGTGATAGCAGTTGCTGGTGCAGCAAAGGGAGATATTTTATTAATTACAATAGGGTTAATCATCTCCATCCCTATCGTTGTTTGGGGTAGCACTCTTGTTATTAAGTTAATTGAAAAGTTCCCAATTATCATTATGATTGGTTCTGGAGTCCTAACATTAACAGCAGCTGATATGATCGTAAAAGATACGTATGTAAAGGCTCTATTCCATGATCCCGCTAATAGTATGCGATTTGAACTCATTATGGTCATCGTGGTCCTTTACTTCGGTTTACTCGTAAGAATTATTAAAGGGAAAAAAGGAAACAAAAATGCACATAGCAATGCTTAAATCTTTTAATGCTTCATGATAGTAAAAAGCAATTGGAACATCACTCCAATTGCTTTTCTCTTAGCCCCACGAAACCTTTTACCTGATACCTTCCTCATCCATCCTTATAAAATCTATCCTTTTTGGCAAGCATTTGAATATCCATTTCTTTTTAAGGGGAAGTAGCAATGTCCAATGAAACCATTAACTGGATTCAACAACAGCTCAATGAAACAAATGAACTAACTAAAAAATCTTTACAAATTGATAACCAACATTCTTCCATTTATTTCATAAATACTCTTGCCGATACGGATATGATTCAAAAAGTTATCATTATTCCCTTTTTTGAAATCTCATCTGAGCAAACTTTTGAAGCCTATTTAAAATCGTTACCTCAACAACAAGAATATAAATCGAACCAGGAACTACTTAATTCTTTACTTACTGGAAGTGTCTTAGTTGTCGTCAAGGATCAACTACTACTCATTGGGTTAGGTAAAACTCATGTCAATCAAGTTCAACCTATCAGTATGGAACCAACCATTCATGGTTCTCAATTAGGCCTTAGTGAAGATTTAACAACGAACATTAATATTCTGCGTAAACATTATCTACAATCAGACCTTACCGTTGAGAAAGGTTCCATTGGTGAAAAAAACAATCAGGAATATGCCATCTTCTATGATAAGAGTGTTGTGAATGAAAATGTCCTAAAAATGTTTAAAGAGAAAATGACAACGATTGATAAACAACTAATTCAATCCCCGTCACAACTCGTCAATTTTATTAATCAAAAGAAATTTGCTCTTTTTCCGACAACTTTATTAACTGAACGACCTGACAGGATGATTTATAACATTGCAGGTGGCAAAATTGTTGTGGTTATGGATGGTTCACCTCAGGCAATTATCGCTCCTGCTGTTTTCTTTGATTTTATGACTTCTATGGAAGATAATTTTCATTCTTATTGGATTTCGCAGTTCATGAGATCACTTCGATATATTGGACTGTTTGTTTGTATTCTTCTTCCAGGACTATATATTGGCGTTTCCTCTTTTAGCCCTGAGGTTTTGCGAACTGAATTAGCGTTAACAATAGCAGGTAGCCGTGTCGGTGTTCCATACCCGCCTTATATTGAAGTATTGTTTATGCTCTTCTTTATGGAATTATTAGTGGAAGCTAGTGTTCGACTTCCCAAAGCAGTCGCTTCTACCGCAACAACTGTTGGCGGTTTAATATTAGGTAATGCTGCCACTGAAGCTAGTTTGACTTCAAATATTATGATCATTATCATTTCAGCAGTCGCCATCTCAACCTTTGTCATTCCAATTAATGAAATGTCATTTGCAGTCAGAATTGTACGACTTACTTTATTGATGTTTGCAAGCCTTTTTGGATTAGCCGGGTTAACAATGGCTTCAATTGGAATACTGATGTATTTAGTGAACTTAACTAGTTTCGGAG
This sequence comes from Lysinibacillus timonensis, assembly GCF_900291985.1. Taxonomy (NCBI): domain Bacteria; kingdom Bacillati; phylum Bacillota; class Bacilli; order Caryophanales; family Bacillaceae; genus Lysinibacillus; species Lysinibacillus timonensis. The sequence goes on along the minus strand of NZ_LT985980.1, from coordinate 2,730,532 downwards.
AACCTTACTTACGATTGTATAACTATAGAAAGAGGAAGGACGAGGACTCTTTTAAATGAGCAGGTTTTATTATTATTTAGGATTTGTAAATATGGTTGCTAATATTGTTGCTTCGGTCCCTGTCATACTCTTGCAGCATCGAAAAGAAGGGGCAATTACTTCGATGATTATTGCAACAATCGTTGGTATAACGCTCATCTTTATTATCACAAGATTTTTTAATGCGTTTCCAGGAATGACACTCCCTGATTTACTTAAAAAAACAATGTCGAAGTGGATTTATACGCCTATATTAATTTATATTATTGTCGTTTGGTTTTTAGGCGGATTAATAACACTAATAACGTATACCATTCTATTAATACGCTTTATTACACCTGATATGTCGTTAGTTATGGGGACAATCATTATTTTACCATTCATTTCGTTGGGATGTATGATGGCGACCGATCGAATTCTTTACACGGTAGAATTGGTTCTAGTCGTAACCTTCCCTTTACTGTTATTTATATTTGTAAAATCTTATCTAAGTAATGAAATGGAATGGGATTATGTAAAAATTGCAATAACACATATAAACCAGGCACCTAATTTCTTATCTTTAATGGCAACTAGCTTTTTATTCTTAGGAGTTGCAAATCTTATTATCTTTAACCGTTTTTTTATGATGAAACAAAAGTTTGGCCTTAAGCAACTATTAGTCATTTCCTTATTAGGAATCGGAGTATTGTTTACAACCTACTTCATTCCTATTGGATTTAATGGTTTTGAAAATGTCGGATCCGTTACCTATCCGTGGATTGCAACATCTGACGCATTAAGAATAAAATATGGCGTGATTGAACGAGTCGTTTTTGTTTTTTTATTGTTCTACCTCGCAGTATCCGTTATCAGCATTTTAATACATTGGCACGTTGTGGTCGAACTATTAAAATATATGTTTGATTTTAATAAGTTAAAAATAAAAAATATCCGTATGATGCCTGTAATAATCGTACTAATGTTTGTAGCGATTAGCATTTTCACCATATCAACCTTAAATGAATATGACATCTATAAGTATACAGGTTATTACTTTTTACAATTTGCCATTTTGGTCCCAATTTTACTAATTGTATTGTGGTTTATTAGAAGGAGATTAAAGCATGAAAAACAGCCGTGAGCATTTACACATCATATTTTTCATATTACTATCCTTATTCACTTTTCTCCTTTCTGCATGTTCTTTCAAAGAAATTGACAAGCATGCTTTTGTATCCGCTATTGGCATTGATACAACGGGCGATGAAACGAAACCTTATAATGTGACGCTTAAAGTATTTAACCCAACAAGTTCAATTAAGGAATCCGGTGAACCAAACTACACCTTCATTTCAGAAGAAGGAGAATCACTTACAGAGGCAATACGAATACTAGAAACGAATATAGATAAAAAATTAGATTTTGGTCACTTAAAAGCCATTGTATTAGGTGAAGATAGTGTCAAAGAACATAATATGGATGATTTATTGGATTTTCTGACTCGACGACCAGATATCCAACTAATTGCTTGGGTGCTCGTTGCAAGACCCAATGCAGAAGAAATCATCAAAATGATCCCAAAAACAGAAACTGCAGCATATCCAGCTTTATATAATTTCTTTGACCAAAATGCGAATGAAAGCCCATATGTAGTGACGACTTTTTTATTTGAATTTAGAAGACAAATAACCGAACTAGGAGTTGACCCTGTCCTTCCAATTGTAGAAAGTAAAGAAGAAGAATATAAAATCAACAAATCCATGGTCATTGCTGAGGATGGGCATCCAGTCGAACTAGATCCATTAGAGACGCAATTGTTTAATCTCATAAAAAATGAAGTGTCCAGTGCCAATTTAAAGGTTGGAGGTAAAGATGATTTCTTCATGATAGAGGCTGATCGTTTTAAAAAAAACTATCAACCTGAAATATCACCAGATGGTTCCCTATCATTAAAGTTAGAATTTAGTTTCAAAGGAATGATCGTTGAATCTAGTACCGAGATGCATTTGAACCAACTGCCACAATACAATGAAAGGGCAGAAAAAGAAGGGACAAAAACATTAACTGATTTATTAACTAAACTTCGTGATGAAGGCATTGATCCGATTGGATTTGGTGTGCGTTATAGAACGACTGTATTACACAATCAATTGATGAGTTATGATGAATGGATGAAACTATATGAAGATGCGAAAATAGATGTCAAAATCAATGCAGATCTGAAGGGGACTGGTTTACTTGGTTAACAGCATCAGAAATATCACCATTTGCCTCATCAAGATTATTTCCTAAATTATCGATCAAAGAGATTAAAGCCTCCAAATAAGGAGGCCTTTTCTTTTACCTCGATTACCTTTATTACTCTAAAGCACAAGCCATCGTTCTCTCTATATATTTAGCAGTAATGGCATTAATTTTTTCCCCTTATTCCCACTTTCTTAAGTCCCATTAGTATCAAACCACCTGCAAGGCAAGCTATCCCCATTGCCACTGCGTGATTCCAATCTAATTCTTCCCTTTTCCAAATACTCATAAGGGAAATCGCAATTATTAAGCCGGAAACCCATGGAATCCAAAACTTCAAGAAACTTCTAAACATAAGGTTTCACCTGACGTAATTGCGTCTCAAAAACCGTAAATGAATTTCCTTTCCCGTACCCATCCACTACTTCATGGAGTGTAATATTTTCAAATCCATTGTTCTTTAGAATATCATCAAATTCTCCTTGTTCATAAAGCCGAATTGGAAATTCCATTATTTCTGTTTTCAAGATTTGCCTATCTTTCACTAATTGATATTTCAATGTAGTGTTTAGTATTTTATTTGCTTGATTGAAATGTACCTTCTTATATTCTATTATTTCCCCTTCATCCATTAAATGTCTGTTTGTTTCAATCCAATCCGGGATCTCGTCCAATTTGCCTTTGTTGTGCATAATCGTTAATAGAATTTTGCCATTTTCACGTAACATTAATTTCATATTTGAAAGGCTTACTGGTACTAATTCATCTGGTAAAAGGGAAAAGGAACCAAATGGAATGATAATTAAATCATACTTTTGATTGCTTTTAAATTCTTCAATTTTCCCATAAGACACGTTTGGCTGAAGGTTCAGCTTCTTAGCTTTTTCCTTACATACTTGAAGCATTTCCTCTGAAATGTCAAATCCTTCAATATCAATCCCTCTTTCCATAAAGGGAATTAACATGCGACCATTTCCACACATAGGCTCTAATACGCGCATCTTTTGATCTTTCACAAATGATAAATAGAACTCTAGCTCTACTCCACTTGCCCTCGATTTATCCTTCTCATAAACTTGCGAACAAAGCTCCCCGTAATACTCGGACATACACAATCCCCTTTAGACTTTTAGTATTCGATTTTTTCATTTATCAATGGATAAAACAATTTCTTCTATCGGTTCTTCACAACCTTCAAGCAAATAATCCGTACTTTTATTTGTTTCTACCTTTTCTATAGTGGTACAAGTTGTTTGGGTTACACCTCTTGAACCATACCCATCTCTACTTGTATCAATGGTAGTTTGGAGCCAGTCTCCATCATAATTGTACTCATATAGAATTGGGGCCCCTTCTGTTGTATATTTGACGACTCGAATGGAATCATCTTTTCCTTGTTGAACGCGAATGAAAAATTCTTCGACCCTCTCCTCGTTCTTTAATTCTCCATGCATATCAACAATATCCTCTGGCAATGAAATGAACGGCGGCAACTCGTTATCAGAGTACATATCAATATCCTTAGAACTATTCACACTATTGCAACCTGCCATCACACACACAAATAGCACAGCCCAAACAATTAGCTTTTTCATAAATTCCCCTTTATACAAGACTCCTTTATTTCTTAGACGGATTTTATGGAAAAATGTTACATCCCACCTAATTCATTCACTTTACCTATATAAAAAAGCGTTCTCCATAATGGAAACGCCGTTTCGTTAGAAATATCTTCTTACTGATGCCATTCAAATGTATATAATGTAGACTCATCACGTTTAAATAGTGCAATAAAATAATCAAATCCTTCATTTTTTTCACTATAGAAATAATAATCACCAATCTCAGGGATAATGGTAAATTGTTCAAATACCTTCTGCACCTCTTCTTTGTCATCATCGTAGTAGACCGAGAGAGTCGCGTGAATAAATTCTTCTACGCTTTTTCTTGCCTCATTTAGATTATTAGCTGTTAACGATTCCAATCCACTTTCCGAAAGTGTTATTTCCTCTGAGTAGCGAAAAACATTGACCCATTCACCATCACCATGAAAGTTATTTTCCGAACTCCATATTTCTTTGCCTTCATTCGGTTGCGGGAGATTAATCCCCCACTCTTTATTATATGAATTGATAACTTCAAGTGGATTCGTTGAAGCAGTTTTAGACCATATGAATAATAACGCGATCGCTAAGAGTAACGAAGCAAAGATTGACCATTTTTTCATTATCACACCGCCCTAATTACAGACGAATTTAGCCAGTTAAATGTTTCCAAATTTTCGAGATTCACACTAAACCTATACCAATTTTAAAAAGCCCCCAGCATTACTAGGGGCTCTACGTACATTAGTTATTCATATCCGAAAGGCCAGGGCTATGCTCATTCGGCATTTCTGGCATTAACGGAACAGGGTACCCTTGAGGTGGCTCCACAACTTGTAGCATGCCACCATTTCTACTCGGCGTTTCTCCTTGGAATATCTCCCCAATACGTGTTGGGTCAAGTCTAAAGTTAAATTGAGCATTATGGAAGCCCATCTCTACATACTTTCTACATTCAGGGTATTTATTGATGTCGTAGTTCGGTACAGGGAATAGTTTTCCCCAATCTACGCCTAATGTCTCTAAAGCTTTAGCAAAAGCGTTTTGGTGTGCATTATCACGAACAATGAGGAAAGCTAATGTCTCACGGAACGTTTGGTTAGAACTCATTTCGTATATTCTTGTTTTTTGAAGTACACCAGTTGATTCAAGCACTAGATTATCTAATAAGTCTGAAATCAAATTTCCATGTGAGTACACCCATGAACCATTCCAAGGGTTTCCAGCTGCATCAACAGGAAGAGAGGATTGTGCACCCATTATATAATGATGGGGATTTGCATGTCTTACTGCCTCATCTAACGGTGCTTGGTCTACACCACTAGCACCAGGTGGTGATGATAAACCAGAATCATTTAACAATTGATTAATTGTATTTTGTACAAGCTCCACATGGGCAATCTCCTCTAAAAATACACCTTTAATGAGATCACGATATTGTGTTGCATTCCCTCTAAAATTGGAGCTTTGGAAAAAGAACTGCATCATCGTTCTCATTTCACCAAAACGGCCACCTAATGTTTCTTGCAATACACGTGCTGCTTCTGGATCTGGTTTGTCTGGTTTAATAATATTGATTAACTCTTCTTTGTAATAAAACATGTTTCATTCCTCTTTTCATGATATCCGTGTCAAAAATAGTATGAGAAAAAAAGGGATAAGGAATTCTCATTTTAAAAATAAAATAATGAGAATTACTTCTTAAAAAGTTGTTATTAACATTCCCTTTGGGAGATTATCCTTTCATTAGAATTGGCACAAACTCTATGTAAAACAAGTGTTGATATACGTAAAAATGGTTCATGCTACTAATAAGCATGAACAATATTGGAGGATGATTGATAAAATGGGACACCGCGCATGGATTGAAATAAATACTAGTCATCTCGCCCATAACGTTCAAGTCATTCATGATCATTTACCGAAGAGTACAAACCTAATGGCCGTGTTAAAGGCAAACGCATATGGTCATGGAGCAGAAGAAATTGCAATGGAAATCCAAAAACTTGGAGTCAATTCAATAGCAGTGGCCACTTTAGGTGAGGCAATTGATATTAGAAAAGCGGGCTTCCATGGAGATATTCTTATTATGAGTTATACCCCTATTGAAGATTATAGCCAATTACTCAAATGGAATTTGATTCAAAATGTGATTGATTATCCATATGCCAAAGATTTAAATTCAAAAGGCGGACCATTTAGAGTCCATATTAAAGTTGATACGGGCATGAATCGTCTAGGCGAAAAACATACGGATGTTCAAAAAATACTATCCATTTTTCAAATGGAGAACCTACAGGTCGAGGGAATCTATAGTCATTTTTCAAGAGCCGATACTCTAGACGCAGTGGATGTTGAATTTACGAACCAACAAATCAACCGCTTTAATGAATTATTACAACATATAAAGGAATATGGCATCCAACTACCGAAAACTCATCTTCAAAATAGTTATGGTGTATTGAATTATCCACACCTCACTTATGATTTTGCGAGAATTGGTACCCTCATTTATGGAATTCGGAGCCATTACAATCCAACTGTCCAAGAACTTCCGTTAAAGCCTATTCTCTCACTTAAAACACAAGTTATTATTATTAAACAAGTGCAAGCTGGTGCCACTTTAGGATATGGTAAGGAAAATATTACGACTGAAGATAAACGAATTGCCGTCTTACCCATTGGACTTGCGGACGGTATTCCAAGTCAACTATCCACATCAAATGGAGAAGTATTAGTACGGGGATATCGCGTTCCGATGATCGGCTCTGTTTGTACAGACCATATGATGATTGATATTACTAAACATGTGGATGTTCAAGTAGGTGATACTGTCACTTTAGTTGGAGCCGATCAGAACGAAACAATCAGGATCGAGGATGTTGCAGTTAAGCTCAACACAGTCAGCCATGATATTTTATGCACATTAGGAATCCGATTAAAAAGAGTTGTTATTTAAACGAATAAAAAATGACCTGTATCTTAAGAAAATTCTTAGATACAGGCCATAATATTAACAGTCAAACATCTTTTTTAATTAATAAATTCTACATTGTCTAAATTAGTTGCTTCGAATTTATATGTACCATCTTCTTTTTTCAACGTATGTGTTGCAGTCGCAATATTATCATCATATAAATAACCTTCTGCTACATAAGTTGAAACTGATTGTTGAGTTACTGTAACGATCGCATGTTCATCCGATAATTCTTGAATGTCGATAGCTAACAGTTCATATTCAATATCATAGTTATCGAAAAGTGCTTTTGTGCTATCGATATTTTCTTGGATTACAGCTATTTCATTCACGTTCGTTTTCATGTACTCAACTAAATTTTCTTCACCAGCAAGCTGTAAGTTTTCTATCATTACCTCAATTACCTCTTCAATGTTTGAATCATCAGTTTTGATTTCTTCTGATATTGTAACATCGATTTGATATTGCTCACTTAAGGACTTGTTTAATTCCTCTGTAGTTAAAGGAACACTTACTTCTTCGACTGTCTCTTCCACAGATTCTTGAACTTGCAAATCTTTTTCAGTTGTATCAGAAGAAGACGTGCCGCTGTTACTACAACCAAATAATGCAACCAGAGATGTTGCCATTATCATAAATAGCTTTGTTTTCAATACCATTTCACCTCAATAGAATACTTGATACGCAAACCAATTCTATCAGAATATGATAGATTTAAATGAAAATTTTATATTTAAAAGAAAACCTGTCTTATAAGGTTAAATTATCATCATGTAAGAGTTTTTTATTACTATCCATTATTATCCCATATGAAATTCATTTAAAAAACCTTAAACAGGATTATAATTAACCCTACTTAAGGTCTCATTTCATTATATTTTTGCAACACTATGCTTTACTTCAGTTACTGGTTTCAACTGAGGCTTCTTCCAAAACACGGTAAGAATTACACCAAGAGCTACTACCACAGCTGCTAAATAATATGGATAATTGATATCGATATCGAATAATCTTCCACCTACTATAGGACCAAAGATGTTTGCTAAACTTGTAAACATCGAATTCATCCCACCTACAAAGCCTTGTTCATTCCCTGCAATATTTGAAAGATACGATGTGACTGCTGGACGGAATAAGTCAAACCCAACAAATACGATAAATGTCACAAGTAAGATCCCAAAATAGGAATGCACAACTGTCATTAAAAATACAAGAATAGCTGATAAAAGCAAGCTATAGCGTATTAGTTTAATTTCTCCCCAAGCCCTTGTTAACCGATCAAATAGTAACACCTGAAAAACAGCTCCAAAAATCGCTCCACCTGTAATGACAATCGCAATATCTGAAGGTTTAAATTGGAACTTGTGGTCGACAAATAAACTAAAGAACGATTCAAAGGCAGCTAACCCAAATGATGCAATAAATATTAAAATAAACGCAATAAAATACATCGGTGCAAAAATACGTTTAACACCAGCATTTGTTTGTATCTCACTTGGAGTATTGCTTTCTTCCCCACGTGTTGGTTCAGTTAAGATAACCAAAGATAGAATGGCTGCGAATATACCCAGTCCCCCTGCAAAGAAAAATGGCACCCGCGTTCCAAAGTCTGCTAAAAACCCGCCAATCCCTGGACCAATAATAAACCCTGTACTAATCGCAGCGGACATATAGCCTAATGCTTTAGGGCGTGTTTCCTTCGTTGTAATATCCGCTATATAAGCCGTAACTGCTGGCATAATAAAGGCAGCACTAATCCCACCTAGAATACGTGATACGAATAATGTTCCAATTTCTTTCCCGGTTCCAAATAAGAATTCCGATACCCCGAAAATAAATAATCCTAACACAATCATAATCTTTCTACCGAATTTATCTGCTGCTTTCCCAGCAAATGGTGAAAAGATTAATTGCGATATGGCAAAGGCTGCCGTTAAATAACCAACTGTTGTTCCATCAATCCCTAATTCATTCATTAAAGATGGCAATACCGGAATAATTAATCCAATACCTAAAAAGGCAATGAACAAATTCATTAACAACAACCAGAGGGTAAAATTCTGCGCTTTCATTTTTTCTTTCTCCTTACTAATACGATAAGATGACGCAAATAACATGCTCTTATCCAGCGAAAACATCTCGAGTTTTGTTTTACGCCTAAACTGATTCCGTTTGTTTTACACTCATTATCCTATGGTATATAGTAACTATATAGTCAAGGACGGAGCTGTAGAAAAGTGAAAAAAGATGGCAAATATCTGACAACCGGAGAATTCGCAAAGCTGTGTAAGGTCAATAAACAGACCCTGATTTATTACGATCAGATTGGTCTTTTATCTCCAGTGTTAAAAAATGAAAAAGGATACCGTTATTATTCGATATTTCAGTTAGAACTATTTATAGTGATTGATTTACTAAAAGATCTCGGTATGTCTCTAACCGATATTCAACATTACATGAACCATAAATCCCCTGAAAACTTCCTGTCTCTCATGTATCAACAGAAAGAAGAAATCACGAAAATGCGCCAGGAAATTGAGTTGAAGGAGAAAATTATTAATACAAAAATTAAATTAGCCGAAGAAGCATCACAGCTGGATTTCCAACAAATTAAGCTTGAACAATTACCAGAAGCATCACTCTATTTAAGTAGAAATATTGAAAACATTACTGACGAAGAGTTTGTAGAAGTCGTATCAGATTTTATCGATGAAGTGTACGTATCACAGCTTGATACAGGTTATCCGTTAGGCGTTATAACGAAACGGGAACACGTGTTAAAGGGAGAATTCACAAATTATAGTTATTTATATATTGAACAACCCAATCCAAAAGAAGGTTATCCGTATTTTACAGCTATTAAAGGGGATTTTCTTATTGGCTATCATATCGGGGAAGCAAAGACGATACATAAAACCTATGAGCGCCTATTTTCAGAAATGCAACGGTTAAATCTAACTCTGGGCGAATATGTTTTTGAGGAATATATTTATGATACGCTCGTAAAAAATGGAGAAAAAGATTTCGTTACTAAAATTATGATGCACGTTGAGCGGAACGAGGATAAAAAGAGGCTAGAACAAAAGTGAGAAAACTGTTATTCAGGTACAAACTGATTAGCAGTTTTTTGCTTTTAGCATTATGTTGCTTTCCGCTTCGGCGGACGGGCATCCAGGGCGGCTTCTTAGCCTCCTCGCTCTGCGGGTCTCGAACTGCTCTTTGCTCCCGCAGGAATACTTTGCCTCGCATCGAAAGTGCAGCGACAAATTTATTTGCACCGAAAGCAAAGCGAAAGGTGCAATCCTTTTTTGCACCGAAAGCAAAGCGACAGGTGCAATCTTTTTTTGCACCGAAAGCAAAGCGACAGGTGCAATCTTTTTTTGCACCGAAAGCAAAGCGACAGGTGCAATCTTTTTTTGCACCGAAAGCAAAGCGACAGGTGTAGATGCACTCGCCGCCTAAGTTCCAAGCAACAAATAGTCATAGCAAATAATTACAACTTTTAATAAGAAATAAATTTAGAATTTTATTTATGTCCCATCCTGTTTAATCTTACGTTTTGTAATAGATGTCATTATGATATTAAACTATTTTTGTCATTAGAATGATAAAGTATAAATGTATTCATTCCCATTGTTGCCTATGTCATTATAGATTAACTCAGATAACTCTGTTTCTTTTGGAATTCTAAGTACAATTGTTCCTTCATTCTTACCTTCAGGACGCAATTTAGCTGATTGGAAGGCTTCAATTTCCTTAGCAAATTGACTATCGGCTTCTTCCATATGGTAAAGGACTTCACGTCCGTTTTTATCGTATAGATAAACGTGGTCTGCTATTTGCAAATCAAGCTCTTCACTATGTAAGTTTTCAATCGAAACATCAACTAATAAAAAATAGTTATCATCGTTAATGTGATGATCTGCATTGCCTGTCGTACCAATAAGTAAAAAATCCTGTTCGATTCTTGGATTTGCAAACGAAAGACTATAATGTTCCTCTCCTACTATGTAAGGTGGATTAATTTCAAGCGTTTCTCCAAATTCTACATTGAGAGTTGTCGGTTCCTTTTCTTTTGTCGAATCATTTACCGGGGTTTCTTCTACTACTTGCTTTGGCTGCTCAACTTCTTCATTTCCGCACCCTACTAAAAGAATACTTATAACCCCAATTACCGCCATAGACTTTTTCACATCTAAACCTCATTTCTTGTTGTTATTCTTAAAATATTAATTTTACCATATATTCAAACTTATATGTAAAATCATAGGGGATTCAACCTTATCCATCATCTACTGGCTTAGTTATAGAATGAGTGAAATTAAAAAAATCAAAATGGGTTACTCACACTTAGGCGTTCGGGTTAATAAGTAACCGGAAAATTTCCGCTTAATTGGAAAATAGAATAAAAAACAGCTGAAATAGACGGAGAGATTCCGCCTATCGACTCGAATAAGGTGAAAATGGAGGATTTACCTCTGCATAGTCGGAAAATTTACCCTTATTTACCCCAGAATAGAGGTGCATTCGGCATTTAACCGGAAAATCTCCGCTAATTTCACTTTCACTAGTTGTACTTAAAAATGCGTTATCGAAAAGGCATGTTTCTTATTCTTGAAATGCACCTGATAGTTGAAGATGCGAAAGCGATGTTTAGCCACCGCCCCTTTCTTCATCATCACAGTTATCATCACCTCAGAATATTAGAAGCACAACACTTTTGTATTAACTAATACAAGTCGATTTTCGTTACAGGAGCGAAGACACCTACGGGAACAGCACGAGCCGAAGCACCCGGACTGAGCACAGCGAAGGAAAAGGCTGAGGCCGTGCCCGTGGAAAGTGTAGCGCCTGTAACGTAAATCGACGATCTCAAATGTATTGTATAAAGAAAAAAAGACTGTAAACAATCCCAACATTCTTTGAGTTTGTCAACAGTCTGAATCTAGATAAAGAAATCTAGATCCTCACATTCTATTTATTTTTCTTATTTACTGTAATTAGTGGAGCCATACCCTTCCACACCCAATTACTCGAAAGAACATACACAACAATCAAGGCGATGCCCAATAACAGAACATAATAGCCTGTATCTTCTATCCAATTATAGAAATCTGTTGCCTTAATGGCTCTTACAAACAATAAATGAAGTAGATATATGCTTAATGTTCTTCCTCCAACACTCGTGTACCATTGTTTCCCCTTAGGAACGAGAGATAAGAAAATATAGGTGCTCAATATCATTAACGCATAAATAAACAGCCTACTTATAAAACCAGATTCAAAAATCCCATAACTAATCTCTTCATATGGCAATCGTCCAAAAAGCCATTCTTTCCAACGAACATCTCCATATACATAAACAACTAATACAAGTGAAACCGCTAATAGACTTGCTACTCTCAAATTCCATTTGTTTTTTAACTTAATGAACTGTTCGCGATCTAAGTAATAGCCCAATAAGAAGAAAGGGAAGAAGAAGAAGGTTCTTGATAGAGTCAGCCATTCATTAACTTCACCTATATAGCCGACCAGCAAGGAACAAATAATAGAGACCACAATCATCGCTTTATGTCGACTAAATGCGGACAACATGATTTTCCACAGGATCATACTCAATAAAAACCATAAGGCGTAACGTGGTTCAAAAAAGTTAAGTTCTACATGATCACCAAAAATGTTCTTATAGTAGAGCGTATATAATACTTGGAAAATGATATAAGGTAGTAACAATGTTCTAGCTATTTTCTTTACATCTTCTATCCTTTTAATAGTTCTAGTAAAATGCCCTGATATTAAAATAAATGCCGGCATATGAAAAAGGTAGATTACTAAATATAACGTATCTAAATACGGATTTTCTTTCAAAGAACCCGACATTAAATGCCCTAACACAACTAAATATATTAAAATTGCTTTTGCATTATCAAAATATGCTGTTCTGTTCATGTACTATTTCCTTTCAAACTTACATTCTAGCATAAATTGATCATATACTATACTGAAATTTTAATGGTTACAATTTTAATAAAGTTATTTTACGAAAGCTTTTCGCTACCGATTTTTTCATATAAAAAACGAAACATATCTTACCGACTTTGGAATTCAGTACAAGGAAAAAATAACACCGATTATAAGGAATCTTCTTCATACATTTACCTATCTCTTAATAGAATGGTATAGGCTTCGTTCATATGAGGGCTCTATATTGAGGAGGGTTAACGATGAGTGTCATAAAAAAACAATTTGCGGTAACAAGAAATTATTTAGCTAATACGTTAGAAGGTATTTCACCTGAAATTCTAGATGTTATACCTGAAGGATTTAACAACAACATCCGTTGGCAAGTAGGGCATATTTTAGCTACCGCAGAATTCTTCTTATTCAAAGGACAAGAAACTATTCCGGCAAATTATTTTTCATTATTTGCAACAGGTTCAAAGCCAGCTGATTGGAATGAAGAAATCCCTTCATTAGAAACACTGCTTGAGAAAATTAACACTCAGCTCGTACGCATAAACGACCTTTCCGATGAGGTATTCAATCAAGAATTACCCGAACCTATCTTCCATACGAAAACTGTAGGTGAATTGGCAGCCATAGCAGCCTTCCATGAAGCCATGCACTTAGGACAAATTCAATCAATGAAACGTCTACTTGAAAGTGTCAAAGTAAATTAATATTTTAATAAAAAAACAAAACGCCTTTACCATTTGGTATTGGCGTTTACACTTCGACTCTGCAACTATATCGTCTAAAATCCAAATTAATATATATTACCAGCTTCATCGCAATGGTATTCGATTGTAAATGCTTTCTCATAAGACGTGCCTAAGTAATGGAATATTCCTTCAACTCTAATTCTAATCATTCGTCCGTTATCTAGGATAGATGCATCATAATGAGTCTGCTCCCATTCACCTCTATCGGTATAAACTAAAGCTGACGATATGTGATCAACCCCTGAGATTAACTGACGATCTTCTTCAGCACTATATTGAGTAGTAAACTTGGCAGTGACCTCAATTTCTTTTAAAATGCCTGATATATACATAAATGTGCCCTTTGTTGTTTCTCCATAAGCATTTGTTTCTACCTCTTTAAGATTAGAAGAAGCAGCCTTTACTTTTTCACGTTCCGTTTGCACATAACTATCTACGTAACCTTGGATCCTTTTTTCAAAGTCTTCTAGTGACACCCAATAAGAAAACTCCTCAAATGAATCAAGTTCAAGTTTCATCCCTAATTTTAGATTGTTTGCTTCATCTACCATTATTTTATATTCTTCATAATATTGCTGTTTTTGTTCATCCGTTAACGGTAATATTGTAAACTTCGTATAGTCTGATTCTATTCCATTCAGTGAAGCTTCATCTACTACAGTTGGTTCATTCATTTCATTCGATGCTATTTCTTTTTTATTAGTTGATTGAATATTAGCTACAACAAAAACACCAACGATTAGTACGAAGAGTACAGAGATGAAAGCTGGTTTTAACGGATATCTACTAACATTCGTTTCATGAATACGATTACGAACCGATGCCTTTTCCCTATCGGTTAATGTCAAATTGGCAGGAAGCGTTCTTTTGAGTTCCTCTTTAAAATTCAATCTCTACAACCCCTTCCTCGATGGTCATTTTAGCTAATTTTCTTCCCCTTGCTAGCCGAGTCTTTACAGTATTTGTGGAGCAATTGATCACTTCAGCAATTTCCGATACCGACAGATCAACATAATAGTACAACCAAATCACCTCTCGATATTTAACCGGTAGACGATTCACTAAGTCTGCGACGCTCTGATGTTTCTCTCGATCTATCAATTCTGATTCTGCAGAAGCTCGGCTTTTCCAAAGTTTCATCTTTTCGGTTACATCAAACATTCGAACATGCCAACTCTTTAAATAGTTTTGACACTCGTTTACGGCAATTCGGTATAAATACGTTTTAATAGAGGAACGACCTTCGAACTGATCGAGACTCCTATAAAATTTAATCAATACTTCTTGAACGATATCTTCCGCTTTTTGGATGTCTTTTACATATGTATAAATTAAGTGCTTTAAGTAGTCACCATGTTCATCCATTGCCATATTTAAGTACCGTTCTTTTTCATCAACTGTCAAACGAGTTCCCCCTCTCCTATAAAGTTAGACAAAGCACACTATATTTCGGTTTCATTTACAAAATAAAAGCTATAAAATCTCGAATGATTTTATAGCCTTCTAAATTCCATATTATACATGACTCCAACTTTTACCTTCTATTCAAAATGAATCAGTTGCAATTGATTATCTTCAAAACGGACATGTACCCACTCTTTCGCATCAGAAATCTCAAGTTTGTCCGTTGTGTTCGAGTCTGTAGCATTTAGGTTCTCGCTATAACTTAGTGCTAACTCAACAGGTGCACCTTCAGCTGCAGGCGATAGGACAGAGGGCTATTTATCCAAATGAATGACAATTGGTTCCATTTCCTCTCTTTCAAGCTGAACGCCTGAACCTTTACTATAATAAATTTCTGGTGTGACCGTTAATGTTGTCACTTCCTCCGTTAAAGTATATAAAGTAGCACTCCAATCAAATCCATGTCCGTCTTCTGAAACAATTCCACCATTCCCATGAATCTCATGAATATTCCCGAAATTATCTTTCACTTCAACAATGTCTACTGTAGAAAACGGCCATTCTTTCTTCACACTTTCAGCAATATTGAATTCATATTTTAATACCGCAGTTAAATCCGAATACGTAACGGATGTAATCATAAACTCGGCATCGTCATTTGTGGAAGTGGCCGCTACCTGTTGAGTGTTTGTCGGTAAAGCTGATATTTTAAATTCAAACGACCAATCCCCTGCAAATGAGCTCTCTGTTGAACTATTAATAAAAGCTTCTGGTTGCCAAATGATCGCTACCTCTTCAGGAGAAGAACCATTAAAATATGGTCTAATTTTCTCAACTCCAACATAGGTTGTTTCATCTATCTTTTCAAAGCTACTTACACTACCCATTCCCGTGCTACCTTTAATATCTAATCTCTGTTTGACATTAGGGTTGTCTCCTAAATCATTCTCTGTTTTGACTGCATAAGTAATAATTAAGTTGGTCCCATCAAACACAGCACTTTCAATCATCAAATCAATTCCATTACTAGACTGTACTTCACCTATAACTGTTGATAGTTCCTCATAATGACTCGGTACAAAATCTGGGTCTACAAAGGAGACGATATTCTCAATAAAAGGGATTTGGCTCGCAATCGTTGGTAATGTAAAATAACTAGTTGAAAGAATCGTGACCCCTGCAACGGCAGCCACTAACCAAGATTTTTTTGCTCTATTTCTTTTCTTGTTACCCAAAATATTGTTCTTAATAGTGTTCTTTTGTAGTTCGTTCAACGGTTTTTCCTCAATTTTCTCGATGTCTAAATCTAACCATTGCTGAAAATCATTGCTCACGTGTATCGCTCCTTTAATTGTTTATTTTGGGCTAGTTTCTTGCGCCCTCGATATAACCGATTATCTATTGCTGTAATACTCAAATTAAGTTGTTCACCAATCTCCTGACTGGACATATCAAGAAAATATTTCATCATAAAGATATCCCGGTCCATTTCCGGTAACTCATTCATCGCGAGTAATAGTTCATTTTTTTGTTCCTGCTGTATTAGTTGTGTCTGAATATCTCCTCGATACGCAAATTCAGTTATGCATGAGTCAGCCTGCTCACGTGCCCTTTTCTTTTCCAATTGACGATACAAATCTATTGCTTTATATTTAGCAATCATCCCGATCCATTTCTTAAAATCAGCTGTACTACCTATAAACTGATCTGCCTTTTGCCAAACACTTAAGAAAACATCATTGATACACTCATCAACCGCTTCTTGACCCATTTTTGAGAGGATATGAACACTAATGGCATGAACCAATCCTCCATATTCCTCTACAATAAAATTCAACGCAGCCTCATGCCGCTTTTTTAAATATCTTATAAAGTTCCCTTCACTACATGTCATCGATAATCTCCTTTTTCATTAATAAGCTTTTTCACTTACTACAACGAAACAAATCGAATCAATCTCTCATCTATTTATAAAAAAAACTTCTCAAATGAATGAATTGAAAAGTTCTACCTAATTCTGGTATATGTATCTTTTATTATACAGGGGTAGTATAATGCTCACCATATCCACTACCCTTCAAAATAAAACAGACCCTACGTTTGTAGAGTCTGTTAATAATCGTATTTATGCTTTTTGTACGTTTTTCGCTTGTGGGCCGCGTTGTCCATCTTCTACTTCAAATGTTACTGCTTGACCCTCTTCTAAAGATTTGAATCCTTCAGTCTGGATGGCAGAAAAATGGACAAACACATCTTCCCCTCCATCACGTTCAATAAACCCAAAACCTTTCTCAGAGTCAAACCATTTTACTTTCCCTTGTTCCATACTTGTAACTTCCTTTCATTCAAATTAAATAAAAGCCATTCTAATATATTTCGTATTAGAAAAACCCCCAATATAGACACTTTGCTTAAAGTGATCTCTATTAGGGTTCGGTCTAAGGTCGTTAAATTATTCAATAACAATATTACAAATTCGTTAAATTTTAAACCGACGATTAAAAATCACTCTATACATACTTTCTTTTTAATTGTAAAACCTATTAACAATTATCGTTATTTTGGTTACGGTTTTCTTTGAAATTTACGTCCTCAGCGAACTCTTCTCTATTTGCACGTGGTCTATTCGCATTTTGATTTTGATTTTGTTGTTTTTTACGATCTTGTGTTTTATTGTTCTTATGTTTATTGCTACCCATGCTCGCTCACCTCCCTCACATTTATTGTGAGTCATAAGAGGTTTTTTATGCCCTAATCCAAATAGCAGATAATCGGTATCACTTCTATATTTAAACAAACAAGAAATTCCCAATTTCAAATATCAAAAATCCATTGAAATAATCATAAAAATATTATATCATAATAATAGTTAAGTCGTGCTAGTTGGGGAGGTAGCGGTGCCCTGTAACTCGCAATCCGCTCTAGCGAGAATGAAGTCCCATCCTAGGCTGTCCGTATTGTAGGGTTTGCCTTTTGCACGTAGTGTTGACGGTTGGGTCCTGCGCAATGGATACCCATGAACCATGTCAGATCCGGAAGGAAGCAGCATTAAGTGGTTTCATCCATGTGCCGCGGGGTAGCCTGACCC
This sequence comes from Lysinibacillus timonensis, assembly GCF_900291985.1. Classification (NCBI taxonomy): domain Bacteria; kingdom Bacillati; phylum Bacillota; class Bacilli; order Caryophanales; family Bacillaceae; genus Lysinibacillus; species Lysinibacillus timonensis. The sequence continues at coordinate 2,712,472 of NZ_LT985980.1, read as the reverse complement.
GAGCTGTCGACAAGAGTAACACTTATGTTCGGCTGTCAAAGTAGGTGCATGGCTTAACATACATAACGAATAAAAAATTGAGACAAAATCCACATTCAGTTGGTTTTGTCTTTTTATTTTAGGGAAAAATGAAAGTAATATACCATAACTCTTGAATTACAAAAAAGGACATCCTTCCTAATTGGATGAATGCCCTTTCCATATTATCCTTGTTGCTGATATAAAATCGTTTGCGCAACACCAATGAAATACTCTGACTCAACGATAATATGATTCATGACTACTTTAGCAGTCGGATTGGTGTTAATTGGTTCGCTATCACTAATTAATGCGCGACAAAATTCTATAAATTGATTGCTTTGTTGTAAACAATAAGAAGTAAGCTGTAAAATATCTTGAAAAAGCCTTTGAGAAACCTTCCCTTGGGAACGGTTAACCGTTTCAATGAACCTTACGACTTGTTGATGTGTGTTGGCAAAAGCTTTTTCCCATTCTTTTAATGCATCTACATACTTTTGTTCGAGATTAGGTACCAATTCTCTTATAACAACTGTATGTTCCTCCTCTTGGTGCTTCCAAAACTCAGCCTCATCAAGTACACGCAATGGCATCTGGTTTCCATAGTAATATTGCATGAAGAACCTCCCTCTATTCATATACAGTTCATGTATATGTGAGAAAGGTGTACTTATAACCCCAACCATATCCCATAGGAGTTGTAACCTTGTGATGTAGGCTTACCCTTTCGTTTTCAAAATTCAACCTCTAGTTTTTAAATATTCCTTCCAAGCCGTAATACCGCCCTCTAAAACAATAACGTCATAATTTCGGTTAGAAAGGATGTTAGCACATTTTGTCGCTGAATTTCCGGTTGTACAAGTCACAACAATTTCTTTGTCCTTCGGCAACATGCTAATGCTACCTTCTTCACTCTCTTCTAAGTTAAAAATAGTGGCTTTATCAATGTTTACATTCTCTATACTCGAATCCTCAATATGATAGTCGTTATATTTTTCCTCAGCTCGTACATCCAATAACACAATCTTTTCTTGATCATTCATTTTTTGAACTAAACCTTCTGGTGTAATCGTTTTAATAGTCAATGTAAATCCTCCTTTATAGGCATCATCATTCTCTCATATACTATCTCAATTTAAATTTATTGTTATTGTATCAGACTAAAGATTATATCGCTTAAGTAAAAATCTATTTATTCTATCTTTAAAATTTTAATAAAAAAACAAATATATGTTTTCATACTTGAATAATAGGGTATAGAAAGAATGGGAGAAATAATAGAAATCCAAAGGCGAATTGATAAGTTTCTTACTATAAAACATTAGGGGTGTATTTGAAAATGTTTAAATGGAGCAAACAAAAGTTGCCAGAGGTTAGTAATATTGTAGATATAACACGTTGCAAAAATTGCAATAAACCACTCAAAGAGGCCAGATATAAGTTGCATAATGAACAAGGAAAATTCATTGGACTCAGATGTCATAAGTGCTATAACAAATACAAAAAATTTGTCGTAGCCTATCTAGCCCTTCGAAAGAGCCAATCGAAATTGGATGCCTATTTAAAAGCATACGATGAGCAGAGATTGAATTAATCTGCATAAAAACTTTATGCAAAGCCAAATCACAACTCATGAACAAAAAGGGCGTTAATCAAATAGATTAATGCCCTTCTGTCTATTATGAATTCTCAGTTCATTTACTCTCTGTCTGCATGTACACTTCTTCATATGGTTGAACAATCACAAAACCGTCTCCTTCAAACCTCATTTGCAACGATTCGCCACTTCCTCGCCCAATAAACGTTTTTAATGAGACGTCAGTTTGGAATTGTGGTTGAAGATTACCAGACCAAGCAATTGTCGCATTCGGATCCGTAATAACTGGGTTGCCTGGTGAAACGCGTAATGTGAGTGCTTCATAATGAGCAGTGATTGCCACTAATCCTGTACCCTCACAACGCACATTAAACAAACCGCCAGACAACATACCCGCAACTTTTCTCATCATTTTAATATCGTGTTGAATTGAGGGTGTGAACGCAAGTAAGTCATTCCCATTAACATAAATGGCCTCATTTTGTAATTGAAGAATCATTACCTTTTTTCCACTATCAGCAAGATACAATTTTCCTTGCCCCGTTGCTTTCATCAATGATGTACCTTCACCCGTTAATGCCTTTTTAAACATTGAACCTAGCCCATGTTCAAAAATTCCTTCACGCTCAAACTTAATATTTCCATTATACGCAATCATTGAACCAGCTTTCGCCCAGACCATTCCATTTAAATTGACCTCTAACATACGTGGTGTCTCTAGCTCAAAAAAGCCTTGCTCCCGGTCCACCTGCTGTGTGTTGTTTATTAATTCTGTAATCGTATACTTACCCATATCCCACACCCCACCGTTTCCTTAATAATAAATCGTACAATAATAGAATTATTCACATTACAAGTTCGCCAACAGAATACTATATTCCTGTTAATCACCACTTATACTAATGAAAAGTATTACAATTCTAGAGTTTTGTTAAAAAAAGGGAATAAAAAAATGTGATGATCATAACACCATCACATTTTCATTCCACTCCCATACGCAAGCATCCAACTATTACAATCGCCACCTTATTTCTCTTCTTTACTTGCAATTTTTTTATTTATTCCTCGATAAATTTGTGTATTCATCGTTCCCTGAACGACATGATCCAAGAAAAAGTCTCCAATTAATTTTAAATATTGTTCATCGTCATACATTTTTCTATTTTGAACTTCAACTTCTGCCAAACTCTCATAGGTTGCCATGATTGCGTACGTATAATCATGACCAGTAATCGGAATAAACACTTCAACAGAATGATCATATTGCTCATTCCGATATTTTTTTATCTCCTGTAAATTTTCAATTGCCTCTTTAAACTTTTCTTGTTTAATTTCGAAGGTTTGATACATAAAAACAGGCATTGGTTCTACTCCTTACATTTTATACTAATTCGTTATTTGATAATTTGTCCTACAATGGCTCCGCAATGAATAGGATGGTATTAACCATTTTTTCTATTTCTAAAGGAGTCTAAAAATGAATGTTTTCTTTGGATACGTTTTTCTAGGAATATCACTGGCTGCTCCAATCGGGCCAGTAAATGCCGCACAATTAACAAAAGGGATATATGGCGGCTTTTTCCATGCCTGGTTAGTCGGTTTAGGTGCGATGTTAGCCGATGCCTTTTACATGCTGATTGTCTATTTGGGCGTTTCTCAATTTCTTGAGACACCGTTTATGCAAACATTATTATGGTCATTTGGTTGTTTTGTATTAATCTATACCGGCGTCGATAGTATATTGAGTGCCAAAAAAGAAGTCGAATTGAAATATGTGAAAGGTAGAACATTAAAGAAGTCGTTCCTTTATGGTTTTTTACTGTCCATCACAAACCCATTATCAATTCTGTTCTGGCTAGGTATATTTGGTTCCGTACTTGTTGAAACCGTTTCAACATATGATATGAATCACGTCATCTTCTATAGCTTTGCTATCTTTGTCGGACTATTTATTTGGGATATCACGATGGCACTTATTGCAAGCAGCTTTAAACGACTACTTAAAGCGAAAGTCCTCGGTTTGATTTCCATCATATCAGGACTATCTCTAATAGGATTTGGATTATATTTCGGTGTACAAGCCGTAAAATTATTATTTTTCTAATTTAACCGTAAATACCATTGAAGCTATATGCCACGTGGTAATTCATTTTTCCTTTTATTCTTTTTCTTGCCTTTTCTCATAAACAATATGACTATGATTACCAATGCAATGAATAAGATACTTACAAAAAAGCCAATTCGGTTTGTTTCGTCAAGAATCGTACCACTGACAGCAAGCAGTATTAGAAACATCGCAAAAAATCTCTTGATATGATCAAACCTCGTTGCTTTTATCAGTTTTGGGAATGAAACAAGAATGAAAAACCAATTATAAATGAGCATTAATCCAGCAGCTGTTGTAATGTACTCATAGACTTGATCGGGTACTAATCTAGATATAACTATTGAAATAACTAATACAAAAATCGTTAATGCTAAAGCAAATGGAGGTACTTTCAGTTTTCCCTTTTTCGCAAACAGCTTTGGCGCATCACCGTCTTCAGCCATTGTCACAAGCATACTTGTCACCGCAAAAAGGGAAGCTGCCATTGTCGAAAACCCTGCTATAATAATCCCCGCAATAAAAATATGTGGGAAGAACGCTAAATTATAGTTCGCAAGGGCAATAACAAACGGACTTTCTTCTGCATTGAACTGATCAAATGCAGCAAATCCGGTCGCTAAGAAAATAGAAATCAAATAGATGGAAGTTAATATAATTAACATCACAGTGGTTGATTTGATGACTTCATTTTTCTTTTCAAGTCTCATGGATAAAATACCCATAATTTCAATACCACCAAAAGCATAAAAGCCAAAAATAAGGGCCGTCCACAAACCCATGATACCATTTGCAAAAAAGTCATCGAGCGTCGTTGGTAAAGTAAAATCATTCACACTACCGCCAAAAAAGCCAGATAGAACAAGAATCGCTAAGATAATAAACATAAAAATAGCAGCTACTTTCATAACTGCAAAGATGTTTTCAACACGTTCAAATCCTTTTGTTCCAACTAAGACTACAATAATACCTAGTATGGCGTATATGGAAGCTAATATCCAAAGTGGCACATTGGGAAACCAAAAACGGGTTAGAATAGAAAGTGCGGTTAATTGACTCCCAGAAATAAGCATTTCTGAAAACCAATACACCCAACCACTACTAAATCCAGCCCAACGCCCATAAGCCTTTTTGGCATACGATCGAAACGAGCCTTTTTGCGGGTCTTGAACAAACATTTTCCCTAATACTTCAGACACGATCATCGCTGTCAGTCCGGCAAGTATAAAGGCAATAACGATGGAAGGGCCAGTTTTGAATATCCCAATACCTGAACCAAGAAAATAACCTGTTCCAATCGTACAACCGACACCAATAAGGGAGAGTTGCCACCATTTCAACTTACCTTCTTCATTTTTTTCACTTTTCCCGCCAACACGTGCAGGTATCTCCATCCAAACTACCTCCCCTAAGTTCCTATTTATTATGAACGTTGGAAAGAAGTTTATTCATTATGAATACTAGAGCTAGGAAGGTTTAATTTGGAAAATCATTTTTCAATTTTTATTTGATTGAAAATAGATATAAGCCCCGACAGAAATCTGCAGGGGCAACGAGCATATTACTCTAACTCTCTATCCTCAAATTCATAATCCACTTCTTTTGGAGCTACAGTTGCATTTTTTGTAGCAGGCGTATCAGGTCGCGCTACTTGGTATACTGCTGCACCAATAATCGTAGATACTTCCTCTAACTTTTCTAAACTAATTTTATCTAAAGTGTCTTCAGGTGTATGGTACCACGGTTCAACAGGGGCATGAATAAACAACGCAGCTGGAAGTCCTATTTCATAAAATGGAACATGATCACTACGATCTCCCTTTCCATAAGGAATCGCTTCTCCTGTTTCAGCTAAACGAGCGCTTGCCGCTGCCGCTAAATCTGTTACGATATTTTTCTCACCATCTACAGTGTACATAATTAACCCACCAGCATCTTCACTACCAACCATATCCATTTGGAACATTCCAACTGTACGATCATAATCTTCCTGGCTCATTCGATTCACATATTCATAGGATCCTAATAAACCATTTTCTTCTGCCCCGAACGTAATAAATTGAATATCTGTATCTGTTGGAGTTTTTGCAAATACTCGTGCTAACTCAAGTACGGTTGCTGTACCAGAAGCATCGTCATTAGCCCCAGGTGCCCCTTCCACTGAATCATGGTGTGCCCCTACAAGGATTAACTCATCTGTTGGATTATGAGTCGCTTCTTTCGTTGCAACTACATTATGTGAAATTGCCTCATCTGTCTTACTTCCTTCAATTTTTAAAGAGACTGTTACAGTTTCTCCTTTATCTAAACGCGCCTTTAAAGCGTCACCTTGATCTTGTGTAATGGCTAGAGCAGGTACATACTCTTCGTTCGGTTCACCTAAAGTCCCGTTGATGACGCCGTCTGTATTGTTATAAAGGAGAACAGCAGCAGCCCCTGCCTTTGCTGCATTCAAAACTTTTTCAGTAAAGCTAAGTTCACCACGTTGAATTAGCACAACCTTTCCTTTTACATCTTTCCCCTCAAAATCATTAGGTTCCCCTAATCCAGCATAAATAAGCTCAGCAGTTACTTTTCCACTTACACCATAAGTGAAGTCCAATGGTTTAGGGTCAAAGCTTGCGCCTTCCACATTTAATTCAATTAGTGTCGGTGCTGTGTAACTATAAATTTCGAATTCTTGTAGTTCTGTTTCATAGCCATAAGACTCAAATTCATTTTTAATGTATTGAACAGCGTTGTATTCACTCTCTGTTCCAGCAACACGAGGTTCTTTTGAAAGTTCAGCAATATGGTCATAAATATTTTCAACTTTAATTTTCTTTACTATTTTGTTATCAAACGCCTGATCGGATTGCGAATTTCCTGTTGAGACAGGTGCTGCCGATACAGCTACTGTCCCTAAGGAAAGACTAGCTGCCAATAAAATGGATAATGTTGCTTTTCTAATCAATGTAATTCCTCCCTATTAAATCTCTTTTTAGTAATAGATTGCATATATGTATTTATTAGATTTTTAATAGAGTTATGACTCAAAAATTCATCTATTTTAAAAATAGATATTTCTCTCTACAGATTTTTTTCAAAACAGTTACAAAAGAGATATAAAACCCTTTATTTGCAATTCTAATAACAATGCCAATAGACTTATTAGGTAGAAGATTGCATATGTACTCTTGAGAGTTCCTTAAAAATCCTCTTGACCACCAATGCATTAAAATCGAGTAGGAAACTAGCCATTAATTGGCTAGTCGACCTCTCACACCACCGTACGTACGGTTCCGTATACGGCGGTTCAATAACTTAAGTATCGACGCTCATACAAATAATTAAGGTCCTTTATTCCCCATTTGATGAGCGTTTTTGTTCTAATAGCTTTATGTAGAGTTTCACTTCCTGAAATCCTCCAATAACCCTTACGGGTATTCGCTACTTTCCAGGCTTCATTGTGTTGGATACCTAATCTCCTAAGTTGATAGTACCTTGTCTTGACTTTCTTCCACCTTTTCCAAATAAGTTGCCTTAACCGATGGTTTAGCCACTTTCTCATATCTTGAATGAACATTTTCATCAAACCAATGCCATAGTAATTTATCCATCCAACCGTAACTTGATTAATTTCTTTAACGATATCCTCAAATTTACCAGTACGATTTCGTCTAGTTTTATATTTTAGTTTATCTCTGAATCTTTTCTTCGCGGAGTGGTGTGGTCTACATCCTGTACTTTTAGATGTACTGTGGATACAGAAACCTAAAAATTTTAGTTTGGTCGGAGACCCCACCTTACTTTTAGTTTTATTCACTGTCAGCTTCAGTTCCTTCTCCAAAAACTTTGTAATGCTATCAAGGACACGTTCCCCAGCTCGTTTACTTTTAACGTAGATGCAAAAATCATCCGCAAAGCGAACGAATTTATGTCCTCTTTCCTCCAGTTATATATCTAACTGATTTAAATAATCATTACTAAGAATTGGTGAAAGTACACCGCCTTGAGGCGCACCGAATTCAGTTGGTTTGGTAAAGCCATTCTCTAATATTCCGCTTTTAAGAAATTTCCAAATTAGCTTTAATATAATTTTATCTTTAATGAATTCCTTGAGGTATTCCATTAGCTTTTGATGGTTAATGGTGTCAAAGTAACTTTTGAGATCACAATCCACTACCACTTTATAGCCTTGTTCATAGTATTTGATAGATTTCTTTATGGCTTGGTGTTGGTTTCTATTTGGTCGAAAACCAAAACTTGAATCGGAAAATTTCGGGTCTATTATTCCACCTATTACTTGATATATTGCTTGTTGGACCATACGGTCTCTAACACATGGAATGCCTAATTTTCGTTTTGTACCATCCGCCTTCGGGATTTCAACCCGTTTGACTGGAAGAGGCTTATATGAGCCATCTTTCAGTTTTCTCTTAAGATGGGGTAGGTATTTACTGACATGACCAAAAAGTTCATCTACTGTCATTCCATCTATTCCAGGCGCACCTTTGTTGGCTTTAACCTTCTTACATGCTCTGAAAAGATTATTACTATCAATTACTTTATCAATTAAATCGATACCATCTTGTTGACCTACTTCTTTAACGGCAGGACTACACACTCTTGCATACTCTTCAGTTTCCAACTTATCCCTTTGCAAACAGCCATCTTGCGATGTTTTCTGCGGTCTTTGCACTGCCATCACCTCCGTAATTCTTCAAGATTGCTATTGTTCAGTCCTTCATTTCAGAGAAACTACTATGACCTCTGCTGACTTCTTACAATTCAGCTTGCCATCACTGGTAAGCTTGTTCCTGTGAGATATTCCATCTCTCTTGTCGGGAACCCTTGTAAGACCTCCCCGGGTAAGAGCTACAACCTTCCTCCCATGTAACTGCTATATTTACTGTATGGAACTCGTGCAGTATTGGACTTCGTTTTGTTTAGCAAACTCGTCCATTCCAATTCAGCCTTATATATAGTTTCTGTCCGTCAGTTCGGGATTTTGCCTCCGGCTTCCTTCAGATTCCACCTCACGGTGGACACCCTTGCCATCAGCTAACAGTTCCTACTGCCAAGCCTGTAGTGGACTTTCACCACCAAGTTGTAGCCCATGCCGGGCACACTAAAAAAGACCGCCATCTCCAATTTGGAAAGGCGGTTTAAGGGCTATTTCGAATAGGCAACAAGTTGATAATCCCTTCCATTAATCTCCATCTCACTAATATTCGCTAGATTCAGCACTACATTTACATCACTAAAATGAACCATGCAAATATCTTCTGCTACTATTTCCGGTTGTAATAAAGATATATGCAGTTTGCTTTCAAATTCTAGTACATCGTGGTTCGGTGTTGATAAATTGACTTTGTATTTGTACATATACATCCACCTCCTTTTCGAAATTAAATTAACATTTCTAAAAGGAGATTTCTGTTAATAATTTGATAAAGGCCTAAAATAATTTTTTGAGCCAGTTTGTCATCTAGTCATAGACACAATGTTTAACATCACTTCACAAATATTGAGATTAACAGACTTACCGCAATTAAAAGATATGCAGTTTGAATCATTATGTACACGATCAATTCAAACATGGATAGCTTTCTTTGTTTCCTAGATTTTTCGAGATATCGTAAATAAAAGCCCGAACTTATAATTAATATGACAACTGCAACTGTTCGTAAAATCTCCACCAAAACTAACATGCGCAAACAATCTCCTTTCTCCTTGGCAAAATAGAACCCTATTTGGTTTCTAATATTAAATAGTCTTTTGTCTTTTCAGTTGATATACCATGTTCATTCGCAAAGTCTTCTAACTCTTTCAATACATAATCAGTATTGAAATTTACAATACGTACATTTAAACCTGCTATGGTTTGGATGACTGATCCTTTTTTAGCCCAACCAACCCTCTTAAACTTCAAGCGTTTAATTTCTTGTGGGAATACTACTCTTCTATAAATCGGAAATTGAAAAACTGCAACTTCATAAGTAATTGAATGTTTTTCAATCTTTACCTTATACTGTATGAACAATGCAATTAGAATCAAAATAGAATAGATGATACAAAAAGAAAAATATATATCTATTACGTATCCATCTTGTAAATATTTCGTTATATATAACAATAAATTGATTATTAATAAAAACACTAAAACTACTTTTTCACTCCTTGCATAATGCTCCAATTACATCTCCCCCCTCTCATGTTAACATAATTATCCATTTCAGGTTAAATACCAAAAAACTAATCTGTAAATTAAAATAGCGTCAATTCACAATTGAATTAACGCTTTAAGATGGTTATTAATCAAACTCCAGTTAAATGGGCCTCGTACATATCAATAATTTCTAAAAATCTTTCAGCCTCTCTGAAAGTATGGTCAGCTAAAAGAGGATGAATGTTACTCTTAATTCGACATGCTTCTATTAACTCTCTTGCTTGTTTTTTAAAGTCTCTCAACGAACGAACAGAAACGCGATTTTGATCTAAAAAATTACTTAATATTGGTTTTGTTTCTGAATGGGGCCGCATAGAGTCTAAGTCAATTGCCTGATAAAGTAATTGATCAAAATCATGACTAAAGTCTCTCGCTTGGTCAACTAATTTTCGCTCTGAAGGGTCTAATAAGTGGCCTATAAACTTTGCATGGTCCGCCATTATTTTGAGAAAGAAAATATTCTCTTTTATTATTTCATCTGGTCTTGGGGCAAGAATTCCCTCATTCAACTCTTTCAATCTATTAGCGAAGTAAGCTGCCTCCCTGCTAATATGGTCAACAAGTAAAGGATAATTATTCGACATAATTTCACAACGTAATGTCAAACCTAACACTTTTCGTTTAAATGCCCATATATTGACTGCCGCTTGATAAACCTCACTATTGAACTGTTGAACTAATTGCCAGTCAGCGTTGATTGAAAAATTACTTAATTTCTCCTCTATCCTATCAAACATCCCGATGAAATGATGAGCCTCTGCAACTAAATTCTTTTGATCATGAGTAAAGCCTAAACTTAAAAATAACGCATGTTCTTTCATAATTCTTGACCAAAAATGAATCTCATCTAATGACCGTGCTACTATAGGATTTGCCATTCTACCCCTCCTTTTCCACTCTCCTTCCATGTATATGTTGTGAATAATTTGTCCTATTATTTGTTAAGCACATTTTAAATAATTTTAATATATGGCTCAAAACATGCACGAATCATTCCTGAACAATACATTTAATCATGTATTGAAATTTACCCCTCTAGTGAATCTTTTAAAAATGCTGTTAAATATTCAACATCCGTTATCTTTTTATTGCATTCGTTACTATCTGTACAAATCATATTGCCAATAGATTTGTAATAATCTGGGTTGTTTGATTTTTTTGCTTTTGTTACAGTCGTATAATAGGCAACTTCACCAATGCTATTGCAGAAGGAACAAACATTTTTATTCGTAGTTGGGGCCATTTTTCCTTCAACGCCAACTAGTTTTCCATCTAATTCATACATAATGAACTTTTTGTTCGAACCCCCATCGTGCCAACTTAAATATGTCACTTTACTAAGATCCATTTTTGATAGGTCCGGCAGTTTTAACTTTTTATTTTTCGGGAACAGTTTCTTCAGCTGTTGGTCGGTAACAGTAGGAAACGGACGCAAATAGTTCGATAAACGCTGTATATATTGGTCATACTCAATATCTGTTTTTAAATGGGCTAGATTAAGCAGTTCTTGCTGTTCCAATGTAGCGTTTGGAAAATGGTCTAATATTTTTGCTTGGGCTAAGTCAATAACAGCCGAAAGAACATTTGCCGGAACATTCTTTCTCATACTATCTTTTATTAAAGCTATTTGTTTTTTTATAAAATTTAACTGTTCATTTTTAATAAATTTTTCTGTCATGATGTTTCTCTCCTATTTTTTTTACTACACCTATTTTAAAAAATGAAAGCTCGCTTTAATATGGAGAAAATGACTTAGAAACGTTTTTGCCATAAAAAAGCACCGATGAAAAAAATCCATCAGCGCACTGTTTATTACTTCTTTTTATATACAATCTTCTTAATCGTCTCAGTCGAAAGATAATATTCCTCGGCAAGTTGCTGAATAGTCGTACCGCTTATAAAAGAGTTTCGAATGGCTGCATTACGGCGGTCTAGCCACTGCCTTCCTCCACTTGAAGTTCCCCATTTTCGGTACGCCGTTTCTTGTTTCGGGATATAAAGGGTCTCCCCCTGTACATACTTCTGTATTTCCTCAATGAGCTCCTCTGGTAAAACTTTGTTTGCATTCATATATTTCAATTTGCTCGCTCCCTTATTTTTTATTGAACAAATAAGGTGCAAAGCCAAAGTATTAGAAAAGCTTGGTTTTAAGCGATAATATTAAAAGTTTCGCCCCATGCAAAGTATCGCCTCTCCAATAATAGGCTTTGCATGAGTTGCTGAAGTACTAGAAAATCTTAACTGATTCTCCATCTATAAGCACCCCCTTTTCATTAATAAATTATGCAAAGGTCATGATGTAACGAATGAAAGCTTTAGTTAATTTTCACTACCTTTATCTTAATATATTTCTAGTGCCTATTGTATATTTTTCTTACTTTCCTCAATAACCGATAAAATCTCTGGACCCTCTCCGTATTCTAAACGAATCGTTTTTCTTGCTTGTACGGGGGTCCTGGCAGTAACGGACTTTACAACCTTTTTTCCGTCCACTTCCATTTCAACAAGGAAGCATTTAGAACCGCATCTCATAGTACTTCCCCTTCCACAATTCCCGTCATCGTTGATTATTTTACCTTTTATCCTTTGATTCTGCCATAATTAAATCCAATGCATTCATTTCATCCGACGATAAATGTTTATTGTTACTCGAACTACATTAGATGCATTTTAACGGAAAACGCCAGTCCGATTTTCATATGGATTGGCGTAATTAGATCTCGATGTATGTTAAACGGTTATCCTTTCACTATTTTAGATCGAATCTTATTAGAAGCGAACTCCACTATTAAAATTAATACAATCAACCCGATTAAAATTGAACCGACCTGTGACCATTTATAAGAATTCATCGCAAATATTAATGGCGCACCTATTCCACCTGCTCCTACTAAACCGAGTATAGATGCTTCACGTAAATTCATATCAAATCGATAAATGACAATCGATAAAAATAGTGCTGATAACTGAGGGATGATGCCAAAACGAATTTTATCAAACGCATTACAGCCAATGGACGTCATTGATTCCAGAACACTTCGATCCAAATCCTCAATGATATCTACGTATAACTTTGAAAGCATTCCAATTGAAACAAATGCCATTGTTAGCACACCTGTAAACGCACTTTGTCCTGTTACACGAATAAATAACAGACCATACACAATGGCAGGAATTGTCCGAACAAAAATCAAAACTAATCGCACGATAAATGCCACCGGTTTCGGCACTACATTGGAAGCCGATAAAAAAGCTAATGGAATGGCTATAATCGCCCCAATAATTGTCCCTAGAAATGCTATGGCCATTGTTTCTACTAATAAATACGGGACACCACCTGAAAGATCGAATAATAATGACCAGTCGGGACTAAAAATACCTAAAATGATATTCTTCGCTAATTCAATGCCATTTGCATTCATATTATCTAAACTGATTGCTGAAGTAGACCAAACAAGCAAACAGAAAATAATGACAATCGTTACGATGAATGAAATTCGGTTTCTTTTTCCATGTTGTAGATATTGTTCTATTGCGTTCATTTGATCTCTCCTACATTAGTTTCTTTCGACAATATTCACTAATTGTTTCGATAATGAATACTGTCACCACAAGCATTAATAGAATAATTCCGACATTTGCATAGTTCCGCCAACCTAAACTTTCGTCTAGTAATAATCCAATCCCACCTGCACCAACATAACCTAATATGGAAGCATAGCGGACATTCCCCTCGAAACAAAACAGGGTGGTAGATAGATAGTTCGGAAGTACTTGTGGCAAGATTGCATAACGGAATGAGTACAGAGGTGTTAATCCCATTGACTGCATCGCCTCAAAAGCATTCATATCCGCATTTTCAATTTGTTCATAAAGAAGTTTTCCAACATATGAAACGGTAAATAAAAAGATTGCTATCGCCCCCGCCATCGTCCCTAAACCAAAAATAAACGTCGCAATTAACGCAACAATTAAGGTTGGCAATGTTCGTAGTAAACTTAATATAAATTTCGTAGCAGACGATATGACTTTGTTTTTCGAAATATTCGAAGCGGCTAAATAGGCAACTGGAAGTGCACAAACAGCTCCTAGCATTGAGCCAATCAACGACATTTTAATTGTATCTAGCAGTGGTTCCAATAAATGGGGCACGTACTCAACATTTGGTGGAATCATATCCGTTAAAATAGTGAAAAACTTGCTAAAGTTTTTCATGATAACTTCTATCTCAACACCTGTGATTTTGATGGAACCAATTATACAAATCAAGAGGATGATTATGATAATAGGTGTAGCCGATCTTTTTTCAACGACGGTTTTGCCATTAGGCAACTGGATTTTTTTCGGAAATAGTAGATTCATCTACACCCATAGCCTCCATTTCTTCACCGTTATAAATTAAGGATAAAACTTCATTCGTAACATCAGATGTTTTCCCATCAAATACGATTTCGCCACTACGAATTCCAATCACACGATCTGCATAAGTAAGTGCTAACTCTACATGGTGAATATTCATTACGACTGTCATGTTTAGTTCTCTATTTATACGTCTGAAATCTTCCATTACTTGCTTTGCAGTAACGGGGTCTAATGAAGCAACAGGTTCATCAGCCAAAATAATTTGGGGGGCTTGTGCCAATGTTCTCGCTAAAGCTACACGCTGCTGTTGACCACCAGATAGTTGGTCAACACGTACATAGGCCTTATCTAAAATACCTACTCTATCAAGAGCGGATAACGCTTGAATTTTCTGGTCCTTTGTAAAAATTCCAAGTACTTTTCTCCAAAACGGCAAATCAGGTACAAAGGAAACAAGCACATTATTCAATACCGTTGTGCGGGTTACTAGATTGAAAGATTGAAAAATCATGCCGATAGAGCGACGTAATGTTCGAATCCCTTTCCCTTTTAAAGATCCTACCTCAACATCATTTACATATATCGTGCCATCTGTAATGTCGTGCATCCGATTAATACAACGGATAAAAGTCGATTTTCCTGCACCAGATAATCCAATCACTGCCACATATTCACCTTGCTTAATCGTTACGTTTATATTCTGTAAAGCAATTAACCCATTAGGATATTGTTTTTCAACTTGTTTAAATTCAATCATGCTAATCTCCAATCTTTGATTAGAAAAACATCATATTCTCAGATTTAGAGAAAATAAATGTCCTTCTAGTACTGATTTCTAAAACTTTTTATGTAATATTTGATCAGTGTAAAAAAAGGAGAACACCAAAATGGAATGTCCTCACTTTTTTCTTTTCCAGCTATTTAATTAGTTACCTAATTGTTGCACAAGCTCTTGTGCTGCACGTTCATTATCATAGTCAGCATCTTCTGCAATTTGGTACCCTTCATGACTATAAATCGCAATAACTTCTTTACCTTCATCTGACTTTCCAATATTAATGAATGCTTGTTGTAATGCTGATTTTAAATTATCATCCATAATCTCTGAGTTTTTACTTACACTAATCGTATCGTTGTAGATGGCTGGCATCACACCGATCACATCAGTCTCTTCCCAAATAGATGCTTCGCGACCATATTCAGTTGTCCAAGTTTCCTCGTAATCACGACGTGCATCCGCGTAAGTGACCAAAACATCCGTTTGACCAGTTGCAAGGCGTGCAAATGCATTACCATAAGAATCCGCTTGAACAACTTTTGATAAATCTGTAATTGTTTTATCAAAGTTTTCTTGCAACCATAATGCAGGGTATATATAACCTGCCGGTGAAGAAGAAGACATGACGTTCCAGTTTAAGTTATCTAAATCTTCAAAAGTGATTTCTTCTCCATTGTTTACTTTTTCTGCAATTGCCTTTCCATTTTCAGATGGACCAGCAATTAATAATGCACGATAAGATGTTGCCTGCACATCAGTTGCTTCTGTCGGTTCGTTTTCGTTCCAATCCACTGGGTTGTCTGAATCGTTGCTTAACCCTGCACGAGTAGCAGTTAAAATAACCTCTGCTCCATCATCGTAAAGTACATATGTACCTCCAGGGATTAAGCCTATATCCGCAGTTCCTGCAGAAAGGGCTTCTCCAACAGCTTCATAGTTTGTACCAACTGTAATATCAACTTCACCAACGTCATATCCTAGTGTCGCGAGTTCCTTTGTTAATAATTCTTTTAAAGGTTCTGTAGCTGTAATTATTTCATCTGGATCACGTGATGGAACAAATCCAATTGAAAGTTTCTCCAGTTTTATATTTCCACCTTCAGTTTCTTCTGTATTAGAAGTAGCATTGCTTCCGCTTTCAGTTTCTGTTGTCGATGCTTCTTGTCCACACGCCATTAACACCACAGATATCATAAGTGTCATGATTAACAACAATAATTTTCGCATGATCGTTCCTCCAATATTTATTAAAAACTGCCCACTTATCATATAATTCTTATTTTAAGATTCCGTAAGAATATTGTTAATATTAGTAAATGCCGTGTTAATTATTGTTAAATTTGTAAACGGTGTCCCACTCTAATTATAAAAAGATATATGATGGTACATACGAAAGGTTGTGGTTTAATGAAAACAATAGAATTTTCAATACTTGCTACCAGTGATATTCACGGCTATTTATTCCCTACTTCCTACCGACATCCCGATTTGACTCAACTAGGTCTTGCAAAGCTTTCAACGATTATTCAAAAAAAACGCCAGGAAAAGTCCATTATCTTATTAGATAATGGAGATTTCATACAAGGAAGCCCGTTAACGTTTTATCACAACAAGTTTGCTACAAGTGAACCGAACCCAATGATAGTAGCGGCCAATCAATTACAATACGATGCTGCGGTATTTGGTAATCACGAGTTTAATTATGGCTTAACTACTTTGAGGAATGTTATGAAGCAATCTCATTTTCCATGGTTAGCAGCGAATATTTTAGACGAAACTGGAAGCTACCTTGGAAATCCTTATATCATCAAAGTAGTTGATGGTTTACGTATTGCAATACTTGGCGTCACAACCCACTTTGTCACACTTTGGGAAGAGCCTGCACATATTAAAGGACTACAATTTAATGATGCATATGAAAGTGCTAAACATTGGGTAAAAACAATTAGAGAAACGGAAAATGTTGATCTTCTAGTCCTTTGCTATCATGGTGGATTTGAAAGAAATTTAGAAACAGGCGAACTTGCAGAGGCGGATACTGGAGAAAATCAAGGGTATAAGATGAGTTCCATTGACGGAGTTGACGTCCTTATTACTGGGCATCAACATCGTGAAATTGCAACGGTTTTAAACAGTAAACCGGTCGTCCAACCCGGCACAAAGGGGATTTGTCTTGCAGAAGTTAGTATTGAAGTGGAAATCGATTCGCACCAAAATGTACTGAATGTATCGTACAAACCTTCCTTAGTATATGTAAATGATACGACCGAAACAGATGAACAATTATGTTTACTTGCCGCTCCACTACAAAATGAGTTAGAAAATTGGCTTAATGATACCATTGGCACAGTGAAGGGCGATATGGTTATTACCGATTCATTTGCTGCTCGTTTAACAGAACATCCCTTCGTGGAATTTATTAATAAAATCCAATTAGAAATTAGCGGAGCTCAAATTGCTAGCACTGCCCTTTTTCATGACGAAAAAGGTGGATTTAGTAATAGGATTACGATGCGCGACATTATGAATAACTATATTTATCCCAATACATTAAAAGTTCTTCTTTTAAGTGGTGAAGATATTCGACTAGCATTGGAACAATGTGCTACCTATTTTGATGTTGTAGATGGTGAACTTGTTGTAAACAGGGATTTCTTAATACCAAAGGCTCAACCATATAACTATGATATGTGGGAAGGGATTGAATACGAATTCACAATATCAAATCCAGTAGGACAGAGAGTAACGAAACTCTTTTGGAACAATGAACCAATGTCTATGACTGACCAATTCACAGTCGTCATGAATAGCTACCGCGCAACAGGAGCAGGTAATTTCCCAATGTTCCAAAACAAACCTGTCATAAAAGAAATTCAAACGGACATGACCGAACTCATTGCGCAATATTTAATAGAACATAAAGAAATTGTACCGACTTGCAACCACAATTGGATAGTGAAAGTGTGAATTATTATTTCTGATTAGAGGTTGTCACCTAAATAAGAAGACAGAATGCTAAATTTTCTAGCATTCTGTCTTCTTATCGCATACTATATTTACCTTATACAAACTCAAATTTCGACAGATCTTCTATAACATAATTGGGATATATGTTTGTATTTTCAATCTCTTCTTTTTTTGTTACACCTGTTAAAACTAAGCATGTTTTCATACCACTATTTAACCCAAGTAAAATATCTGTTTCCAACCGATCACCGACAATTAGACAATTCTCACTTGGTATGTTTAATATATCCATGATGACACTACTATAGTAAGTTGAAGGCTTTCCAATGACCATATCAATCTTTCCCTCTGCAGCCGTTTCAATCGCCTGAGCTAACACAAAGGTATCAACAATATAGCCGTCCAAAACTGGGCATACTATATCTGAATTCGTTACAATTAGTTTTGCACCGTTACGAACGGCTCGCATTGCTTCGTTCAATTTACTATACGTAAAATCCCGATCCAACCCGACAAGTACATGTGTTGCTTCTAGCGGATCTGTGGTGATACGAATTGAAAACTTATTACATTCTTCTATTAAACTTTGCTCCCCTACGATATAAACATTTGCATTCGTAAAATGTTTCATAAAATAACGTGCTGCAAGGTAATTCGTTGTAATAATCTCTTCTAAACTCGACTTAATTCCAAACCGCTCTAATCGCTCTCTACATACTTCTCTAGAGTTAATAGAAGTATTAGAGATAAACAACACCTTTTTATGGAGGTCTCTTAATTTCTTTATTACTTCCTGAACCCCTGGTAATAATGTATCCTCTACATAAATCGTTCCATCTAAGTCAAAACAAAAAGCATCATATTGATTAACATTCACCAATTATTTTACCTCCTCTCTGCCAGTCCATTCTGTGCTGTAACGATCGTCCTTTGCACTCTTTTTATCTGGAGGCATTCCTTTTTACTCTCATCTCTTTTAAATTTTTAAGGAAGTTTAATAGATTTAAAGTCGGATTCCTGTTTCTTTATCAAAAAAATGCACTGCTGTATGCTCTAATTCTAAATAAACTGTTTGTTCAACTTTCACGCTATGATCTGTTTTACTTTTTACTAATATGGTTTGATTGTTAACGATGACATAAAGCAACATATCTGGCCCATTGATTTCGACTAAATCAACTACACCTTGTATTGAGGTTGGATGCGTTACAATCTTTATATCTTCTGGTCGAATCCCTAACAATATAGGTTTGTTTTGATTTTCAACAATAGCTCTTTGTTGACTGTTTAAATGATAATGGGCTTGATCAGAAATGATGAAATCACCATCATTCTTCATTTCGCCATGTATCAAATTCATACCAGGCGATCCTATAAAAGTCGCAACAAACGTATTAGTTGGTAGTTGATATACTTCTGATGGGGTACCGATTTGCTGGATAACCCCATCTTTCATGATGACAATTCGTGTAGCCATCGTCATTGCTTCCGTTTGATCATGCGTTACATATATAACGGTTGTACCTAATTGTCGATGTAGCTTTGAAATTTCAGCCCTCATTTGTACACGTAGTTTTGCATCCAAATTCGATAAAGGCTCGTCCATTAAGAATATACTTGCATTTCTTACAATCGCACGTCCTAAGGCAACACGTTGTCTCTGTCCACCAGAAAGTTCTTTCGGCTTTCGACTTAATAGACTCGTTAGGCCTAATATCCCTGCTGCATATTCGACTTTCTCTTTTATTGCTTCCTTAGAATACTTGCGAACCTTCAGCCCAAATGACATATTTTCGTACACTGTCATATGAGGATATAGGGCATAATTTTGGAATACCATCGCTATATCACGATCCTTTGGTTCCTTATCATTGACTCGTTGCCCCTCAATGATTAAATCCCCTTCTGAAATTTCTTCTAATCCTGCAATCATTCGTAGTGTAGTCGATTTTCCACAGCCTGAAGGTCCAACAAGGACAACAAATTCCTTTTCCTCTATCTCTAAGTTAATATCTTTAACAGAATAACCTTCGCTATTAGCATATTTTTTAAACACATTTTTTAGTTGGATCTTTGTCATTCAATGACCTCCACCATGTTGACATATTGTGCTAGTTTTTGCCTTGAGTATTCAGCTCTTTCCACCGTATTGGTTTCTAACACATACACAATATCTTTATCTTTACATTCTTGGATCATTTGTTTAAATGGAATCTCACCTTCACCAACCGCTAAATGTTCATCGACTTGCCCATGGTTGTCACTTATATGTATTCCAAACAGAGTGTTATACGATTTTCTACATTCTTGAATAAATGCCTCTTTACTATTCATATAGCAATGACCAGTATCTAGCATCATGGATACTCGACTATCATCTACTTTTTGAATGATCGTTAGTAACTGGTCAATCGTTGTACCGAGTACATTTTCACCATTTGGAACATTTTCAATGACTAGATTCATTTGTTTAGGTAAGTCTTTAAGCATTTCTTTTATAAAACGAGAAGTTGAATCGATCCCTTCCTCTACTGAGGGGTTTACACCTGGATGAAGTAATACATAATCTATTTCAAGAAAACGGACAATTCGTAAACAGTTATTCCATGTTTCAACCGTTTGTTCATCTCCTAATGCGGGGTTAAATTTATTGATAGGTAAATGAAGACCGAATGATACTCCATTCTCTTTGGCGAATTGGCCAATTTTGAAAAGTTGGGAATAATTCATTGCAAGTAATTGTTCTCCATGTTGTTTTCCTTCACACATCATTTCAATTGACTTCCAACCACTATTGACTAACTGTTCAATCGCCTTATCAATTGGCAGGTCAAATAAAGAGTACGTTGATATAGAAAATTTCACTATGATTCCTCCAATACAAACATGATTTTACTTTATGCCGGATTGCATAAAACTTGATACGAATTGTTTCTGAAATAGTAAAAAAGCTAGTAATAAAGGAAATATGATGAATAACGTTCCAGCACCAACAATCCCCCATTGGGCTCCCGAATCGCTCGCTTTTGCAAACATAGAAAGCCCTACTGTCAGTGGGCGATTTTCATCTGAGTCTGTTATAATAAGTGGCCATAAAAAATTACTCCACTGTGTACTAACTGATATTAATCCAAAAGCAACATATGTTGGTTTCGCCAATGGTACATAGACGTTTCGAATAATTTGCAGACGACTACAGCCTTCCATCTTTGCTGCTTCTTCAAGTTCATACGGAATTCCTTTAAAGGTTTGTCTTAGCAAAAATACTCCAAATGCAGAAATAAAATAGGGCATCATGATGGCCAATTTCGTATCGTAGATTCCTAGTTGTGCGATTGTATTAGAATTCGGGAATATTAACACATCACTTGGAATCATGATTTGAACAAGAAATAACATAAAAATAAAACTCTGTGCAAAGAAGTTCATTCTTGCAAAAGCATAGGCTGCCAACGTAATCGTAATAAGTTGCATACATAAAATGACAAAAACAATGATGATTGTATTCAAGTAATATTGACCAAAAGGTGCCGCGTTCCATGCATCGATAAAGTTCTTAAATGTAAGAGAATATCCTTGTGCACTTGCATCTTTAAAGGCCATATAGACAATTCCGAAAAGTGGAAGCGCCCATAATAATGCTAATATATACGTGGAAATTGATATGAGCCGATTCAATTGACTCCCCACCTAACTGTAATGAATTTTTTTATCTGTAGCGAAAAATTGAATAGCTGCAATCATAACCATAATGATTAATACAATGACTGTTACTGTGGCAGCTTTCCCATAATCCATAAAGCGGAAAGTATTTTCATAAATATAATAAAGTAATAGATTACTTGCGTTATTTGGCCCACCTTGTGTCATCACTACTAACTGATCGACTGTTTTAAATGCATTTGTTGTTGCAATAATGACCGAAAATAAAGTAGTCGGCATTAATAGTGGAAATACAACACTTCGGAACTGCCTCCATTTTAATGCACCATCAATACGTGCTGCTTCCAGTAAATCGTTTGGAACGTTTTGTAAAGCTGCTAAATAAAAGATCATAAAAAAACCGGCTTCTTTCCAAATGACCAAGGCCATGATGGACAGCAACGCAGTATCCGAATTACCTAACAAATTCAATTCCCCAAACCCAAAAACCTTGAGTATCGAATTAATCATTCCATAATCCGGCGTATAGAAAAACAACCAAATAAAAGATGCCGCAACCATTGGAATGACAACTGGATAAAAGAAAAACACTCTCGACAATGATTTCCCAACAAAAG
Organism: Lysinibacillus timonensis; assembly: GCF_900291985.1. Classification (NCBI taxonomy): domain Bacteria; kingdom Bacillati; phylum Bacillota; class Bacilli; order Caryophanales; family Bacillaceae; genus Lysinibacillus; species Lysinibacillus timonensis. The sequence continues at coordinate 2,690,155 of NZ_LT985980.1, read as the reverse complement.
TTCGATTAACTAGCATCGCTAGTAGTAATCCTAGAAATACACTGGTTGGAACAGTACCGATAGCAAACCAAATATTATTGATAAACGCCTTCCTAAATACCTCATCTTCCATCATGATTCCAAAGTTATCTACACCTATAAAGATTGGCTCTATTGTAGATAAATCCGATTTATAGAAACTTGAAATGAATGTATTGATAATCGGATATAAAGTAAACATGATAAGAAAAATGAGGGATGGAAGGAGAAAAATCCAAGCAGTCAAATTTTCTTTGACAACCTTACTTCTCCCCAAGTCCTTCACCTCACCACAATGATTTATTGATATGCTTTTAAAATTGCTTCAGCTTCTGCCTGAGCCTTGTCTAATGTTTCGCTAACGTCCGCACCATTAATGGCTGCTTGCAATGCATCATGTATAATTTTTTGAATTTTCCCTTGCTCATAAACCGAAATTTCCTTATTGGCATATTCTAATTGCTCCATTGCAATTTTAGCTTGTGGGAATGAATCAACGTATTCCTTTAAAACTTCCGTTTCATAACTAGATTGACGAGTAGCAATATAACCCGTATTAATACTCCACTCAGCTGCACGAGTTGGTTCTGTAATCCATTTTATAAATTCAAAAGCGGCTTGTTGTCTTTCTTCAGATGTATCCTTAAAGATATAGAAGTTACCTCCACCAGTTGGAGTGGCAATTTGTTTATTTCCAGGTAAAAACGCTACACCAAAATCAAATTTCGCATTGTTTTTAACATTTGTTAAGTTACCTGTCGTTGTCAGCATCATAGCTGTCTTACCCTCAATAAAGTCTGTTGGCACCGTAGACCAATCTAACACTCCTTCAGGCATAATTTTGTGCTTTTTACTTAAATCAACCCAATATTGGAGGGCTTCTTTTGCCTCAGCTGTATTCAAGTAAATTTCTTTTCCATCATCACTCATCATATTGTTAACACTGTTTTGTAAATATAGTGCTTGATAAATCCAATAACCACTGACAGTAGCCGGCAATTCAATTCCCCACTGTCCATCTTTCGTCAGTTTTTTACCATATTCAATTACTTCATCCCAAGTTGTAGGTGGTGCTTCTGGATCTAAACCAGCTTCTTTAAACAAGTCTTTGTTGTAGTATAAAATAACAGTACTTCTTTGGAAGGGAATAGAATATGTCATGCCGTCCGTCTGTGCATTTTCCATAAAGCCTGGGAAGAAGTCATTTACCATTTCTTGTGCTTCAGGATCATTTTTAATAAAATCATCTAAAGGAACGATTGAATTTTTAATTTGGAATAAGTCCACAGATAATTGAACTGATAAATCTGGAGCCTTTCCGTTTTTAATGGCTGTTTGAACTTTCGTCATTGTTTCATCATAGTTACCGCTATATACCGGAGTGACCGTTACCTTTTTTCCATTTACCTCAATTCCTTCATTGTTAAAGTCCTCCGCATATTGATCGATAACCTCAGTAACTGCACCACCTACATTGACTGGATAATACCAAGTTAAATCGATAGTTTCACTATTTGTATCATTAGAACTTTCAGTCGAACTGTTACTGCAAGCCGCTAAAGTGCCGAACAACAGAACAATGACGCTTAATAAAGCTAGTTTTAGTTTCATAAATATTTCCCCTTTCAAATTTGAAATATAGTTTGAGTTTTTGTGCATTTAATTTCTATGTTCTTAGAATTAATCTAAATGTAGTAAGGAATCTATTAAATCGGTTACCTCCTTTCGTTCTATTTACAAAAAAGGGAGACAATAAAAAAGCACACATTTACCCCCTTAAGTTGACAACTAGCTCGTCAAATTCATTCATCAATCGGGAACAAATGGGTTTTCTATGGTCTCCACCCAAGTCCTTATAAAAGTTATTTAGTTGTAATTATAGAATCTGTTGTAGCATTCCATAGAAGTTGATTACTTAGAGATACTGCTTCTGCACCAGCATCAAAAGCATGAAGCACATCATCTATTGTTGAAATTAACCCTGCAAGGATAATTGGTATATCTAATTCCCGTTTTAATGTACTAACAATAGATGGAGCGATACCTGGCATTACTTCAATGGCATCAGGACGATACTCTTTTATATTTTGAATTGCTGTCTTTAATGAATTAGTATCGATTAAGAAAATTCTTTGTATTGTAAGCAAGCCCTCTTTTTTAGCCGCTTCAATCAAGTTACCTTTCGTGGTTACAATGCCAGTCGGATTTATAAATGTCTTAAGAAAGGCAATTCCCTCTCTATCGTTCTTTAATCCTTTAAGTAAATCAATATGTATAAATAATGGTTTTTGTACCTTTGGCATATGCATTAACTCAGATAGTTTTGCATTCATTAATATGATCGCTGAACATTGTGATCCATCCGCATGTTTTATATCTTTTAATTGAGTTGCAGCAATAATTCGATTATTTGAGAGAACGGATTCTATTAACATTCATACTCATCCTTTTAGTGTACTATCTAATCCCTTCTTACATATTAAATAATCTATATTAAGTTGAAGTTAATAAATTATGAAATTACTGTAAATTCACTAACAGAACTTAATTGGAAATCTAGTATATGTTCACTGTTTAGAGAAGATTATGTGCAATTTAATAATAAAATTTTATTTAATGGGGAATGCTTAATAATCAAGAAGTAGAAAAAAACTCCCACATGCTTTACTATTCATGCGGGAGTAAGATCGGAGGCTTGCGAAAGCTAAAAAGTAGTAACCTTGTGGATCCTTTTTAAAATATGGCCTTCAATAATTTCCCAATCGACTCACTACTGTTTTTCTTGAACAATTTCATCAATTTCATGCAGTTGCTGCTTCACCATATCAAGCTGTTCCTTATGTTGCTCTACCATATCCAGATGTTCATTGTGCTCAACTGCGTTCAAATAAGCATTTTCTGCATGTTCAATTGAATTAAACGCATGTTCAACTGCTATTTCCTGTGGGTGTGACATTGCCTGTTTCACCGCGCGATCTGCTCTTTGAACAGAATTACCAAACAAAGTACTTGGATGATCTTGCTTCCAACTTTCACTTGAGTGTTTCGCCACTATGCCTCATCCCTTCTTCATTAGATAATGAATTTCAGATATAGTATTGAAATTTGCGTTACGAAATATGTACAGTCGAATTAACCAATACTTAGCCAAATGAACAATTGATACATATAGATTGCTTTTTATATTTAAGTTAATACTTTATATGAGTTCATCATATTTCTTTTGTGCTTTTTGCATATATAAGAGTTGAATTTATTACAATAATAAAAAAGGGTTACTTGAAGAAAATCTTCAAGTAACCTTTACCTAATTTTTACTGCAAAATTTCATTTTTATTTGAGTCAATATAAACTTGATGTATTTTCGCAGCTTCTTCTATATGTCCAAATGCCCAATGTGTTTTCGGAACATCTTTAAATGTCGGAACATTGACATTAGTTAATGGGCCACGTTTAAATAGCTTATTCAATACAATAACCGCTTGTGCTCTTGTCAATTTTTCGTTAGGTCGGAAGGTATTATCATCATATCCTAACATTAACTTTGATTCTTTTGCAAAGCTGATGGCATCAATTGCCCAATGGTTAGCAGATACATCTACAAATGTCGAACTGGTAGTATTTTCCAAATTCGCACAACTATCAAATTTCGTTTCATCTTGTGCACACTCAGATTTGATCCAGCTGTAAGCAATTACTGCCATTTGAGCTCGGGTTACCGTTCCATTAGGATTAAATGTAGAAGAATTAACCCCTTTCATTACCCCAGCACCTTTTGCTTCCATAATATTTTCATGCGCCCAATGGTTTTTCACTACATCTGAAAATTGGGCTGTAGAAGGATTAACCTCAAGATTTTGAGCAAGCATTGATGCCATTTGAGCTCGAGTTATAGATGCATTCGGTTTGAATAATTCCCCATATCCGCTAATATAAGGTTTGTGTAGTTGTTGTTCATGCCCTTGTTCCTGATTCTCATTTTGCTCAGGATTCGGATTAGATAATACTTCCTCCCAACCTTCCATGTTAAGGATCGTAAAGGAACTAAACTTTGTCACTCCAAACTCTAATCCAAGCTCCCCGTCGTTATACTCAACGACACGGGGTTTTATTAGTTCCTTTTCACCATCACTATGTTCAACAAAGATTACCAAATCAGATAAAAATGCTTCTCTTTGTTTAGTATCAGTTGGCAGATCTACATCTCTTAATGGCAGCACTAGAGTTACTGGGCGACTTTGTAAGTTAGTTTCAATCGTCATCGGACGTGATACAACATTTACCTCTAGGTCACCAGCATAATCTTTAACGATAGTTTCAATTCTTGCCCGATCTTCTACTTTTTGTCTTTCTAGTTCATCTTTAATTGGAACAACACGGAAATACATATCCTTATTAAAATCATCTAGTGAGCTTTCAGGAATTTGTATTGTTACATTTTCTGTATAAAATTCAAGACTAATATTTTGATCACCTAATTCATTTACAGATTCCAATGGAACTGAAACATCTACTTGAGCTACTTCATCCTTTTCATCCGTGATTAGAATACGTGCAATATTTTGATCTACTTCTTTTAGTTTTTGAATTACTTCTTTTGTTTGATCCGCTGATAATGTAATTTGGTCTTGAACCGTCCCATCGCTTTGCTTAGTACGTGAAATAGTAGTTTGACTTACTATTGAACCTTTTTCAGAGTTACCAGTTTCTACATTAATATTAATTTCCTCTGTTGTTGAATTAGAGGTTGAATTACCCCCACCAGACTCTCGTTTTGTGTTTTTGATTGTTAAAGTTAAATTTTGTGATTGACCTTCATCAAAAATAAACGTAATAGATGTATTGCCTATTGGAAGTGTTGCTAAATACTCTTTTTTTATAACTACAGTTGAACCCTCCACAGTATAGTCTGTTCCAAGAGTTAAAGGTGTTTCACCATTTTTAAGTTCTGTTAAAGTATTTCCTTTTAAGTCTACTGGGATTGCAATATCCGTTTGTTCGCTGCTTTTCTTATCAAAGGTTACATTCGGAATACTGATTATACTGTTTTCTGGTGTTGTATCTTGAATATTAATAATTAAACTTTGTGGCTCTCCCTCGTCAAAAACGAACTGAAGATTTGTTGTACCTATTGGAAGTGTTGCTAAGTACTCTTCTTTAATTACAACAGTTGAACCCTCCACAGTATAGTCTGTTCCAAGAATTAAAGGTATTTCACCATTTTTAAGTTCTGTTAAAGTATTCCCTTTTAAGTCCACTGGGATTGCAATATCCGTTTGTTCGCTGCTTTTCTTATCAAAGGTTACATTCGGAATACTGATTATACTGTTTTCTGGTGTTGTATCTTGAATATTAATAATTAAACTTTGTGGCTCTCCCTCGTCAAAAACGAACTGAAGATTTGTTGTACCTATTGGAAGTGTTGCTAAGTACTCTTCTTTAATTACAACAGTTGAACCCTCCACAGTATAGTCTGTTCCAAGAATTAAAGGTGTTTCACCATTTTTAAGTTCTGTTAAAGTATTCCCTTTTAAGTCCACTGGGATTGCAATATCCGTTTGTTCGCTGCTTTTCTTATCAAAGGTTACATTCGAAATACTGATTATACTGTTTTCTGGTGTTGTATCCTGGATATTAATTAGTGAATTTTGGGATTCGCCATTAGAAAAATAAAAAGTGAATGGCGAAGGACCTATTGGAAGTGTTGCCAAATACTCTTTCTTAATCACAACTGATGAACCATTTATAGTATAATCTAATCCTTCTACTAATACCGATTCACCATTTTTTATATGTGTTAATGTATCTCCACTTAAAGACATAGTAACTGTAATATCTTGTTGATTATTACTCTTTTTATCAAATGTTGTACTTGATAAAGTAATTTTACTTTCCTTGACAGTTAGTACAAAACTACTTTGGTAACTAATCTCTCCATCATTTATGTCAACAGTAATTTTGGATACACCAGATTGTCCATTAGAAGGTATTAGGGTCAATGTCTTAGTAGAACCTTCCCCACTAATGAGTAGATTACCATTTGGAATAAGTGTTGTATTAGACGAATTAGCAGTGATTGTTAGTTCGTCATTATCGACATCAATCACTTCGAATAACTTGTCAATTGGCGTATCTTGGTTTGTTGCAAGATTCTTTGTAAAGCCCCTCGAAACAAAACTACCATTAATTATGGTACCGTTTTTCCCATTACCAGAGGAATCTTTTGCGACTGCTCCATCGGTTGGGTTATTAAACTCATAGTTTAACACTAAATTTTCATTGTTAGTCGTAATCAGTCCGTTCATTTCTGATACAATCTCTTCTTTTGTTTTGGCTGTATTCCAAAAACGAACGTCCCTTATACTTCCAATATATGAACCATCGAATGGTGCCCAGGTGCTCTCCCCTAAATAATTATGAGGTCGAGGGTCTACTGGTGAATTTGCCATATTAGAAAGATCCATATCACCATAGGCTTCTAAATCACCATTCAAATAAATAAAGGCTTTCTGTTGTTCATCGTCATATACCGCGGCAACATGAACCCATTCATTTAATGTTAGTTCTCTATCTGTAATAATAATTGGGTTATAAGATCTAGAGACTTGTGGTATCGCTTCTAATGCCAACCTTTTTGTGTTTCCATAAAAGGCGAAATGCAAGTTAAATTGATCCATACCAAATGATGTATCAAAAAACCTAGCCCAAGGTTGATTTTCGTTTATATTGACCCAACTCTCATACGTGAAAGAATTCGAATAAATACCAAGATCCGGGTACGCTACGTACTGGTTTAAACCTAAGTTAAGATAACTACTACCACCCACTTCTGTTAAATAAGGGCCATCATTTACAGGCGTGATTGACATAGTTAATCCATTTTCACTCTCAGAAAATAGACCATCCTGTTGTTTTTCAACATATTTAATTGTTGTTTCACCATTCCAATCCTCATTTGGATAGAAACGGAATAATTGATCCCCGTCAAGTTCAATCGACTCTTCAATTAATACCCATCGAGTACCATCAAAAAATTGCCATTCTCCGTTCCTATTATCTGGGGAAGTAAATTTTATACCTCGCGATCCATTTGGAATTGAATTCACTGAATATCCGGTATAATTTTCGTCGTTAGAATCCTCACCGATTGATGGAATTTCGTAATAAGTCTCTTCCGACTCGTACTTATAAATCTTTCCAGACGGTTGAGAATAATATAATTCTCCATCAGCAAAAGTAAGACCTACCGCGGGAATCGACTCAACAAACGCAACATCCTCTGTTGACACAGGTAGATTGGTAAGATTTCCACTTGGGATTTTATAGATGTTACTCATTGGATTAACAAGATATAAATCTTCATTAGAATCGAACTCAATATCTTGAATATCATTTTCATATGTAAGAACTACTTGTGCCGTACTTTCCCCTTCTATTAGTTTGTACACTTTGTTTGTATCCGTCGAAAAGTACAAATTATTTTCACTGTCAAATTCTAAACCATATATCTTTATATCCTCTTCAACTGTATAAACTAGTTCCGTCACACTATCAAATGTTTCTTGAGTTACCTCTGTTAGTGGTAGAGTCTCTTTATTTACTTTATAAATCTTATTTGTATCAGTTACACCACCATATAATGCAAAATAAATATCACCACTACTATTTAAAGTAACTGCCATAGGCTCTGCTGGATAATCAAAGGAAATAATCGTTGTCACTTCCTTTGTGTCTTTATTTATTTTTGAAATTTTACCATAAGAACCTAAATCCGTTTGTTGTGCAACATATATTTCATTATCGTAAAAATCTAAACCAAATGGATAACTTAAACTTATGAACTCATTATCATCCATCTCTGCCCCAACATATTTCCCATTTAATAGAAATAGTGGTTGAAAAATTAATACCAAAGCTAAAAATACATAAAATGGTTTGGCTATGTCTGCATTACGCACTTAAAAATTCCTCCATGTACTAGTAAGTAGTTTCAAATCTAAAATTTAAATACAAATTAGAACCATTTAGGGCATTTCTCACCTACTTGTTATTAAAATATTATTTCAAGGATAAATCTAGGAGTTTCAGAACCTCAAAATATTTCCATATTCGTAAATCCATTGATTAATACCAAGAATAATCTACTTGATATTATTCTTAAATATGGTAAAAAGCAATCTATTTTTTATACTATTATTAATAAGAAACTACTATTTTTAATACATTTCCCATTTTTGTACCAGATAAAAATCAAATATTTCCAAAAAGCAGCAAAAACCCTTCTACAATGAAAGGTTTTTTTAAAAGGAGTATTATAGTTTAATTAGACATGTCTATTTGCAAACCAACAGTTAAATTAATTTATCCAGATTCCAGTCAATCCACCATAAATTAACGCCAAACCAATCACAAATACCGGATGCACTTTCCACTTTTCAAGTAGTAAGAATGCAAGTACCATGATGATAATCGTTTGAAGACTACCCAATAACAATCTAGATTCTAAGACGAATTGTAAAGTCATTGCCCCAATGAGCACAGCTATTACAGGCTTTACTATTGTAGATATGTTTTTCACTTGTGGCGAATCTTTGTAACGCATCAAAATGGCCATCATACCGATGATTAATAGGAGTGTTGGGGCAACAATTGCAAATAACGCAATCACTGACCCTACAATTCCACCTTCTATATATCCTATATAACCCGCCATTTTGGTCGCTATCGGCCCTGGAAGTGCATTTCCCAATGCAAGTACTTCACTAAATTCCTGAGTACTCAACCATCCGTAGTTGTCGACCACTTCCTTTTCAATTAAAGGAATCACGCCAGGACCACCACCGTACCCTAAAATACCTGGAATAAGGAATGCTAAAAAGAGTTCCCAATAGATCATCTATTCACCACCCTTTTTCTTATAAGGTACAAAAACAGCAATAATTAAAACTGCTATAAGAATTGCAGGATGAACTCCTAAAACTTCTAAAAGAATGATGGATACTCCAATAAGTAATATTGCTTTTATCCAACCCATAGAATTCTTTGATTGTTTAACAAAACTCCATGTTAACACCGCTAACATGACAGCTACCACAGGTACAACTGCGTTGGACATACTTTGAACCCACGGTATATCCTTATACGTATTTAATACAGTTAACAATGCAATCATCAACAACACTGTTGGAACAACTGATGCGATAATGGCATTAATACATCCTATAATGCCACCAACTCTGTAACCGATATACCCAGCTAATTTTGTTGCAATTGGCCCAGGCATCGTATTGGCTAATGCAATTGTGTCACCAAACTCCTCTAAAGTCATCCAACCGTAACGTTCAACTACTTCCTTTTGAACTAAAGGAATCGAAGCAGGCCCACCACCAAAGCCAAGCATACCTACTCGAAAAAATGCCATAAATATCTCAAATACTTTGGTTCCTTTAACTCGACCCTTTTCATGCACCTTATTATTTTTATCTATCGTTTTTTCCATTACCAAGCAGCCACCGATCCATCTGTTCTTGACTCAGTTCCACCAGCAAGTACGCCTGTGTCTGGGTTTCTCCATATAATTTGACCTCGTCCAAAGCTACCCGTATCAGGGAGAACCTCAATGTCGTGCCCTTTTCTTTGTAATGCTTGAACTAAATAGTTAGGAAACTCCGATTCCACATGCACTTTCTTCCCACCAACCCATTGCCATCTCGGCATGTCTAAAGCAGCCTGCGGATTTAAAAGAAAATCAATTGTATTGGTTACCACTTGAAAATGCCCTTGTGGTTGCATGTACGCACCCATGACACCAAACGGACCTATTGCTTCTCCATCCTTTGTTAAAAGACCTGGGATAATCGTATGGTAAGTTCGTTTCTTCGGTTTTAGGTAATTCGGATGGTTTTTGTCTAATGAGAAGTCAGCGCCTCGGTTTTGCAATGCAATACCAGTACCAGGGATAACAACCCCAGAGCCGAACCCCATATAGTTACTTTGAATATAAGACACCATATTCCCCTCACTGTCAGCTGTAGCTAAATATACTGTTCCCGACTTAGTAAGTTCGACAGGTCTCGGTTCAATCGCAGTATCGTGAATTTCCTTTGCACGGTTTGCTGCATATTCCTTCGACAATAATTCCTCAACACTTACTGGCATCTCATCTAGCTCGGTAATAAAAGCCTTGCCATCCGTAAATGCTAGTTTCATTGATTCAATTTGTCTATGAATCGTTTGAGCAGACTGCCATTTTGGCACATCGAGTTGTTCAAAAATGTTTAATGACATGAGAGCTACTATTCCTTGGCCATTCGGTGGAATCTCCCACACATCGTATCCACGATAATTGATTGATATCGGTTTTACCCATTCTGGTTGGTACTCTGTAAGGTCAGACTTTCTTAAAAAGCCACCGTGTTCAACCATAAATTGTTCTATCTTTTCAGCTAGTTCACCTTCGTAAAACGCACGTGCATCGGTCTCACCAATTTTTCTTAACGATTCAGCATGCCCTTGGGATCGCCATACCTCTCCAATCTTAGGTGCTCTTCCATCAGGACAAAACGTTTCAAACCATGTTTCGAACTCTTTCCCTTGTTGTTTTTTATATAAATGATAAGCTCTCTCCCAGTTCTTTCCGAGGATTGGTGTTAACGGATATCCTTCTTCCGCATAGCGAATTGCTGGCTCCAGCGTTTCTAATAATGTTAACTTTCCAAATCGTTTCGAAAGTGCCGCCCAAGCAGCAGGGACACCAGGAACCGTAACTGGCACAACACCTAATTCTGGCATCTTCTCATGACCTAGCGCTTTTACAGCATCTGCACTTAATAATTCTGGTGATGGCCCCGAAGAGTTAAGTCCATAAAGTTCTCCTTTTACCCAAACGATCGCAAATGCATCCCCACCGATTCCGTTCGAAGTCGGTTCTACTACCGTTAATGCAGCAGCCGTTGCAATGGCCGCATCAATTGCATTCCCACCCTTCTTCAAAATCTCAAGTCCCACTTGTGATGCTAATGGCTGTGATGTTGCCACCATTCCATTTTTCGCAAACACTGTATGTCGTTTCGATGGAAACGGGTGAAATAAGTAATCCATTCATATCACTCCTATTTATCTTACAAATCAAGTACTGATTTTCAATAGTTTTATAATTCTAAATTTTACAAACAATAGTTTATAAAGTAAAATTAATTATATTTAATATGATGATTAGGAAAACTTAATATTGAGGATGATGTTATGGATCATAAGTTAGAAACCTTCGTTACCATTGCAGAACAGAAAAGCTTTACTCGCGCTGCAGAATTACTCCATATCACACCTTCTGCTGTAAGTCTAAGTATTAAAGCTTTAGAGAAAAAGTACGATACGAAACTTTTCGACCGAACTAATAAATACGTCCAATTAACAAATGCCGGACAGCTTTTCTACACGCAGGCAAAGGAAATACTGCTAAGATACGATGAACTCAAGAACTCTCTCGCTGAGCTGGAGCCTTCAAAAAATACAACTCTTTCCATAGGTGCCGCTTATACATTTGGAGAATATTTCCTACCGAGCATCATCTATGCTTTTAATAAAAGTCATTCAACAATCATTCCAAATATAACGATACAAAATTCTGAAAGCATTGCGGAGAAAGTGTATAAGCAAGAGCTGGATATTGGATTTATTGTTAAGTCTGAGGTTGGAAACATGGACTTAGAGACTTTCCCTTTTTACGAAGAAGATTTAGTCGTTATCGCTAGACCAGATCATCCAATTATAAAAAATAGTAAAGTAGATCAAAATATTTTAGAGGCTGAAACGTGGATTATACGAGAATTAGGTTCAGGGACACGAGAAATGACCGACCAACTCTTTACACAAATTAATATTACTCCGAAACGTATTATGAGTTTCGGTAGCTCCCAAACGATTAAGGAATCCGTATCGCTCGGATTAGGTATTTCTTACCTGTCCGAATCTACTGTAAAGAATGAGGTGATGGCAGGAACTCTCGGTGCCATTAGTTTTATAGAGTTCCAAAATAAAAGTAGCTTCCATTACATCATTCACCCAAATCAAATGCACTCAAAACCAATAGAAAAATTTAGAGACTTTTTAGATTCATATACGATTTTCGAAAGAACATCAAGTGCAATGAAAAAGAGATTGAAAGTTTAAATTAACTTTTACACTCTTTTATAAAGGCAATGATTTCTTAGATCGGCTTTCAAAAATTAAAAACCTTGAGGAGCGAAAAAAATCCTCAAGGTTTACTAGCCATCATATCTTTCATATACCGATTGAGTATACTTCGCATGATTCACAGCCAAACGGGCATGTTGAAGTAACATATTCATATCTACTCCGTCGCTTGGGTAAGTAACCACACCAATATTTACACATACTTGTACAGTTGTACTATGAATATAAACCGGTTGCTGAACGATTTTATTTATTTTTTCTGCTAAAGTCTTCAATTTAACATCATCAGTTTGTCCTGGCATTACTACTGTAAATTCATATTCTCCCATTCGGTATATTAACCCCTCCTGGTCTAGTAAACCAGATAATCGACTACTAATTTTTATAAGGACGATTTCTCCAGAACGCTGTCCGTACTGCTCACTCACATCTTTTAATCCTTCTAGATTTAAATACAGCAAAGTAAACGTTCTATCTTTGCTAAGCTCTTCCGCAAGGTCTAATTCAAATTTATTACGGTTTGGTAAATCTAATAACGTATCATAATACGCACGGTACAGAATTATCTCTTCTTCCTTTTTCTTTTCCGTAACATCCCAAATCATTAATTCCACTGCAGGAGCATCATTTAGCATAATGGGTACTGCGCTAATTTCTACATCAATTTCATTACCATCCAATCTACAAATCTTTTGGACCATTGGGGGTACATTCTTGCCAAAGTTAATGATACTATTAATTCGTTCTGAGACCTTGTCTTTAAACTTTGGGTGAATAAAATCATATATAGATTGTCCAATAATTTCTTTCTTTTCTTTTGCTCCAAATATTTGCATTGCCATTGGATTTGCATATTCAATGATGCCCATTTGATGAACCATCATACCTACTTGGGAATTTTCTACTAGTATTTTATATCGGTTTTGACTTGCAAGCAGCTCTGTTTCCAACTTTTTCCGACTAGTTATATCAATCACTGAACCAATATAGGATATCTTATCATTAAAGGTAACTCGCTTTATGCTTAATGAGATGTTAATGATACCTTTATCTTTTTTCACACCTCTAATTTCTATATCAAAATGCTCTATTTCACCAGTAGTTAATGGGGATAAGGAAGTTTTTAACTTTTTTCGATCATCTGGATAAACTAGATGATAATAATCCATTACTAAAACTTCTTCCTCAACATATCCAAATATTTCAACAAAACTATGATTGACCCACAGAAACCGAGAATCTTGCACCATATATAGGCCATGTGCTAGTTTATTTGCAATTGTGTTTAGCATTTTTACCCCCGAAAACGTAAATAAAACTCATTATTACACTTAAATCTTGTTACTACAAGAGACATTTATATTAAATTTCTTCCTTAAAAAATTCAAAGTAGGTATAGTTTTCCCCAGGTGTTTACGTTCTATTTCAAAATCTTCAAAAGAAATCTTAATACCCCATAAATAAAAAAGAGCCTTTCATCTTAAAAGGATGAAAAGCTCTTGCATTATGATTTGGTTTTTTGACCCTAACCTAATTATACCTTATTTTAAGCTTCTTGAGGTATCTTTTTTTCACCTTCGCTTAAACCTAGCACTTCAGCAGTTTCAGCATGTAGCTTTCTGAATAATTCAGGGTTATTAGCTAAAGAGATACCATAAGAAGGAATCATTTCTTTAATTTTTGACTCCCAAGATTTATGTTCTTGTGGGAAACATTTTTTAATCACTTCTAGCATTACTTGTACAGCTGTTGAAGCACCAGGAGAAGCCCCTAATAAAGCTGCTACTGAACCATCTTCAGCAGTAATTACTTCTGTACCAAATTGAAGTGTTCCTTTACCTGCATCTGTATCTTTAATTACTTGTACACGTTGACCAGCAATGATGATATCCCAATCTTCGCTCTTCGCATTTGGAATGAATTCGCGTAGTTCTTCCATGCGTTGTTCCTTAGATAACATTAGTTGTTGGATCAAGTACTTCGTTAATGGCATTTCTTTTGCTCCAGCAGCCAATAATGTAAAGATATTATCAGGACGAATAGAAGCAAATAAATCCATATATGATCCTGTTTTTAAGAACTTAGGTGAGAAACCTGCAAATGGTCCGAATAACAGTGATCTTTTATTATCAATGTATCTTGTATCAAGGTGTGGAACCGACATTGGTGGCGCACCAACTTTTGCTTTTCCGTATACTTTTGCATTATGTTGTTCCACTACTTCTGGATTGTTACATACCATGAATAATCCACTTACTGGGAATCCACCAATATGTTTTGATTCAGGAATACCTGTATCTTGTAATAAATGTAAGCTCGCACCGCCTGCACCGATAAAGACGAATTTAGCATGGATGTAATGCATTTTGCAGCCATCAATATCGTTCACTTTCACTTCCCAACGGCCATCTTTTGTACGTTTAATGCCTTCAACACTATGTTTATAGTTTACTTCTACACCTTGGTTTTGAAGATGCCCTATTAACATACGAGTTAACGCACCGAAGTTTACATCCGTACCAGAATCGATTTTTGTTGCAGCAATTGGTTCATTGAACACGCGATCTTGCATCATTACTGGAACCCATTCTTTAAGCTTTTCTGGGTCCTCTGAATATTCCATTCCTTCAAACAGTGGATTTTTTGATAATGCTTCAAAACGTTTTCTTAAAAATTCAACATCCTTTTCACCAGCAACATAACTCATATGAGGAAGAGGCATAATAAATTCTTCTGGATTTGTAATTAAGTTGTTTTTTACAAGATATGACCAAAACTGTCTTGAAACTTGGAATTGTTCGTTTACATTTATTGCTTTCTTGATGTCCACAGTTCCATCTGGTTTTTCAGGTGTGTAGTTGAGCTCACATAATGCAGAGTGCCCTGTTCCTGCGTTGTTCCATTCGTTAGAGCTTTCTTCCCCTGCTTTGTCAAGCTTTTCAAATACTTTTATATCCCAATCGGGCGCTAATTCTTTTAGCAGTGTTCCTAAAGTTGCACTCATGATCCCAGCACCGATTAAGATAACATCTGTTTTTTCAATTCTGTTACTCATAATAACCTTCCTTATCTCCCCTATATTTGCAAAAAAGATGTAAGGCCTTTCACTTAGATGTAACAAAAGCCAAGTGCGACCAAGGAACACACCTTTTCTGTATATTAAATAACCTTATTATAGTATAACACTATATTGTCAAGAATTAAATCTACTATTATATGATAATATTCAATGATTTAGTAGTTATTTTCTCAATTTTTTAGAAAGTTCCAGAAAAAAGATTGTCGAAGTTTGTAATAATCTATTTCCTAACTTCCAATTCATCACCTATTGAGAATAACTTCTTACTACAGTTGTTTATTATACCACTATAGATTGATGAATTAAATCAAAGAAATTTACACTTCTATCCAAAAATATGTAAATGGCAGCTCTATACTATTCTAATCTTGGTAAATAAAAAATAAACCAAATCTCACGCAATTGTTTTGAAACCACAGACAAGTTTTAGGTATATAAATACAATGTCCCTACCCTCTGCTTGCTGCTCTTTAAAAATTAACCTTATCCTCTTTACAATTTTTTTAAAAAAAATTAATTAAAATAATAAGTTATCTTTACAATCAGTCTTTAACATTAACTAAGTGAAAAATGAATCAATACTCTGAGAATTTATTAACCAAAATATAATTCTTTGAGAATTTTAGTTTAGGACATGCCTATCTAATAATATTCAATATCTAATTTCATAAAAAGGAGATTACATTAATGGAATTTAAAAAATTATGGAAATATCCAGTTGCACTCACAATTGCACTTAGCCTAGCAGCTTGTGGTTCTACTCAAACAGCTACAGACACAAATTCAAGTTCTAACTCTTCCGAAAGTCCTAATCAAGCGACTCAAACTGAAGAAACAACTAGCATCAAAGGAACAATCGACTTCTATACATCACAACCAGAAACAGATGCTACTGCTTTAATTTCCGAATTCAATAAATTATATCCAGATGTCCAAGTAAACCTATTCCGTTCAGGTACAGAAGAAGTAATTGGTAAGATCCAAGCAGAAAATGAAGCTGGTGATGTACAAGCAGATGTTTTACTTGTAGCTGATGAAGTAACATTTGAAAACCTGAAAAGTCAAGACATGCTAGAACCATACGAGTCACCTGAATTCGCGAATATTCCTGAACAATATATCGATGATGAGAATATGTTTGCAGGAACAAAAATTATGGCTACTGTTTTAGCTTATAATACAGACCTAGTATCTGAAGCTCCAACTTCATGGACTAATTTAACAGATGCTTCTACAAAAGGAAAAACGATAATGCCTAGTCCACTATACTCTGGTGCTGCAGCATATAACTTAGGTGTTTTCACACGTACTAACGGTATTGGTTGGGAATTCTACGAAAATTTAAAAACAAACGAGGTAACTGTTGGTCAAGGTAACGGTACAGCATTAAAAGGTATACAAGCAGGAGACCAATCGTACGCCATTATCGTTGACTACCTAGTTACAAATGCTATTAATGAAGGTTCTCCACTTGCACTTGTTTACCCTGAAGAAGGAGTACCAGTTATAACAGAACCAATTGCGCTTATGTCAGGTGCTGATGACAAAGAAGCTTCAAAAGCATTTATCGACTTTGTACTTTCTAAAGAAGGCCAAGAGTTAGCTGCAAGCCAAGGTTATGCTCCAATTCGTACAGATGTTGCAGCCCCTAACGGTTTAAAAGGTGCTGACGAATTAAACGTTTTAAGTGTAGATGTTTCTGAACTATATACAAACCGCGAAACAGATAAAGATCAATTTAAAACCATGTTTGGAGAATAAGCGATGTTAGGAAATTCGTTAAAGAATGAAATATCGAATCATACCAACTTAAATCATACTCCTAAAAAAAGCAGTGAAATGTTTTCACTGCTTTTTCGTAAGGGTGGAATTATTTTAAGCTTGCTACTTGTCCTCGTCTTTTTTGTCATTCCAGTTTTCCGACTGATCTGGATGAGTTTTCTTGTAGATGATTCATTTTCATTTAGTAACTACCGTGATATCTTAAATGAAAAATATACATGGACCGTCATTCAAAACACTTTCATTATCGTTATTGGAGCAACAGTCGTCTCAATCGTTTTTGGCGTAACTTTGGCCTGGTTTGTAGCATATTCAAATATCCGTTTTAAAAAGTGGATGCAGGTGTTTATTATGCTCCCATTTATTATCCCTTCCTATATTGTTACTATTGCTTGGACGCAATTCGTTGGGGATATTTCTGCATTCGATGTTGATCTTTATTCCATGGGTGGGATTATTTTTGTCCTCGGCATTTCCCACTACCCTCTTGTGTATTTATTCTCAGTCAACATGCTGAAGAAAATACCACGAGAATTGGAATGGGCAGTTCGTGCTTCTGGTGGAGGAAGATGGATAGCCCTTTGGAAAGTAACGATTCCATTAGCCTTACCTGGCATTGTTGGCGGAGGAATGATTGCTTTCTTATCTAACTTAGATAACTTTGGAATACCTGCTTTTTTAGGAATTCCAGCGAACATTACCGTGTTGAGTACAGCTATATACCAGGAAGTCATTAGCTTCGGGGATAATGCATTCAACCGTGCAGCCACTTTTTCGATGTTACTCGCTATTTTAGCTCTACTTTCAACAGGTGTTCAATGGTTTTTATTACGCAAGTCAAAAGTGACGGAAACGGCTTCAACCGATCATTCACCACGAATTGAACTAAAGACATCACGCCCTATTGTGGAAATTTGTATTTGGGGGTTCATTTTATTTGTAAGTATTGTACCGTTGCTATCGATGATAAAAACATCGTTAGTTAAAACGTACGGACTTCCTTTTATACCTGAAAATATAACACTACATAACTATAACTACCTTTTATACGACTATGGGAAAGTCATGGATGCGCTATTAAATAGTTTAAAACTCTCTAGCATTACTATGTTAATCTGTCTCATTTTTGGAACAATCATCGCCTATATTCGTATTCGTAAACCTTCTACGCTAACAAAATTATTAGAGGTAGCCATTAGTATTCCATATACATTACCTGGAATGGTCTTATCGTTAGCGATGATTTTTGCGTGGATGCAACCAATTCCAGGTTGGAATCCTGGTCTTTACGGTTCGATTTGGATTCTCTTAATTGCTTACGTAACAAGGTTTATGATTTTACAAGTACGTGGTAGCTACGCTGCATTTTCTCTAATCTCTACTGACTTAGAAGAAGCTGCGCATATTTCAGGTGCTAGTCACTTGGCAAAGTGGCGACATATATTATTACCACTAATTTTGCCAAGTGTATTAAGTGGTAGTATGTTGGTGCTACTAACGACTTTAACAGAACTGACGATTTCATCTCTACTATGGTCATCAGGTACAGAAACTATCGGGGTGCTTATTTTCAATTTTGAACAGGCTGGTTATACAACCTACTCAACAGCATTCTCAGTAATCACTTTACTATTTATGGGAATCTTAGCGGCCATTATTTATGGATTCATTTCTATTTGGAAAAGGAGATTAAGTGATTCATGAAAACAGAACTAAGACAAATAAAAAAACAATTTGGCTCCTTCCAAGCATTAAAAGGTATCGATTTAGACATTGAAACAGGTGAATTTGTTGCGATAGTTGGCCCTTCTGGTTGTGGAAAAACGACGTTGTTGCGTTTGATTGCCGGATTTGATTCTCCAACCGATGGCGAACTACTTATGGACAACGAAATAGTAGCATCAAAGTTTAAGTGCTTACCACCTGAAAAGAGAAATATAGAATTAGTCTTCCAATCTTTTGCTCTATGGCCACATATGAAAGTTAGGGATCAGGTAATGTTTCCATTAAAGCATCACCGGTTTGTTTCACCTGAATTGAAGAAAAATCGTGATGCTCGAGTAAGTGAGATGTTAAATATTGTAGGATTAAGCCATTTAGCCGATCGAATGCCTGGAGAATTATCTGGAGGACAAAAACAACGTGTAGCTATTGCCAGAGCTCTCAGCCCATCTCCAGCACTACTTTTGATGGATGAACCATTAAGTAGTCTAGATGCGAAACTTCGTATTGAGCTTCGGAATGAAATACAACTAATTCATCGGCAATTCAAAACATCGATCGTTTATGTCACACACGATCAAAGTGAAGCATTAGCAATGGCAGATAAAATTGTCGTCATGAAGGATGGACTAATAGAACAAGTTGGGACGCCTAGGGAGATTTATTTCCATCCTAAAACTAAATTTGTAGCAACATTTATTAGTAAAGCAAATATCCTGAAAGGTAACTGGGACGGCGATATTTTCACACCGGAAAATGCACCATTTACTCATTGGCATTTACCTGATGTGGATCATTCCTTTAAGAAATCAAACACGTGCCCAGTCCGTCCGGAGCAATTTCAATTAGCACTTGATAGCAACGGAATCGCAGGAAAGGTTAAAAATTTATTGTTCCAAGGAAAAGAGGTTCACTGTGTAGTCGATATAAAAGGTAGGGAAATCGCATTTACAACAGACATTTATAACTCCCTCTCAATAGGTGATCAAGTATTTTTAGACGTCATTACTTCTAAGTCAGAGTTAATAACTGCTCGAAATTAGATATTCAAAAGCTCTACTAAGGATTTTAGTTAGGTGTGGGCATCTATTCTAAAATTACACGAAATTCAAGCGTTATCATATATGAGCCAGTAGTATAAAGGAACTTACAATACTTCATAAGTTCCTTTATATTCTTTATTAAAAACTCTTTGCCAATTTTGTTGAATACAACTTTTAATATTCTCTTTCATTAAATGTTCGCGACACAGTTTCAATTCCATCTCAAGTCAGAGCTAATTTAACCGTCTAAATGCAGTTCCCTTCATTAAGCGATTTTGAGCAACTTCTATTATGTGCTCAATAAACCGTTCTTTTTTTTTCCATTTCATTACTTTTTTTGCTGGGTCCATACCAAACTCAGACACGATATCCTTTAATTGATCAATATTAAGTTGATTCAATGATTCCACTAGCACTCGTTCGCCCTGCTCTTCTAATAAAGTTTCAGGATTAAAGGCCGCTTTGTTTCGTTTCCGTAATCTCTTTTTACTGTTAGAAGCTGTACTGTTATACTTGGGATCCATTTTCCTTTGTGATTGATCATTTCTTTCGCTTGAACTTGTTGTAACACTGAATCCTCCATCTTCAACATTAAAGATACTTTCAACTTTCTTAGCAAATCCTTGATTACATTTCATTTCTTGTAGGATCACTTCAAACATCTTTGCAATCTTCAATTCAATGGTCATTCTGTTCGTACCTTTCAATAATCTCATTTGCAAGACTATAGAAAGCATCATATTGGCCTCCATATCCCCACTTTTGACGGAAAGTTGCATAGGTCATTGTAAAATCAGCAGCATTAGCCAACTGGTTACTTTCTTTAAAAATCACATTAAAAAGTGGTGCATCAATTTCTTTTCTTAACTTTTGCAAAGTCGCTCTATGAATACTGGAACTCTCTTTATATTTTGTAATAACAATTCCTAACGTTTCGATTGGATAGCCAATTTCCCATGCAAAATCATCCACTCGACTAATAATTTGTGGAATACCATATGTAGAAAGTACATCTGGAATAGTGGGAATAATATAACCATTTGCTATGCGAAGACCATTCAGCGTAATAATACCTAGGTTTGGTGGACAGTCAATTAACACGTAATCATAACTATCTAGGATTGGTTGGATTGCTCTACGCAATATGTCAGTTGGATTATATGCATACAAGGGGCCAATTGGGATTTTCGCTAACTCATCTTGCACTTTAATGAGATCCAAACTTGATGGAATTAAATCTAAATCTGTAACAGAGAGTATATTGGATACGTTTTGCTGAAGTGTGTTTTCAATACTAAACGATAATTCCCCAGGGTTAAGAGCCGTCTCAAAAAGACGTGCAAGTGTATAGCCTTGATCATTCAACTCTTTCCAAATATGTTCTCCAATTAACATCGTCGTAGCATTTGTTTGTGGGTCTAGGTCAATAAAGAGCACTTTTCTTTTAAATTCAGATGCGAGCATCTCAGCTAATCCAACGGTTGTCGTTGTCTTTGCCACTCCACCTTTTAAATTAATCGTCGCAATTACATGCGCCAAGAATAAAGGACCCCTTTCACACTTGTTTCTTCTATTAATATATTTTAATTACTTCTAGATATGTATAATCCAAAGTACTATGTGATTAAATAAGTCGGACAGTCAAACCTCTACTTCATTCAAACTGTTCCTTCAATCCTTCATCAGAACATCACCTCATTTCCAAATTTACGGAAAATTAATGAATTTCGACAATAAATAGATTATATAATTTATTTGGTTAATTATTAATTTGATGCGGAGGTTTATATGGAACATACTTTTATGCATGTGTCGCGAATCTTTTTAGGAATCCTTTTTCTAGGTGCTGGTATCAATGGATTTATTGTTGGATTAGGATTTAGCCCTATTGCTCCAACAAGTCCTGCTGCCATGGAATTATTTGAATTTGAATACTTATTGTTTGTAGAAAAAGGCTTAGAGATAATTTGCGGCATCCTTTTATTAATCAATCGCTATATTCCATTCGTCATTGTGGTTTTGTCATCAATTATCGTAAATATTTTATTGCTCCATATTTTCTTAGATTTAATTCTGCTCCCATTAGCAATTCTAATGTCCTTTGCGTATGTTTATTTAGCACATTATTATTGGCACTATTTTCAACATCTATTTGATAGCATGGCAAAAAGGCCTTAATTTAATAAAAATCGCTTGGAATAAATAATGTAACAGCCTTCATTCCAAGCGATTTCTAATTGACTTTATTTAGCTGTTGATGCAACTCTAAGTACCTATCAATTATTCTTCTGATTAAGTAACTTCTGAAGCGTAACAATTTCTTCACCTAGCTTCTTTATTCTGTAACTAATGTTAGGATTAATGATTTCATTTTCATCATCAAAATGCTCATTCAAGACATAGACACTCGCATCAGGTACCGTTCCCTTCAAAAAGGAGAGAATCGGTTTTAGATGATAATCTAACACAAGGAAATGCTTATCTGTTCCACCTGTTGCAATCATCCCAGTGACCTTATTATAAAGTGCATCTACTGGAAAATGGTCTAATAAATTTTTCAGAGCCCCTGAGATGGAAGCCTGATAAATGGGCGTTCCAATTACGAGACAATCTGCAGCCATTATCGTATCCACAACTTTTACCGTATCCTCATTGTAGTAGCTTAACGGTGTCCCTTTAACGAACTCGATATCATAATCTTTTAAATCAATTAGTTCCGTCTTAACACTCGAATCAAACGATTTCGAAGCATGTAACACTTTGTGAACAACAGTATACGTTTTGAAGCCACTAAGCGCCCCTGCAATCCCAACTAGTTTCATAATCAGAACAACTCCAATATTAGTTTGTGATTATATGTCTAGAGTCTTAATCAAAGCGTTTGATGATAAACATAATTTCTCATTTAATTTACGATACACAACTTTCATATCTGGCTCTGTACTCGCCTCAACTGCCTCATCAAGTGTCATCCATCTAATATCACTATTTTCATCAGGTTTAATGATTGTAAATTCATTTTCGTCTGCTTCCAAAAGATATGTAACATTTATATGCACATGTGTCGAAACATGTTTCCCTCTCTTTTCATGTGCAGGTACCCCTAAAATTTCTATAGAATAAATATCTTCTATTACTGGCTTTACATTCGTAAGCCCAGTCTCTTCCTTTGCTTCTTTTAATGCAACGCCCAATAAATTTGCATCTCCATCTGCATGTCCCCCAACCCAAGACCAAGAGTTATAAATATTGTGATACACCATTAACACTTTTGTATGGTCTTGATTTACGAGCCAGGCAGAAGCGGTAAAATGGGCAAATTCATTTTCGCGTGTTAGTAAGTTATCAAAAGTATCCATATAGCGAAGAATTACTTCTTGATCTTTTTCTTCTTGCGCATTGCAAGGTTTATAGTTCTCAATTTGTTGTTGTAGATTCATTTTGTTCTCCTCTATAGTCTTGTAATTTTGCATGACCTAAGTACTCTAATTAATCTGTTGACCTACTACATCATTTACTGTAGTTAAATAAGTACCTTTACTTCCCAATTAATCAGTTAAAAACTGATAAATAAATCTCCGATGACTTCCGACCATTTGTTCAGGTAGGTTATTACAACTAAAGTATTGAATTTCAATTGTTTCAGATGTAATGAATTCAGTCTTACCTTCTACATCATCCGTTAAAAACACAGCTGTTATGCCATAAAACTCATCACCATTCTGTGCTTTAGTATAAAACTCTGGACCCGAGAAAACATGCATTAATCGTAAGTTTCGTATATGCAGCCCCGTCTCCTCAAACACTTCACGAATAGCAACTTGTTCAAAACTTTCACCCAAGTTCATTAGCCCACCAGGTAGTCCCCACCTGCCTTCTGGTCGCTTTTGCAGCAGTACATTCCTTTGTTTATCCAAGATTATTACAACAGATCCCGGTAAAATTAATGGCTCTGTCCCAACATATTGTCTTAAATATTTATAGTATTCTATCTCAGCCATATTCCTTCACCTTTCATTTAACAATTATGCAACCTGTTCAATCTACATATGAATTCTATTATATTTTATACCCAAAACTCTTCTAGGTGACAGGCTCAATATAAATCACATCCAAACGATCATTTTCTCAAATTATCTAAGTGTTATTAATTTACTCTTGTCTCAACTCGTTAAACTAGTTTATGGCCATAGAAAGGGAAATGGATTTATTACTACCTAACCCCTTCATACACCTAATTTAAACCTTAATCTTAGATATGTTTTTTTATGTTCCTTTCATTTCACGTATATATACCTTATTAGAGTCTATTTCGTGTGGATATGACATTTCTTCATGATAATTTGGAATATTTCCTGAGAAATAATCGAAATTTGTTGTACGGTTATCGTGAGGTTTCTATTCACTTAGGCAAATTTCCTACTAAATCCTTACGCAAAAATAGTGATGAATCTATTTTGCATAAGATTTGCAAATTATCTGAACTTCTCGATTACTGTCCATTTCTGAGCCTAGGGAGCGAAATCATATAATCTGAACTTAATACATAACATTTCCACCTTGATTTAGATGAACTATTTTAACCTTCCAGTTGCTTATATATCTTCACTATCCTTTTTAGCTGTGGGCTTGTCAAATATTGTTCACGTTCATGCAACACTTGAAGAAATTCAGCTTTATTCTTTTCATTCACTGCCCTAAGCGCACTTTCAGCATGTTGAGGCACTTCTTTTGTTCGACAATTTTTTAAATGTTCTATTAAAAAAGGAAATATTTGTTCATTATTCTTTTCACTAACTGTTGCCACTTTTGCCAAGGTCAATATTCCTTTGTCCACTGTAATGACAGATCCAACCTTTATTGCCAATTTAATTTCATGTAACTGTTCCATAAGAACATTCGCCTTAATATCTGCTATTGCCGATAAGGCCTGCATCGCTCCCCACACCATACGATTATCTTTGCTTCTCAATAACTCTATAAATACTTTTGCATAATCACCTATAAGTTGTGGATTTTCATTTCCAACTTCATATGCCACTTTGATGCAATCATGACGTATCATTTTTTCTTTATTTAATAAACCCTCCATGATCTCGCGTATTCCAACCATATTGTTTTCTCTCACTAGTTCGTGAGCCAGTTCAATATTCGGTTGTTCATCACGTCGGTCTAATCGAGAAGCTAGTCTATTTAATATTGTCACTAGAAGCACCCCACATCTATTTATATCCAAAATATAGCCGAGTTCATAAAAAGTAACAACTTATAAAAAACACTTTAATTATTGTCACAACTCATTCACCTCCTTCGTTATAAGTATGAAAACGTGAGGAGGTAATTTTTATGGTAAAAGAATGGGATGTTGTTATTATCGGAGGAGGATTAGCAGGTTTGGTAGCAGCAAATTTTCTATCACAAACGCATCTATCTGTGTTAGTTTTAGAAAAAGGGAAAACCGTTGGGGGTAGAGCAAAGACTCACCTCATTGACAACCAACTCTTTAATATTGGACCACATGCACTTTACAAAAAAGGAAAAGCAAAACCTGTTCTCGAACAATTAGGTATTGAGCTTTTTGGAAAGTCTCCTAAACTAGATGGCTTATTAATTGAAAAAGAATATAAATACACCGCTCCCTTTAATCCAATAGGTGTTTTCACTACACGCTATTTCAATTGGAAAGAACGTATACAGTGGTTGAAGGTTTTAATTACAATTTTGAAAGTACGGACGGATTCTTTATCAGAACAAACATTTTTACAATGGGCTGAACATGTGTCACCATCAAAAGCAATACAATCAACCATACTCCTACTTGGAAGATTAGCAACCTATTGTCATGCACCTGATCAGGTGAGCGCTAAAATCGTCGTATCTCAATTAAAATCTGTTATGAATGGGGTTGTTTACTTGGACGGTGGATGGCAAACAATCATTGACCAACTGCATAATAAAGCAGTAATCCAAGGTACTGAAGTCCGTACCCAACAAACCGTGAAGCAGATTGAACCTTTAACAACTGGACAAAATACTGCTTTCCAAATCACGCTTGCTAATGAAGAAAGAATTTATACGAAAAATATACTTTCTACTGCTGATCCGCAATCATTACTCAATATGCTTGGTGAGTACGCACCTACAACTATGAAATCCTTCTTCCAAGAAATCACCCCTGTTAAAGGGGCTACATTAGACGTTGCACTAACCCAGCTACCAGACCCAATGAAACTTTTTGCATTGGACTTAAATAACCCTCTTTACTATTCTGTTCATTCAACTTATGCCCGATTGTCTAATAACCCAAAGAACGTAATTTTACATGTTTTTAAATACTTACAACCAGGAGAACAAGTGGACTCAAAAGCTATGAAGTTGGAACTTGAGTTATTTTTAGAAACAATCCAACCCGGTTGGAAAAATTACAAAATTACAAGTCGCTTCATTCCGCACATTACAGTGAATGAGCGTCTACCAAAGCCATACGATGAACTGAAACTACAAAGTTCTAAATCTGGCATTCCAGGACTATATTTAGCTGGAGACTGGGCCTCTCCAGACTCCATACTCTTAGAAGGTGCAGTAAATAGTGCACATCAAGCCGCAATGAAAATAATTAAAAAAGAAAGAGATGAGCTACTTGCAAATTAGTAACGAGGAATACCGTCAATTAAAACCATTATTATTCTCCATTAGCTACCGCATGCTAGGAACCGTAGCAGAAGCAGAAGACATTGTGCAAGAAACGTTATTAAAAGCTTATCAGGTAGATGAAGAAAAAATAGAGAATAAACAGGCATATTTGTGCAAAATGGTTACGAATCGCAGTTTAGATCATTTAAGATCTGCACGTTTTAAAAGAGAACAATATGTTGGGCCGTGGAATCCAGAACCGCTACTGCTTGAAACAATGGATCCAGATCCTTCTGAATTACTGCTTCAAAAAGAAGGACTTAGCATTGCTTATTTACGCATGATGGAACATCTTACACCCAATGAGCGCGCTGTTCTATTGTTGCGCCAAGTATTTGATATTCCCTATAAAGAGATTGCTAATATAGTAGACAAAAACGAGGAAAACTGCCGGAAAATTTTCAGTCGTGCTAAAGTTAAAATCTCTCGTGTGGAAAGTGAAAGTCTTCATTATGGAAAAAACAAACTAATCGTTAACCGTTTTATTGACGCCTTCCAGTGGCAAAAAATAGACACCCTACTGGAGCTTTTATCAGAGAATGTAACATTATATTCTGACGGTGGCGGGGTCGTTCGTGCAGCCGTCCGACCAATCGTTTCATTACAAAACGTTTCTGCATTTCTATTTGGTGTGTTAAAGAAAGCACCTAAAGACTTCGCTGTTGAGGTAAAAAATGTGAACGGTCAACCAGCCATTATTATTTATCTAAACGGTCAGCTTAGTAATATTATTAGCTTCTTTATTGTGAATGAAAAAATTGAAGAAATCTATTTAACCATGAATCCAAATAAACTACCATCTTTAAACAGAGTAATGGACATTTGATTCAGTAAATACCAGTGAAATGTCTTTTTAACCAGTTCAATGCAGGACCGTGGCTAAATAATGCCATGAGGTGCCCTTCATCTTCTTGCCCATCTCAAGGTGACTGTCGTTATATATTCCTTTTGCATTAGTCTATCTAACCATTTTCACTTCTACCTCATCCCCTAATATCCAGTATCTGAATGATTCCAATCTGGCGCATAGTTCGTTATAATAAAAACTATGCGCCTTGAAATTATGCATGTTGCATGCTTTATATATTAGAAAGTTAGAGAAGGAGAGTCACAATTGCACTATATAAAAGGAGAAATTTTAGAAACAGAAATACTTCGACTAGATGCAAAAGGTTCGGGACAAGCGGTTGTGCATCGAGAGAATGACGACGCAAAACCTAAACAAAAACGATTAAGATTAACAATTCCGCAAACCTTACCTGGTGAAAAAGTAACAGCTACTTTAAAATATGGGCAAAAAGGGAGAGTCGTAGCATCTGTAAATGAAATCCTACAATCCCACCCAGAACGTATCGGAGCAGAATGCCCTCATTTCGATCTTTGTGGAGGCTGTGTATGGCAGCATTTTGACTATCAAGGTCAATTAAACCATAAAACAGACCATGTTAAAGAAGTAATTGAAGCACAAGGTTTTGACCCTAACCTCGTGAAAGATACAATTGGTATGGAAAATCCATGGCATTATCGTAATAAAATGGAGTTTACATTCTCTAAAGAAGGCGACCTAGGTTTACATGAAGCAGGCAACTTCAGAAATGTCATCTCTCTTGAAACTTGTTTAATTGCAAGAGAAGAAATGGTTGAAGCTGCATTAGAAGTTGGGAAATGGGCGAAAGATCATAAGCTACCAGGCTATAATAAAGATGAGCACGAAGGATTACTTCGTCACTTAATGGTACGTCAATCATTTGCAACGGAAGAAATGATGCTTGCTTTATTCGTTACTGAAGCACCTGAAGGCGAATTGGAAAATGCAGTACAAGATTTAGTTGCTCGAATTACAGAGAAATTCCCTAAAGTACAGAGCTTATTATGGCTTGAAAATAGAGATTGGGCGGATAGAACTCAATCAGAAAATACACATGTATTAGCTGGTCGTGACTTTATCTACGATGAAATGTTAGGTTACCGTTATCGTCTATGGTTTGACACATTCTTCCAAACAAACCCAACTCAAGCTCAAAAACTAGTAGAATTAGCATTAGAAATGGGCAGGCCAAAAGACACTGAAAAAATGATTGATTTATTCTGTGGAGTAGGTACGTTCTCCCTTCCATTTGCAAGTCGCGTTGGAAAACTTGCTGGAATTGAAATCGTGGAGACATCCATTGAGTCCGCTAAACGTAATGCAAAAGATAACGGTATAGAAAATACGCATTTCCTAGCAAGAGATGCAAGACATGGATTAGTTGAAGTACTAGAAACTTTCGGCATTCCTGAGCTATTAGTGGTTGATCCACCGCGTTCAGGTGCTGGTGGTAAAGTCATGCGTAGAATTGGCCGTACAAAACCATCACGTATTGTCTATGTTTCTTGTAATCCAGATACATTTGCAACAGATATTAAAGAATTAGAGCCATTTGGGTACGAACTTGTAACAGTTCAACCAGTGGACCTATTCCCTCACACTGTACACGTTGAATGTGTATCATTATTAGTTAGAAAAGAAGAAGAAAATTAAAATAACGGCATTCTAGTACTAACTTTGGAAATTCCAGTACTAGAAAGCCTTTTCATTTATAACATTTTTCTTCAATAGCGTTAATATGACTCACTAACACTACTTCTTCCTAACATAATGATGATAGGTTTGATCAGGCTAGTCTAAACCTTCAAAAGCTAACATTAATCAGCTTCCTATAACTAAACACAGCCTTACAACTTTTCCCTAAGCAATTAAATAATAAACAATCCAAATTGACGGGATCAAACCAAGAACCAATGAAATGAACGGCTTATTCGAATGGAAGTACCAAGCAATAATCGAGCTGGCAATAACCACTACTGGGTAAATCGATAGAAATGAGAAAAGCATTGCATTTTCCATGTCTGAGGCATGCGAAATCACGATGAAAGCCATCGCCCAAAGAATAAGCCATGGGATCAATGTTACAAAATACACAATCTGCGTTGCAATTAAATATAGTCTCATTGTTCTCCCCCAAGTAGTATTAATAGTAAACAGGCTAAGCTATAGCTGATACTATTATTTTACGTATCACTTAGGACGAGTATGTTTAAAAACTAGCAAACCATAAAAAAACGTGTATTTGATACCCAATGAACATGAGTTATTTCAAGAATACTGCTTTACTTTTCTAATACCTAGCCCATTCTTAGAGTAAATACGTTAAAAACACAATGACAATAATGGTAGGAACTAAATTAATGACAAATGAAGAGATTGGTCTTTTCCGGTAAAGAATCCAGCTACAGATGGCACAAATTACAATGAATATAGGATATAGAGTAAAAATGTTATGCAAGACTTTTAATTCTAAAGAAATATCATCATAATAAGTAGACCCTATGACCCAAAAAATCCACCAAAATAGTAAACTTACAACATAAAGCAATTGCGTTACAACCAAAGAAATTAATATTGCTTTTTTCATTTTTTCCCCTCTCCAATTTTTATAATCCTTTATCATATTCGCCCTCTTATTATCCTTCAATTTACCTTCTTCTCGAAATCTCTCACACATTTTAGGAATTTAGCATTAAGCGAAGACTACAGTAAGTAATAATCCAAAACATAGGTATAAAATTGATGACCAGTGATGAAATCGGTTTTTGAACGTGAATCCTCCACGCAATAATCGAACACCCCAAAATCATTATAGGGTACGTAAAAACAGGTAAAAACAATAACCATAGTACACTATCAAGTGTTGGAGCTGATCCTAAAACATCAATAGCAAGTACTATCCCCTCAATCCAGGTTTGTAAGGTGAGTAAATATATTAATTGAACGGCAATTAAATAGATTCTCAAAAGGATTTTCATATATCCCTCCAAATAATAGATAAAATCGAATTCTACTTAATTTACGATACTTATAGACTGAATATGTTATTAACGTAGATTTTTAACTCTGTGATAAGCTTGCCTTGTAATTCCCTCCTACTAGCGTAAATCCTCAAAACCCAATTTCTGGCATTTAGCAATAAAAAGCAACAAACTATAGTGTGGAAATACATCATAGAAATAACTATAAATTTTTTTACTTTTTTAAATCTACTACTCATATTTTATATTTTTTTATCATATGTAGAATAGAAACCTTTATTACTAAACATAATAGAGATAACTATAATTTCATTGAATAGGAGTGAGAACATTTGGAGAATTGGAATCAAGTATTAATTACACTAGTGCAACAAAACCCAATTGAAACTGCAATACTTTTATTTACCATTATTTTAATGCTAATCGTTTGGCTTAGACTTAATAAGATTGTCAAAATTGACCAACAAAAAGATAAACGCGATGCAACAGAAAAGGCGATTATGTTTGCCGATCGTTTTAAAGATTCAATACTTCCTCATTTAAAAATGTATAAAGCGAACGTTCACGATTTAGCGTATGACGATCCATCGTTTGTTTCTGATGTAAAAGGAATTTTCAATTTTAAATACGATTTTCCACTAACAAAGGACCAAGTAGCAATTCGTGAGGAATTAGAAGTCCACTCTGCATTATATCAATTAAAGACTATTGCTACAGGTATCCAGCATGGTCGGGTTGATAAAGAAGTTTGCTGTAAATTATTCGGTCAAGAGTTTTGTGAGGCTGTAGAAGTTTACTACGATATGATTCTTCATATTAGAAAAGAAGATAGCAAAGCATACGACCAAGTCATATCTCTCTACCAAGATTGGCGGAAAAAGTTTACAAAAATTAAATCTAACAAAACTTATGAATTTATGCCTGAAAAGAGACATATCAATGAAAATCCCCTCTCTATTTAAGATGAGGGGATTTTATTATTATAACAATAATATTATTACACTAATTTTAGTGGAAAGTTTGCGGAAAAACGCGTTCTTTCTTCCTTATTTCAAAAATTTAAACAATTTGGAATTATTGTTGAATTCTTGGGAAATAGTGTTATTATATAACAGTAGGACCTAATACCCTTACGAAATTACAGAATTCTATATACCTTTTTTCTTTATTTTCCGACTATTTAAATAATTGAGCTACTAAATTACTAAATTCATATTAAAGTCGCTTTATATTTATTAATTCACCCAATTTACATAAACCTAGTTAGTCTGTTTTATTTCAGAGTACAACAGTGAAAGCGTGGTGGTTAAAATTTATAGTCATAGTATCATACCTTTAATAGAGGTTTTAGCACTATTCTTAGCACTTTTTTATACATTACATTATAAACCGAATATTTGGTGTATATTTGTCATTCTACTCTTTATTTTACTACCTTCTATGACATTACTATTTTTAGGGTACAAGTGGGTATTTATTATCTTTCTAATGACTTCCTCACTTACAGCATTTTATTATTTTACGAACTCGTCTCGGGCGATTCTCGATTTATGTTTTTTAGTATTAGGTGGAATGATTGCAGAGCACACTTCACACGTAGTGCTAAATTTAGTCATCTTTTTCGAAAAATCTATTCCTGTTTACATCTATACATCGTTTTACTTACTGATTTTTTTCATCTTTGCTTATCTTTATAAATCTTTTATATCGAAAATAGACGCTATTCGGCCCTTGCCTTTGGTAGCCCGTATGTTTATTACCTTTTTAGCTTGTATTACAATTGTCGTTGTTTATCTAAACACTTTTATTCCAATATCCTTTGAGGAAATTATATTATATCGTATCAATTTAGGATTGCAAGTTACGTATTTAACTTTCATGGTTACTTTGATTATCTTTTTAACGAAAAGTGTGATGAGGCATAACGAGTTTAAGAGAATTACAAGGGAACAAGAACAACAATTACAGTATATGAGGTCATTAGAAAAGGTAAACAAAGAGATGCGCAAATTTCAGCATGACTATGCAAACATTTTGCTAACAATTAGGGGTTACTTGGACACAGAGGACTTAGATGGCTTAAAGGAATATTTCCAGTTTCATATTCTAAAAGCTGAAAAGCAAACATTTCTAAAAAATGAATCCTTTAATAACTTAGATAATCTAAAATTAGTTGAACTCAAAGGGTTACTTGCCACGAAGTTTATGCAAGCAGATCAGTTAGGTATAACATTTAAAATTGAAATACCTGAATCTATTGATAGAATTGATATGGACATAATAGACTTAACACGAATCATCGGGATTATGACCGATAATGCCATAGAAGCAAGTATGAAGCTCGAGCAATCGCAAGTAAACATTGCCTTTATGAATACAAATTCTAATTCTATTATGATTGTAATTGAGAACATGACCGAAAACTCATCTATTAATATTGATGAACTCTTTAAAGAAAGCTACTCCACTAAAGGTGAAGGGCGAGGCATTGGACTATCAACTGTAAAAGAAATATTAAAATACTACCCGAATGTCCATCTAGATACCCATATTGAAAATGGTTGGTTTATTCAAGAAGTCATCATTCCGAACAAACAATTAGTTCTAAACGTATAAGAAATAAAAGGTTTCGTACGATAGAACCAAATAAGAAAACGCTTACCTGTTTTTGAAGTGACCCCTAAAAGTTAGACACATCTAACAATTGGGGTGCAATTCATTTTTGTAAGCGTTTTTTCCTCTTATTTTAAATGTAAAGTGATATTATCACATTACTCTTCTATTGCTTCATCTTCACTTTTTTGACCGAAGATAGTAACTATTTGGTCTGACCTTTTACGTTCTTTCGCTTTTGGAAGTTCATCAAAATATCCTAATTGGAGCATAGATATGATTCTCTCTCCTGAATTCGCACCGATCGCTTTACGGAAAGCTGGTGCATCTAAATATTCCGGTGTCTTCCAGCAAGAACCGATACCATAATCCCATGCAAGAAGTTGGAGATTTTGAATCATAGTGCTAGCTGCTGCGTAGTCTTCTAAACGGATTTTTTGTCTAACATCCTCTGGTACGATAACAAAGACAAATGCTCCAGGAGTTGTGAATTTTTGCATCTGTTTCTCAAGCTCCTCAGGCGTCAATTCTTTCCATTTCGGAATTGTTGTATCTCGTAGTAAAGTATGTAATTCCAAAAGCTCTTTACCACAAGCAATTACTAATCGCCAAGGTTCTCTATGTTGATGATTCGGTGCCCAAACAGCATCATCAATAATTTGCAGTAAATCTTCACGATCAACAGGTTGACCATTAAACTTTTTGATTGAACGTCTCCCAATTATTGCTTCTCTAACAGATAATGATTGTTCGTTCATATTATTACGTCCACTCCTTTAACCAATCCTTGGAACTTTGTTGGTTCTTTTCTACGTCTGTTTACCTTATCACAAATTCAACAAATTGAAAACATCAGACCATATAACGAATTTTCTTAAAATGTAAGATAATTAACTTATAAATTTAAAGTTTGTTAACCATTATTGATTATTGAAATACATCATCAATATGATAGTAATAGTACCTTGTATTCGGTGTATAAGCTAGAGAGTTTCTGTAATCATAGTGGCGATCTGCACTGTTAACTGTATGTGCATGTATATATGGAACACCATTTACCATACTTGTCACAATTGTAGTATGATTAATTCTTCCATCCCCTTCAAAGTCATAACAGATAACATCTCCTATTGTTAATTCAGATGGAGAATACACCCTCTTTGCTGAAAGCCCAGATTTAGACTGATCAAGGTATAGTTTAAATGCATTTGAGACAGACCAACTATAACTCCACGTTTCCCTTGCAAATTGCCCAGGTCTACCTGTTTGCCAACCATCTGTAATCCACCACCCTTTACCACGGTTAGGAATACCAGTCATCGGTGCCCCACCCGCTCGTAAACATTGCGAAATGAAATTTGTACAATCATCTGTAAAGGCTGGATACTGCGGATTTCGCCCATTCCACCACGTTCTTGCATACTGTACTGCCGCATTCCGGTTATAATACGTTGGAATATTAGTCCCTCCTCCATTATATGTTATGCATGAATGAGCTCCAATCTTCGTCATCTTTTACTTTCACTAAAAATATCTACATTAGGATGTTAGTGACTCAGACCTTAAACTCCCTTGCATTTTTCTTTTCTTATTCTTACTCCTGCGGTGCAGTGGCTCCTCGTCGCAGAGATTTCCCCCAAAAGAAATTTTGGGGGAAATCCTGTAACCAAAATGAAACATTAATATCACGTTAAATTTCCCTAAAAAAGTAAAAATAATGATATATTATCAAGATAGAAATCATATTTTAATGTGCAATTGTAAAGATAGTTTTGAGAGGATGTTAGAATTGGCGCAGCACGCTGAACGAGAAATTGTTGAGCTCACCCGTTTATGCGATAAGAAAGGAAATTTAAATCCAGAAGCAATCGGCTATGCTCGAAAACCACTAATTGAATGTAACTTATCTGGACACTTTATGCGTAAGAAGAAATGGAACTCTTGGTGCATTTACGGCGAAGAAATATTATTTTCTATAACAATCAGCCATTTAGATTATGCTGCGGTTTGTAATATCTATTTCTTTGAGTATGAGACACAACGCTTTATCGAAAAAAACATCACTGTTCCACTTGGTGGAAATTTGAAGATGCCAACTAAAGTGTTAGAACCTATACAGTTTTCTAATTCAGAATTGAACATCAGTATTACAAATATACAATCTACAACATATCTATCTGTTGCTTCAAATAATTTTGAAAATGAAACTCTCCAGGCAGAGTTAATAATTCAACATCCATTTGAAGATGAATCATTAAATGTGGTTATTCCTAGAAACCGACGACAATATCAATTTACGGCAAAGCATCATACATTACCTACTTCAGGCTTTGTGAAAATAGGTGACCGTAAATATAAATTCAATTCCGAAGATTGTTTTGCAGTCCTTGATTTTGGACGTGGTATTTGGCCCCGTGAAGTGGTATGGAATCGAGCAATGGCGTCTCAACGGTTACGTAACCAACGTGTTGGGTTAAATTTCGGCGGACGATGGACAGATGGTACCGGCATGACAGAAAATGCCGTCTTCGTGGATGGCGTAATGACAAAAATACATGAAGATGTGTTATTCACTTATGATCAGACGAACTTTATGAAGCCTTGGTATATTACAACGAAATTTTCGGATCACGTAATGCTCACTTTCCACCCATTTTTCGAACGAATAGCTAAAAATGAATTGAAAGTTGCGCAATCTGTAATCCATCAATTAGTTGGGTATTATAGTGGGCAAGTTAAGCTCGAAGATGGCAGTACACTCTTAATTCAACAAATGCTCGGATGTATTGAAGAACATGTTGCAAAGTGGTAAATTTTCCAAGGCCCAAATTGATGTTTATTAATTATTTAGTTGACCTTAGTCCATAGCCCAGTAAAAGCAACCAACATCAATGTTGGTTGCTTTTAGTATTTTCCGCTCTCTTAAGATTAAATAACCATCTCAATTGGTCTTATTAGGCCACTACAATCTATTTTGCACAATTGCGGACCAAACTGGGTACGAACAATAAAACCCGTACTAGCATTTTTTATATAATCATATAGCAAGATTGCCCCAATCCCAGGCACTTCAATTTGTATATCAATTTTTTTATCCAGACTATTTAGAATTGCGTTAACTTCTTCTAACAAATTGTCTTCTAATTTGTTCAAATATATAGAGAGATCAATATCACTTGTCTTGGAAGTTACTGTTATGGATGTGGCCAATTCGAAACCAACACTACCTGTAGGCCCCCATAATAAGTCCAATACTCTAAACTGATCTTGTATTTTTTTTAATGAAGAATAGTAAGACTGTTCCTCATAAAAATCAATTCGTTCAACTAGATCCGTAGGCTTAATCACTTCTAAAATATTATCTTTTTCGATAAATGTTCCAACACGCTGATCTCTTGACGTACCACGAAGCCCAATTGGTACAATTTGGTTTGAAACAGCCATCCTTCTAACAACACCAAAATTTTGAGAGGAAGCAGCCTCACGTACCCATTCAGGGAGAGAAGTACTTTTTTCTAATGACTCTACCCCTTGGAACCTTACAATATCATGTACTTTCACTTCCATTGTTGATCAATCATTTCACGTACTTTAATTGACGCAACTCGTCCACTCGTAATCGCAATTTCTGTTTTTAAACGGTACGATAAATTTCGTACATCTTCCGATTTAATATCTTCTAAAGCACCAACTATAGCAGTAACTAATACTTTTATATCTTGATCATTTGGTTCATCAGCGCTTACACCATCGATTAATTGATATAGTGCTCCTAGTTTTTCAAATGACTTAATATCATAGGCCATGGATGGAACACCTTTTGCAGCTTCATCGAGCTCCTCAATTGTTCGTTGTGTAATAAGGGCAGCTGATTTTTTAGACATTACATGCACATTTACACCTTCATCATTTAGTGCAACTAATCGGTTTGCTTGCATACCGTGGGATAAAAAGGCACCTGAAATCGCATTACCGACAATAGCGGCTACAATTGGATGTCCCTCAATTCTAGCAGTTGCATATGCATCAAGCGCTGCCGAACAAGAAAGATATATACCGAATAACTCTTCATGATATCCAAAAGCTTGACTCGGTACATCTACAACAGGAATAATCAATCTTTTTTCATCCAGATTTTTATCCTCCTCGATTACTTCGCGAACATACTTGGCGATTGCCCATCCTTCAAGTAATCCAACTTCACCATTTCTAGCTCGATAATACTGATTCTCTTTATTTGGCACGACCGCAATAACACGTGCTAACTTACCCTCAACCTCAGTATCCGCTACTAATACAGATGGAATCTCGCTAATCGACGGTTTTCCATTCGTTAATGCATCAAACCATTTCTTCCCTCTACTATTCACAGGTTCTTGAGATGGTGGAACAACCTCACTTTTAATATTCTCAATGTTCCTAAATTTCTCCACGGCTTGATTTGGTGTAATTTTTTCATCTAATTCTAACGATTTATAAAGTGATAAAAACTGATTCACCTGTTTCGTTCGGTTTTTTAACTCTACTTCGCCATTCCAAATACTTAGAATCGCATTTTGATAGTTTGGTACATCATCTTCAACAACAATGTCAGCTAGGCCCATATTTTTTCGTACAGCTCCACCAATCATCTTCCAGATGAGCTGTTTGTTTCGTGAATCAAGTTCTCGAATCCCTGCTTCTTGTTCTACAACTTCTGGGCCATTCATTCCTAATCGCCCTTCTCGCGTCATAATAAGAGCGCTACATAATCCAGCAGTCAGAGACATCCCACCAAACGACCCAATTTTACCTGGGATTATTCCAACAACAGGTACATATTCACGTAATTCGACAATAGCTGCCCCAATTTCCGCGATAGATAATAAACCATAATTTGCTTCTTGAAGACGAACTCCTCCAGTATCATAAATAATGACTGGATAGACTAATTCACCTTCTTTACATTCTTTTAAAGCTTTCTCCAAAGTTCCAGCAATTTTAGCCCCTGATACTTCACCAATTCCTCCGCCCTGGAAATTACCTTCAATTGAAATGACAACAGTTGGCTTTCCATTTAGAGTGCCTTTTACGATAATGACGCCATCGTCATATTGAGGCACAATATGTTGAGCTACTAAATGAGGCGATTCAAATCTGTCGAATGGCCCTAAAATTTCATAAGCACTGTCTTTATCTTTATCTAACAATTTAAAAGCTCGTTCTCTTGCTAAGCTTTCAACTAAACTATCAGTTATTAGTAGTGTCATTTGTGCTCACCTCCAATGCTTGTGCTAATCGGATTGAAACAACACCAGGTGTTGCTCCAAAATCATTTATTATGATATTGGCAGCTATATCGTTTTGACTCATAAAACGTTCAATTACCTTTTTCCATGTCTCTTGGAAACCAATAATACCTGTTCGAACTTCAAAATTTGCTTTGTTATCATTAGATGGTTCAACTAAAACTTCTAGATCTCCTGAGCCTACAACCCCAACGTGCGCAGGTCGGCTTATGGATTTAGAAGCTGGAAACGTATATGTTAATTTCTGCATGAAAATCACACCCCTATGATTAATTTAAAATTGCATGAACGCCCTCAACCTCTTGTTTGAGTATCGATGGAAGTTGGCTAATCTTGTATACGTAAATCGTTGCAGCCAGTAAGTCTGCACTACCTCCTGGAGATAGATTCCTTTCTATGAAGTTTTCATTCATAGAATGCAATTCATCTAACCTATTAGATTTCAGTACATTTTTCGCACTTTGTTTCGCATATACTAAACCTTCCATGCCCCCTCTGTGCAATATACATGTATCATCTAAATTAGCTACTAAAGCTAAGAAAGAATAGAATTTAGCAGTTTCATAGTCATATCGTTTTAATGCCTCTTTCAACATCGGTAAGCTATACTTTCGTATATGAGGAAACGCCATTTGGGCCTCAGCTTTTGCTCCATGCACTCCATATCTTTGAACAGCTTTTATACCATTTGTTACTTGATGTGGAATGAACCGATCCTCATATTTTGCAATAGCTCCTGCAGTAAAACATATTTGCTCTTCACTACAATTTCCTAAATGAATTGCCGTCGCTGCAGTTATTAATCCAAGTGACCAGATCGCACCTTTATGTGTATTGACGCCATTTGTCACTCGGAACATTTCCACTTCACCATATCTACCAATCTCACCGATTTTTTCACGTAGTTCTTGCGAAGGGCAATTACCATAAGCCGCCATAGACATTTCATAAAATGTTTGGTGTAAGCTTTTCGCTGAATCCATCATAATGGAATACGTTAAATCGTCATGAGACCCCTGATCTAACTGATCCACCAGTCCTGGCTTAGGTGTAAGTGATAATTCTTCAACTAGAGATTCAACAGCTAAATCGGCCAATCGAGTTGATAAAGTATGTGCCTTTTCCATACTTATCCCCCTTTTATTTACCAACTACGGAATTTTGCTGGAGGTGTATACAATCCACCCGACCATTGAACAAGTTCATCAATATTTTTAGCAGCAAGTAAAGAGCGTTTTGCATCTGCTCTTCGAATTCCTAAGTCTTCTGGGAGGGCTATTAATCCCTTTTCACGTAAACGTTCTGTAGATTTTGGATTGTGTTCCATACCAATTGGTGTAACACCGGCAATGGAAGCAATCATTTCCCTTTTTTCTGATGAACTGTCTGTTTTATATAGGTAGGCAATTCCTTCTTCTGTGACAACATGCGTAACATCTTCCCCGTAAATCATGACTGGTGCAACGGCTAAGTTTGCTTTGTCTTTTACACTAATTGCATCTAACGATTCAACAAATACCGGTTTGTTTGCCTCTTGGAACGTTTCAGCTACTTGAACAACTAGTTTTTTACCTCTAGCAAGCGGATCTTCGGAAGTCATCATGTTATACCAAGCTTCTGAGGAATGGCGTCTTCCGCCTGGGTCATGCCCCATATTCGGTGCCCCACCATAACCAGCTACACGACCCTTCGTAACTGTTGAGGAATTTCCATATGCATCCATTTGCAAAGTGGAACCAATAAATAAATCAACCGCATATTGACCTGCTAATTGAGCAAGTGTACGATTTGAACGCAAGCTACCATCTTTACCTGTAAAGAAGATATCTCTCCTAGCTGCAACATACTGTTCCATTCCTAGTTCTCCACCGAAACAATGAACACTTTCTACCCATCCTGATTCAATTGCCGGAATTAAAGTAGGATGCGGATTCAACACCCAATTCGTACAAATTTTCCCCTTAAGGCCTAAAGACTCTCCATACGTAGGAAGTAATAATTCAATTGCAGCTGTATTGAAACCGATCCCATGATTTAATGATTTCACCCCATGCTTTTCATAGATTCCACGGATAACCATCATAGCTTGTAGAATTTGAATATCTGTAATATGTCTTGGATCTCTTGTAAATAATGGTTCAAGTTCATATGGCTTGTCTGCCACGACAACAAAGTCAATCCATGAGCTTGGGATATCTACACGCGGAAGTTCATCCACTAGTTCATTTACCTGTACTATAACGATTCCATCTCTAAATGCCGCCGCTTCAACCAGTGTTGGTGTTTCCTCCGTATTAGGTCCTGTATATAAATTTCCGTGGCGGTCTGCCTTATCTGCAGCAACTAGAGCCACTGAAGGGATAAGATCTATAAATAGGCGTCCATATAATTCAACGTATGTGTGTAAATCTCCTAACTCTACCTTTCCATCTTCAATCATTTGAGCAATTCTCAAACTTTGAGGACCAGCATAAGAAAAATCTATTTTTCTAGCAATCCCTTCTTCAAAGATATCTAAATGCTCCGGTCTAGAAATACTTGACATAATCATATGGAGATCATGAACCTTTTTCGGATTTACTTGTACTAATGACTGAGATAAGAATGATGCTTGTTTTTGATTATTTCCCTCTAAAACAACACGATCTCCAGGTTTAATTAGCCTCTCTAAAGCTTCCACGATTTGGTTAGTTGGTATGACTACGCCATCAACAATATCACTTACACTAGCAACTCTTTCTTTTTTGGCCTCTAATCTAGTAGTCCATGATTTCATTTCTCTCTCTGAACTTTTTGTATTTGTTAATACCATTCCATACACCCCTTTATATTAATTAGACATTAGATATAAACAATCGTCGATTCCGTTTTTGGATATTGATAATGCTCGAACATCCTGAAAAGACTGGTTCGCCAGTTTTGTTAATACTTCACCTGGAGGCATTTCGAACAATAGTCTTACCCCTTTCTCATAAAGTAAATATACTGCATCATGCCAACGAACTGGATAACAGATACTTAAAGCTAGGTCTTCTTTCACTTCATTTGCACTTTTTAGTAATCTAGAATTTACATTGCTTGATATCGGAATATTCGGTCTATTAAAATTAATTCTATTCATCTCTTTTAATAATGAATTACTTACCTCTTTAAATAAAGGGCAGTGAGAAGGCGTTGATACATTTAGTAGTGATGCATTCGTAGCACCATGTTCCTTTACATAATCAAGTACCTTTTCTAACCCCTTTTTTGAACCGGATAATGTTATTTGCTTCGGCGAATTTCGATTCGATACGTAAATTGGATGATCATCTTCAAAAAAATCACTTACAATTTCCATTAATTGATATTCATCTAGCCCAACGACAACCGCCATTCCGTATCCATCGTTAAAACTATTCTCCATTAACTCTCCACGTAAAGTCACTAAGGTCAGCGCATCTTTAAAAGTTAGAACTCCAGCAGCAGTTGCAGCTCCGAATGCACCTACAGAATGGCCTGCCACGTAATCTGGAGTTAACCCCTCCTTTTCAAATATCTTATATGCACTAACTGAGGCTATTAATAAGCATTGCTGTACAGCCTTAGTTGTTGATAATGATTCCTTACTATGCAATTTCTCAATCGTTGTATTTAGTAAATCACAACTCTCTTCTAACAGTTCTGTAACAGCAGAGTCTTTCGGTAGATTGTTTAACATCCCCTCAAATTGAGATCCTTGTCCTGGGAAAAGAAACGCACTTCGCATTGAAAACACCCCTTAAAGCACTGTTTTTCTAACGTTGAAAATAACATCTTCCGTATGTTTCCGTAATAGAGAAATTAATTCGTCCATTTGATTTTCTTTAAGCAATTCATAAATAGCTTTATGTTCTCTTTTCGACTTTTCAATTGTTTCACCCAAGTTGAAATGAATCCCTTGAATTCGTAATAATGGAAGAGCAATTTTACAATAAACATCTTCAAATATTGTGCTTCCACTGAATTTTATTAATGTGAAGTGGAAAGCGTAGTTGAGATGTGTATACTCTAATTGATTACTAGATTTCTCCATATTCTTTAAGATTGACATCATTTCATTAAGCAATTGTTTATTTTTTTGTGGATCTATTATCTTTTTGGCTGCTAAAATCTCGATATTGTTTCGAACATCCAGTAAATCTTGAATTTCGGAAATCGAATATCCCCTTATAAATGCTCCTTTTCTTGGAACTCTTTCTATAAGACCTTCTGTAGCCAATAAGTAAATAGCTTCACGTACTGGAGATCGACTTGTCTGAAATAAATCTGCATAGGTACTTTCAACAATTTTATCCCCTGGCTTTAATTCACCATTTAAAATTTGGTCTAATATTTTTTCTGCAATTGTCCTAGACAATGCATTATCTAATGGATAGTTTAATAACTCCATTCATAATCACATCCTACAAGATAATACGACCAACTCGGTCGACTGTATACATTGATAATAAATTATATATACATAAAATTCAATCGAAATTTTCAAAATTTTCTCCCTTATGCAAAAATTTTAGTTGATTTATAGTTTTCTATAATTTATGATGATTTCAGAATACAGTCGACTGAATATTCTTTATAAGAACTTGACAAAGGGGTGTCAGGAGTTATGGTGATTTATGGTGTTGCTATTTTAGCAGGATGTTTTCTAGTGGGAACAATTGTTGGTGAATTTATTGGGATATTAATGGGAGTCGATTCAAACGTCGGCGGTGTAGGGATTGCAATGTTACTTTTAATTATCATCGTAGATAAACTTATTAAATCTGGTAAGATTAGCAAACCTGCACTTGATGGGCTTAGTTTTTGGAACCAAATGTATATACCTGTTGTAATTGCCATGGCTGCAAGTCAAAACGTATTAGGCGCCTTAACAGGTGGACCTCTGGCAATTGTTGCTGGAATCGCAGTAGTACTGATTAGTTGGGTATGTGTACCTCTTTTGGCTGGTAAACCAAAAGTAGTAGAGAATGAAACAGCAATACCTACTACTATCGGAGGTGAAGCAGATGCTTGATATTATCCAAGATGTATTAAGTTCTAATGGTTTAATTACTGCTTTTGTTGTTGTCGGTTTAACTATGTGGGTAGCCTATTTAATTTCAAACAAACTGACAAAGGGGCTAATTCATGGATCTGCAATCGCAATTGTAATAGGTCTGGTTTTGGCATACGTAGGAGGAGTAATGACGGATGGTACGAAAGGGCTTTCAGATGTTACCTTCCTTGCAGGGATCGGTTTCCTAGGTGGAAGCATGTTACGTGACTTTGCAATTGTTGCCACTTCCTTTGGTGCTAACTTTGATGAAATTAAAAAAGCTGGTTTCCGTGGGACAATCTCCCTCTTTGTTGGTGTCGTATTATCTTTTGTTGTTGGTGTAATTTTTGCATTCATGTTCGGTTATACAGATGCTGTAAGTATTACAACAATCGGAGCTGGCACAGTTACTTATATTGTAGGGCCTGTAACAGGTGCTGCATTAGGAGCAAGCTC
Source organism: Lysinibacillus timonensis (assembly GCF_900291985.1). Classification (NCBI taxonomy): domain Bacteria; kingdom Bacillati; phylum Bacillota; class Bacilli; order Caryophanales; family Bacillaceae; genus Lysinibacillus; species Lysinibacillus timonensis. The sequence continues at coordinate 2,646,361 of NZ_LT985980.1, read as the reverse complement.
GGAAGTCATTGCAATTAGTATAGCTGCTGGATTAGTGAAATCGGTGTTAGTAATGGTAGGGACTCCTTTTGCAGCGAAATATATTGGTCTAAATAACCCATTATCTGCCATGGTGTATGGTGGTCTAATGGGGACAACATCTGGTGTAACTGGTGGTTTGGCAGCAACTGATCCTAAATTAGTACCATACGGAGCTGTTACGGCTACTTTCTATACTGGGTTAGGTTGCTTATTAGCCCCAACAGTTCTGTTCCTTTTTACAGATATGATATTTTAATATCCCATCGACCGAAAGCTTCTAATGCGATCGGTCTTTTTTTGTTTTTTCTGTTATTATAAGAGTACATTCAATTGACAAATATAACAGACTCTAACTAGCCAACTAGACTCGAATTCAATTATTAATGGAACTGTATGACATTTTACCAATAATTGTTACATACATTATTGAACATAACATATTGCTTTACAAGACACTCTTCTTAACAGTATTTTGTCTATGTATTTAAAACTATTATCAGGGGTATGTAATGGGAAAATTAAAAAATAGATTAACAGAGCAAGCTAACATGGTGAACGACGGTCATCATTATACAACTGAAGAAGTTCAACGTATCTATAAACGAACGTTATTCATTGTAATCTTATCGCAAACGTTTGGTGGAGCAGGTTTAGCTGCGGGTATTACTGTAGGTGCTTTGTTAGCTCAAGATATGATGGGGACAAATTCAGTTGCAGGATTACCCGTTTTCTTATTTACATTAGGCTCTGCACTGTCTTCATTTCTAGTAGGGCATTATTCACAGAAGTTTGGGAGACGTTATGGTCTATCAGCAGGATTTATAACAGGGGGAATTGGTGCATTAGGAGTAATTCTTGCAGCAAATACTCAAAACATTTTTCTTCTTTTTTTAGCGTTATTTATATATGGAGCCGGTACATCAACAAACTTGCAAGCCCGTTACGCTGGTAGTGATTTAGCAAATGCTAAACAACGGGCAACCGCTGTTAGCATTGCCTTGGTAGCAACAACTTTTGGTGCTGTTGCGGGACCGAATTTAGTGACTCCAATGGGGACATTAGCTACATCGTTGGGAATGCATCCTTTATCAGGGCCATTTATGCTAGCTGCAGCTGCCTTCATTTTAGCAGGTCTGATATTTTTTATTTTCTTAAAGCCAGATCCTTTACTTGTCGCGAAGGAAATCTCAAGAAATAAAAGAGATCTCTCCGCTAGTGATCATCCTAATCAGATGCTCCCTTCTGTTAATAAGATTGGCATCATAACTGGCGCAAGCATTTTAATTCTAACCCAATTTGTCATGACATCCATTATGACGATGACACCTGTTCATATAGCAAGCGGTCATGACCATAGTAATCTTAGTGCAGTCGGAATGGTGATTGGTTTTCACGTTGCAGCAATGTTCTTAACATCACCTATCACCGGCTATTTAACTGATAAATATGGTCGAATCATGATGGTTACTGCATCGGGTATAACGTTAGCTCTTTCTGGCATTTTAGCAGCAATCACTCCAGGAGACTCCATCTTTATGGTTACGATTGCTCTTGTGTTACTTGGTTTAGGCTGGAACTTTGGTTTGATTAGTGCAACAACCATTATTATTGATTCTACGACAATTGAAACTAGAGCAAAAATCCAAGGGTCTGTAGATGTAGCTGTTGCCATCACTGGTTCTATAGCTGGACTACTGTCAGGAGTAATAGTTGCTTATACGAGTTTTACAATTTTAGGATACCTCGGTACATTTATGGCCCTATTACTCATTCCTCTTATTTTATGGAGTCAAACGAAAAACAAAATAAATGCTTATACTAAAGTAAGGTAAATATAAGAGCTACTCTCCATGTATTTCTGGGGAATAGCTCTTTTAAAATGCAGTAAAATTATTGCTCCATCTCTACTTTATGTAAAAAACGGCTCATTTCCAATTATTATTTATTCTCCCTACCATTTAAGAAAGTAAGCATTCTTTCTGGCTCATCTGTAAAAATTGCATCTACGTCAATATTTCTTAGAATGTCTGCCTGAACCTCATCATTCACCGTATAAACACGTACAACAGATCCACGTTTTATCGCTCCTAATACTGGCTTTCGAACCGCAGTTGGCAAGCATACATGTAATGCTTTTGCTGGAAGCTGAGCTTGGTAATTATCAACATTTAAAATCATCGTTGAAAATAAAGCTGCATTTTCAACATTTGGAGCAAGCTCCGCAATACGCTGTACCGCTTCATGGTCAAAGGATGAAATAACCACACGCCCCGTCAAACCAAGTGCCTCCACCTCATTTAAAACAAACATCTCCAGCCCCGGATAAATGAATATATCTGATTTCAACTCTATATGAATTTGATGATGAGTATCCTTAAACAACTCAAGCACCTCTCGTAGTGTAGGAATACTTTCGCCAATAAATTCTTCACTAAACCAGGAGCCATAATCATATTGTCGTAATTCTTCTAACGTTAAATCCTTTACATATCCTGTACCCGTTGAAGTACGGTTTATTTTCTCATCATGTATCACAACAATCTGTTGATCCTTGGTTAAATGAACGTCAAATTCTACTCCGTCAATCGGCAACTTTGCTGCAGCTTGAAATGCTGCTAGCGTATTTTCTGGATACTTTCCAGAGTAACCTCTATGTGCAATAATTTTCATCATTCATCCCCTTTACTGAAACACCTTAGTTCAATATAGAGCAAAATACTCTCTTATATTTTTCGACAGAAAAGAAAACGCATCGATTTTATTAACCAATCGATGCGCTAATTCTTAAGTTATGTCATATTATTTAAACAGTCGGTCAAGCTCCCGTTCAACTAAAAATCGTACACGCTCTTCACCAATTGGTACTAGCCCCATTAATAAATGTAAGGATAATCCATCGATTAATGCGTGAAGATGTACAATTTCTTCGCCTATATTGATGTTTTCTTTTAATAACCCTGCATCATTTAGTTTTGACATTAAGTTTACAATCCCTTTATAAACCGTATCCTCCCCTAATTCGTTCTTACGTAATTTATAGGAGATATACTCTAACCATACTTGCATTTCAACAACGCGTTCCCCTGTTGGGACAAGTTCCATAATCATGTTCAAGGTTAATTGTTTGGGTGGTAGTGGTTGTTTTGCATGTTCTAAAATTCGTTCATTTACCTGTTCTTCAACAAGTGCCATTGCAAACTCAAGTAATTCCTCCTGGGTATTAAAATAATGGCGAACTGCTCCAAGTGATAAGTCTGCCTCCTTTGCTATAGAACGTACAGATGCCCCACCTAACCCTTCTCTTGCAATTACATTCCATGTAGCTTTAGCTATTTGTGCTTTTCTTTCATAATGATTCACTATTTTTGGCATGTATTCATTATAACAATATTCTTTATACAATACACTTGTATTATTTAAAATCAGATGATATTATTTGATACAGTTGTATTAAAACAAAACAAAGGAGATACTCAATGATTACTTGGATAATTTTAGCCGAAGTTGCCTTTTGGGTCGCAATATCTTTAGGTCTTGTTTCGAGATACATTTTTAAGATGAAGGGACTTAGTTGGTTTTTCTTTGTGCTAACACCTTTCATTGACCTTTCATTGATTATATTGACTGTTATAGATTTACAAGATGGGACAAATGCTACAACCGTGCATGGAATTGCTGCAATTTATGTCGGAGTTTCACTTGCTTATGGAAAAACGATGATTCATTGGGCAGATGAAAAATTCCAAACATGGTTTATGAAAAAACCATCAAACAAACGAAAACTTACAGGGAAAGCAAAAGGTATTCATGAAGTAAAAATGTGGGCACGCCACGTTGTAGCCTACATCATTGGAAGTATCCTTTTATGGGGAATGATATGGTTTATTGGCCAGCAAAATACAGAGGCACTGTTTGGCATTTGGAGAGTTTGGTCTGTTGTGTTACTAGTAGATGGTGTGATTAGTCTTTCATATATTATCTTTCCGAAAAAGGCACAATAAAAATAACAAAAGGCAGATTTTATTTGATATAAATCGAATAACACTGCCTTTTCTACATATTAATCTATAATTAAGTACTCAATGCCTTCAATTGCAAGTAAGCGCCAGCCAAATTTTATTTTAAATTTGTTTTCTTCTTTTTTCTTTGAGAGCTTTTCTCTTAGCCCTTGATAATTTCCTGCGCCCCTTTGGAGGTTCCTCTAATTTATGTTGTACAGGGTAAAAGAAAACCGGTAAAACAAACGTAATTAAAAGTCCTAGTAAATATAACGCAGTAAAAACGTAAAATTCTTTCTGATTGTGGTTCAGTAATGACATCACAATACCTTCAGGAACATTATATCTAGCAGGAATCGCAATAAATACGATTAAAATAGCCCCAATAATAAAAGCTTTTCCAATCTTAGATTCTTTCGGATCATGAATGCCTTCTGCAACCGTTTTTGTTTTAACAAATAGAAATCCTAAAAGTATTAAATAAATGGATAATGAAATCCAAAAGAATATGCTTCCGAATGTAAGAGATAGTAATGGCATAACCGAATAAAATCCGAAATTAAATATTGTAAAGAACCCCATCAACCGATTTTGGAGATCTATCTCTAAACCATTTTTCCATACTCTCCAGCCAATTATAAATTGTATGAAATATATAACTGTCAAGATGATAAAGAGTACAAGAGAATAAACAATTAAACTTATTATTGGAGCATATAGTACGTAAAGCACGAAATGGCCCATTACAAAGCCGTAATTTAGATAATTGATAAATGTACGATCCACTTCTTGCATTTTACGCATGACCCTCTTTTCTTCATTACTCCCCTTTTTCAGAACAACTTATATACTAACTCTTTAACTTGCTACTACATTTCTTATTAATTCTTCTTGTGCCGTGATTAATAACCCATTGCTTCCAATAGCCCCTTATGTCAAAACTTTAAGATACTTAAAAATTTAGTTAAATGGAATTAGAAATTGTATATAAGTTATCGTTTTGCATAATCCTATATTTAACTATATTTCCATAAATTTTCTAAAATTTCAATTTGGAGGTTCCTGGCGTGTATAAGAAAATATCAGTTTTATCATTTATTCTTTTCTATTCATTTATAAGTGTGGCCTTGGCTCATACGGGGATTCAAAGTTCCTCACCGGAAAATGGCGAAGTTGTAACAGAACCATTAGAACAGATTACTTTAACGTTTGAAACAAAAATTGAGCAAGGAAGTACATTTACAGTTGAAGATGTTAATGGCCAAAACGTGACGGTTGAAAATATTACAGTTAACAATAATCAATTAATTGGAGAGATTCCAAATTCATTAGAAAGTAGTACCTATACTGTGAACTGGAGCATTATTGGCGCAGATGGACATTTAATAGAAGAAAGTTTCAACTTTACTGTAGATATCCCAACCGATGAGACAACTGTTGAAAATGCAGAAACAGAAGTTGAAGAACCAACTACAGTTGAAGAAGAGACAGGGGTTGAAGAACAAAACAAAACTATTACAGAGACTCAGACAGAAACAAACAACAATGAACCAAACACAGCAAATCAAACAAATGAATTGGAATCTGAACAGGAAGAAGCTAGCTCAAATTTAACACCAATTCTCATTGGGGTATTAATTGTCGTTGTTATTGTTGGTTTCCTCTTTTTAAATCGTAGAAAGAAATAATATAGAACATGTTTGTATTTATCATAATTAGCCAGGCATTATTGTACCTTTCTGTTTCTATTTGTATGGGGATGTTTATTGTTTCTATTGTTCCGATTAATCTGCGGCCGAGCATACATGTTTCTAAGATTATTTTACCGGTAGTGATAAGTGGTATCATAATCTTTTCATTTCTTCCGGTCCTTCAAATCATCCAAGTTTTATCACCTAGAATGGGACTAATTCAATCATTCCAAGCTGTTTTACTCACTTATGAATTAGGAAAATCGTGGATGGTAACAGTATTTGCATCTACCATCTTACTCATTTTTGTCATACTCTACGATATTGGAGAGAAAAAGCGATATGGTTATGCAGGTGCATTCATAATGTTTTTAGTTATCTTATCATTAGGTTGGTCAAGTCATGCAGGCTCAATTGACCGATTATGGGGATTTCTTAATGATACAATGCATCTATTAGCTGTAAGCGTTTGGGTTGGTACACTATATGTTGTTAGTTGGTTTTCAAAGGATTCTGCCAAATGGTTGGCCTTCTTAAAATGGTTTTCACCTCTTGCAATCTGTTGTTTTTTCATTACGATGTTAACCGGTTTCGTTTTAATGAGCTTTATGGTTGAGTTTAGAGACTACCCTAATTCATGGATGATTCCCTATGGTCAATTCTTATTGTTAAAGCATATATTCATTATTCCTTTAATTATTTATGCTTTTATTAACAGTATATTTGTGCGTAAGAAGCTAAAAAATGAGGTCAGTTTTGATCCTAAACCTTGGGCAAAAGTGGAGAGTATAATCATACTACTTATTTTTGCAATAACGGCTTCTATTGGTCAACAATCGCCACCAAGGGAGACTGAAATCTCAAGCGAAAGCGTTTCATCATTGTTTACCTCTATATACCAAGGAGAATTTCACCCTTCAATGAGTATACATCTTTATGCTAATCCTAACAGTATTCTGTTCTTACTTTTAGCTATACTTTTCCTTGCTTTAATTACATTTTCATTTCTTCGAAGAGTACCAGCGATTGTTTCTTTTTATATTAGCCTTTGTTTGGTAGCTTCGATTTATATCGCCATAATGTTTAGTGTTGAATAGATCTTACCTCGCAAAGATAATTTACATGTATTTTCCATAATCAAATCAGAATAAACTCAACTAAATTAACTCACCTTATGATTAAGGTAGGTGAATAACATTGATAAAAAAATTATTGATAGCAGTTGTCGTACTATTAAGTTTTCCAGCAGTTACATTCGCACAAGGATACGATGAATATGTTGTTCAAAAAGGGGATACCCTTTGGAAAATTGCAGTTAGGTATCAAATTGGTTTCCAAAACATCCTGGATGCTAACCCTTTACCAAATCATAATTTAATTTATCCTGGTCAGAAGATTAAAATTCCAAATATCGATAACATTAAGGCTATCGAAAATGAAGTCATTGCTTTAACCAATCAAGAGCGAGCTAAAAACGGTTTACCTCCTTTAAAACAAAACTGGGAATTATCGCGAGTAGCTCGGTACAAATCACAAGATATGAGTGATTTAAATTATTTCTCTCATACATCACCGACTTATGGTACCCCATTTAAAATGATAGAAAACTTCGGTATTAGTTCTAGTGCGGCAGCAGAAAATATTGCTAAAGGTCAACGAACAGCAGCAGAAGTTGTAAAGTCATGGATGAACAGTAGTGGACACCGCGCAAATATTTTGAACGGTACTTATACTGAAATCGGGGTTGGGTATGATGCGGATGGTAACTATTGGACACAGATGTTTATTAAGAAATAAGTTTATATTGTAGCATCAACTAATTAAGATATTTAACCTAAACATCTAGCAACGCTTCAAAAATAACACTCTCGATTTACACAGCAATCTGTGATGAAATCGGGGGTTTTTTTATTTTTGATTTCGCCTAATATCAGATAAACTATTATTAAGCAAATGATAAATTTACAAAGCCAGCTATAGTATGGAGGATTGCATAAATGACTGAGACAAAACCGAATGCTCAAGAAATAATTACTTCTCATCCAGACTATACAAACGAAGTAGAAAGATTAGCATACACCAAAAAATATATGGAAGATATTTTAAGAAAATCTCAGGAGGACTTACGATCTGCTAACTCCAAAATTCAGGAATCAATGGCTAACGTAGAATATTTAGACTCTAGTGATAGCTTCATTAACATTTTAACTAATTCTCGCTTTTTTGAACTTGCAAGGACTCAAAAAGAAAGCTTAGAAGCAGTTAAACAGAAACCTTACTTTGCTCGAATTCGCTTCCAACGCCCCAATGAAGCCGAGGAACATTTATATATTGGAAAAACATCACTTATTCATAGCGACACCTTTGAACCGATCATAGTGGATTGGCGTTCACCTGTTGCTAACGTTTATTACGATGGTCGCTTGGGAGATGTCACATATCGTGTACGCGATGAGGAATATTCAGGTCATCTCTACTCAAAACGCCAATATAAAATTGAAAATGGAGAGCTCTTGAACTTTCAAGATATTGACCTAACAACAAATGACGAGCTTCTACAAGAGGCGCTCTCTGGTAAAGCGGACGTTCGTCTTACTGAAATCGTAGCAACAATACAACAAGAACAAAATGAAATTATTCGTGCTCATCTACGTCAACCTATCCTTGTCCAAGGTGCTGCAGGGAGTGGTAAAACAACGATCGCTTTACACCGAATTTCCTACTTCCTCTATACAATGGGAGAACATTTTAACCCTGAACAGTTAATGATTTTAGCACCGAACAAATTATTTATTGAATATATTGGTGATGTATTACCGGAACTTGGTGTTGACCGCATTTGCCAAACAACATTTGCCGAATATGTGCAAAATGCAACTGGCATTAATTTGAAACTGCAAGATCCGAATGAGCAGTTGGAACAATTAATTGAAGGTGCTGGTGATCTCCCTTCATTTAACATTCCAAAAATCAAAGGCTCCCTTCAATACAAGGAAATTTTAGATCGATATATTAAATTACACGAACAAAAACTAGCGGCTCTTTTTGAAGAGGATGTATATATCGAAAAATATAAAATTATTCGCGGGAGCCACTTAAAAAAGCTCTTTTTATTTGAGTTTTCCTATATGCCGATAGAGAAGCGTTTAGAACGTATTAAGAAGGTCATTCAAACAGAAATAAAAAGAAAATCAAAAGCAGTTTTATCGACATTAAATGCCCGCTATGAAGAGGCAATTGGTAAAGCTCTTAATGGATTCCGTGATCCCGAAAAACGTAAACGTAACGTAACCAAGTTAATTGATGAACGCGATATGCGTATCCCACAAATTAAATCTGAAATACGATCGACTGTTTCAACTTATATGCGCTCTTTTCAAAAAGTTAAAATAAAGACGTTTTATCGGGCTCTTTTAACTGATCGCATGTTAATTAGAGAACTTGCACCGGAATGGACATACGAAGAACAAGAACAATTTTTAAAGGCTCATTCGAAGGAAAAATGGGCATTAGAGGATCTAGCTGCCATTTTCTATTTACATGCCAAAATTAAAGGCATCAAAGATGAATGGAAAATGCGAGTTGTCTTTATTGATGAGGTTCAAGATTATAGCCTATTCCAGCTTGCTGCATTAAAGACCGGATTAGAAACAGATATGTTTACGATGGTTGGCGATTTAGCTCAAGGAATTCATAGTTATCGTTCGCTTACAGAGTGGGATTCTGTTCTTAAGTTATTCCCTCGTGCCAACTATTTTACATTGCAAAAAAGTTATCGTACAACAATTGAGATTATGGAAGTTGCAAACAAAATACTATCTAAAATGGAAGAAGATTTACCCTTAGTCGAACCCGTTGTACGCCATGGTAACAAACCGACCTTCGTTCAAAGTCAACAATTTGATGCCAAACAAATTCGAGAGATTTATGAATCGATCAAACAAAATGGCCACCGTTCTATCGCATTAATTTGCAAAACATCAGATGAAGCAGTTTACTATTCAGAAATACTAAATGAAAATGATGTGGAAGCAGAGCTATTAACTGAGACTTCTGAACTTGGGCAATCTAAACTACTTGTACTGCCCAGCCATTTAGCGAAGGGGTTAGAATTTGATGCGGTGATTGTCGTAAGCTACTCTATTCCATATTACGACACAGCCATCGATCGAAAACTTTTGTACGTTGCTTTAACAAGGGCAATGCACGAGTTATACTTGGTGGGCCTAAGTGAGGAAAGTTTCTTGCTCGCATAATGATGATTGGGAAATGTTTGGGAGTAAAATCCACAATTCACGAGTATTTGTACTAAACCTCCGAAAGTTTGCTCCCCTGAGAAAAAGCTGTTCATTATTTTTTTATTTAAGAACAGCTTTAATCTCTTGGGGGGATACGGAAGGATTTTTGCTTTTTAGAAAATTTTCTAACTAGAGAATTGCGCAATGATTTCCATATGGAGACCTTTTGCTTTTTAACTTCTTCTTTCGACTGCGGCAATGCCGGCATTCTCATACAATCCCCTCCTTTTGATTTCATTATACTGAATCAATATGGAAAGTATTCTACTAACAGAAGATTTCTTATATTTCATCCATGCCCAGTTTGTGCTAACACCCTATTGGATATTCGATATAACCGAAAAGAGTCTGGGACAATACTGACTGCAATTTATAATGCGAAAATTTGGAAGGTAGCACTTTTTTTAAAAATGCCACCGACCTTTCCAATTTGAGATGGGTTTTGCCCCGCCTTTTCTATTAATTTAATAAAATTAGCGGAAAAATTCCTGCTAATATAACTAGTAGGGGTAAAAGTAGTGGATATAACCGGAGAAATTCCGATTAACCGCTCCAAATTGGGCAAAATCCATAGATATGGCTAGGATAACCGGAAAAACTCCCTTAATTTTCGAGAAAATACACAAATTTTTTAATATAAGTGGAATTTTTCCGTTTAAATATTTCACACATAGTAAAATGACCACCCATTTGGGAGTTTAAAAACATAGGATCCTCACCACATTTACCAAGCAATTTAGTATTTTTCCACTTTCAAAGAAAACCATTAACAAATGAGCCCGGCTTTTTCTATGATTAAGTTAGTTTCTGACCAAATTCATCATTATTCTGGAAGTTACTAGTGTGTGTTGTCCCTACCCCCGTTAATTTGTAGCTACAATCGGAAAGCGAGCAAACTCATTATATTTAGGCGTTTTGTCTAAATGCGTTTCATAAAGAACAATTTCATTCACATTAAATATAAAATCATCCCCTTCACTCGTCTTCAGTACAGTTACATTTCCCTTTTCAAAAGGTTGATCGCTTTTCCATTTCCTCGCCATTGTAATATGAGGTTTAAACGGTTTTTTGTCTAATTCAAAGCCCGTTTCCAAGCACATATTAAAGACCTTTTTCTGTATTTGTTTTAATTCATCCGATTCCTTTACACCTGCCCAAAAGATACGGGGGCTTTTGGGAGCACCGAATGTACCTATTTGATCTAATGTCAAAGGAAACGATACATCTTCTGATAGTAATGGACCCATCGAATCAATCGCTTTATTCAACTGAGCCTCTTTTGCAAACCCCAAGAATGCTAAGGTAATATGGTAATCTTCAGGATGAACCCATCTGGCAAATGGATATGTCTCCTTATGCATCTGAACCCATTGACTTAGAAAGGTTTTCACTTCATTTGGTAGCTTTACTGCAAAGAAATAATGATGTTTTTCCGTCATAAAATATAACCCTCTCTAACAATCTGTAATTATGACAATCATGATACCATTATTCACATTTATTCGGTAAACTATCCACTAACAACCTTTAAACCGATTGCAGAAGCCAGTATTAAGAAAATAAACACAATCCTTTTCCAGTTTCTAGACTCCCCATAAAACATCATCCCAACAATTGTTCCTCCAACAACCCCAATACCAGTCCAAATCGCATAGGCTGTACCCATTGGAATAGTATTCATAGAGTACTCGAGTAAAAATAAACTAGAACCGAAACCAAGTAGTAATAATACAAGTGGTTTCCAATTCCGGCTAACACTAAGCTGATTCATCATCGCTACACCAAAAGTTTCTAACAGACCCGCAAAAATTAAAGCAATCCACGCCATTATGCTTCAGCCTCCTTCTTCTCTTCCTCATCCGTTACCAACTTTAACCCAATAACTCCGACTAGAAGTAATGCAATTAATAAGATTTTTACTAGATTAGCAGGCTCGCCGAAAAAAAGAATCTCTGATATTACCGCACCAGCCGTCCCTAATCCTACAAAAACAGCATAAGCCGTTCCCGTAGGCAGCTCTTGAGTTGCAGTAATTAAAAAGTAATTACAGATTATAATGGCTAGTACTGTTCCCGTCCACGTCCAACTATCATGTGCATGGGCAAGACCAATCACCCATAGTACTTCAAAAAAAGATGCAAGTAATATTTTGACCCAATGTTTATTCATATTGATTCCTCCAAATTTCAAAATAAAAAAGCCAAAGAGACACAAAAAATGTATCTCCCAGGCTTTTGTCCTTCCGTGTTACAGGCAACTATATTCTTCACTGTCAATGAAGATCGTGCTCTGTCGTTTTCTCTCGGACCAGACCGAACTATTCGCGGAACCCTAGAAAACATTATCGTATCCAATTAATTTGTATTATGGCACAGAATTTAGTTGTCATCAATATTTTAAACTAACTAAAAAAATACACTCAAACCAACCTTCAAATTATTTTCTATAAAATTTCTTCTACTTATTCATTTTAAAATCATGAAAGGATTCGTTATGATAAATAGTAGGGTTAGTTAGGAGTGTGAAGGCGTGGCTAAAGATAAAGAGCAGAATGAGCAAGAACCTATAAGTGAAGAAGAACTAATTGAACTTGTACTTGAAGCTCAAAGAGAAGCACTTGAGAAAGAGCGATTGGCACGCCTTGAAGGTAAACCTTTCAAACCGAAGCGAACACCACTTTTTGCTAGATTATTAGCATGGTTAATCGCCATTATGCTCACTTTCAGTACATTTGCAGTAATTTTTGAGATTTTCTCTATTCCGGCAGTAGAGTTTATCAAGACCTCTGCAAGACTGTCTTCCCAAAGTGATATCCAAACGTATAAACAAGCAGTTGTACAAATTTCTACTGAATCTAGTAAAGGAACCGGTTTTTCCGTAACCGAGGACGGAACCATCATTACGAACGCCCATGTTGTAGAAGATGCATTAACATTAACTGTTTACTTCCCAGAAGACGGGATGTACAAAGCTGAAGTCGTAGAAAGCTATCCTGAAATTGATATTGCATTTTTGCAAGTAGAGGGGGACAACCTTCCTCATTTAGATCTTGCGGCAGACTACGAATTCACTTCAAATGAAGCTATATACTTTATAGGGAACCCTTTATTTTTTAGTGGCATTGCAAATGAAGGCAACATCATTGGTCCAACGCTGCTTTCTGACTGGGATGAGGAAGTCTACATGATGCACGCTCCTGTCTATCGAGGGAATAGTGGAAGTCCTGTTATTAACATGAGTGGCGAAGTAATCGGCGTCGTATTTGCTACTATGGATGATGAAGATTATGGGAATGTAGGGTTATTTGTTCCGATTGACCATATACAAGAACGTTTGAATAATTGTAAAGATAGAGCTGACTCATTTATTCTTGAGACAGCTCCCTATGTTATTTTACAAATTTTAAATAGTCACTAACACGATAGTCTTTTACGAAACGTTCTTCTTCTCTAGTTAAGGTAACTCGAAAAACTACCTTATCAAACGCTTGTCGTATTTCCTCTTCGCTTATTCCTCTTGTATATAAAATAAACTCATAGTAGTAATCAGCAAAATCTCCCCCATCGTTATCCTGTTCCCATCCGCTACCATACCAATAACGATCAAACCCATCTATTTCTTTCATTAACGTATCCCAGCCCTTATACATAGAATCCGTTACCTCTGAATCATATAATATCTCGATATCTCTAGAAATAACATCCAGCCCATCTTCGACTCGAAAAGTAAAAGTAAACTTTCGAAAGTCTTCCTTTGTGGCATTGGGTACCTCGCTTGTTCCAACATACTTAAATTCTTCATCAGTTAAAGGTGCTATTTGCGGTTTAACCATTACTTTTGAACCTTCTTCTATTTCCGTTGCAAGGAAATTAAATGATTTTATATCAGTTTGGAAAAAGAGAAATAGTGCTACCGATGCTGTCAGTATAAGAGTCAATATAGGATACTGCCATCTCACTCTTTTAACAGGTTCATTGCGAATCTTTTGCAGTACATTTCTCACTACCTTTTCTTTATTTTGCGAAAGGTCCTCCAACTTATCTAATTTATACTTAGTCATTCAATAACACCTCCCACTCTACTTCTACAAGTTCTTGTTTTAACAGTTCCTTTCCCCTTTTCAGCCGTGTTTTCACCGTACTTTCAGGAATTATTAGTAAACTTGCAATCTCTTTAATCGACATTTCCTCAAAATAATAATACATAATTGGTTCACGCTGCTTGATGGGGAGCCTTAATATTGCCTCTCCAATTAGTCTTTCTTCATCTCCCCGGACAAGGTCATCCTTAACACTTGAATCATGTTTTGAAAACAATTTATTTTGAAACTGCACTTTTCGGTACGACCAACTTTTCAAATAGTCTTTGCATTTGTTCATCGTCATTCTTGACAAATAAGCCTTTAATTCACCACGTTCTTCATAATGTTGCTGGTGATGATAAAATTTAATAAACACATCTTGCACAATATCTTCTGATCTATGTAAATCGTGTACATAATAATAAGCAATCCTAAGTAATAATTCCGTATATTGGTCCATCAATAGTCGTAGCTCATCTTCAGAAATCAACATCTCATCCCCCTTCTACCGTATAAACGAGGCTCAATTACGTTAAGTTTGTTTTTTCTATATTTTGTCATGAGTAAATGAAAAAAAATAGAACTAGAAAGCAAAATAACCTTCTAGTTCTACCTCAATTATGTCTTATTTCAGCATTTCATCTGCTAATAATCGATACACCTTTAATCTCATCTCTTGTGAATGTGGTATTGTACAAATCATTGCTTCGTCAAAGCCGTAGATTTCTTGTTCTTGTCTTAAGAAATCACCTACTTCCTTTGCCGTCCCAATGATATTCATTTTAGAATTTTCCTCAATCCACATTTTATCCATCTCAGTTAATGGATAATCTTTTGCTTCTTCTGGAGTGAGACGAGGTGCATTCACTTGCCCGCGCATAAATAACATACGTGAAATGTTTGCAGGTAAAGCTTCATATTCCGCCTCTTCTCTTGTCTCCCCTACGGTAACAAAATACGATACCATTATTTCTGGCTTCTCCATAAACTCAGAAGGAACAAAGCTTTGGCGATATGCATCAAATATTGATTTATTCATTGTGCCATTAAAGAATTGGGCATACGAATAACCTAAACCTCTTCGTCCAGTTTGAATAGCACTATTCCCACTAGAACCTAACAACCACGCTTGTGGTAATGGAACGTTAGTAGGATTGGCGATAACTCTTCTAAAGTATGGCTCTTCTGGTTGCTCTTCTTTAATAAATTTTAACGAAGCATCGATTTTTTGATATATATTATCAACTTCTGGTTGACGACCATCAGCTAATGCATACATAGCAAAATGATCTCCGCCTGGTGCACGTCCGATTCCGAAATCGATTCTCCCTGGTGCAAGAGCACTGAGCGTTTTAAAATTTTCAGCCACTTTGTATGGTGAATAGTGCATAATCATTGTGCCACCAGTCCCCACACGAATACGATTTGTTTTTGCCGCAATGTAAGAAGCAGTAATTTCAGGTGCTGAACTTGCAAATCCATTCGTATTATGGTGTTCAGCCATCCATATTCGTTCATACCCTAAACGTTCTGCTTCAACTGCTAGCTCAACAGCTTTAGCTAATGCATCTTGTGCAGTATTTCCTTTTGTTATAGGTGCTTGATCTAATACACTTAGTTTCATGGGCTAATTCCCCCTCTATGTAATAACTCTTTAATGTTTTTCCCAAAACAATAAAATAAAAACGTATTCATACGTTCTTTTTAATTGTAACGTTGGTTGGTTAGGAATATCTACTTTACTGCTCTTATCTGACCAATTTTGTATTTTGATGATGGAGTTTTCTATTGTTAGAACCAATACTAATCAAGTCCATTTATTTCACTACAAGATTTTCATTCTTTATAATAAACGGTAGAAATTGGATTTCTATTTATAGTGCAGTTCATAAAAGGAGGATAATGGAAATGGGAAACAAAGTTCAACTTGGAAGAACAGATTTATATGTAAATCCTATTGGTCTAGGAACGAATGCAGTTGGTGGACATAACTTATTTCAAAATTTAAATGATGAAGATGGAAGACAATTAGTTCGAACTGGTATTCATCATGGCATTAACTTTATTGACTCTGCTTTTATTTATGGTCTTGGTCGATCTGAAGAAATCATTGGCGAAGTTGTGAAAGAGATAGGTAACCGTAGTGAACTGGTCATAGCAACGAAAGTAGCCCATAAACTTGAAGATGGGAAGGTAATCGTGGACAACTCCCCTTCGTTCTTACGTGAAGAAGTGGAAAAAAGTTTGAAACGTCTTCAAACAGACTATATCGATTTAATGTACATCCACTTCCCAGATGAAAGTACCCCTAAGGATGAAGCTGTCGGTGTTTTAAAACAATTAAAAGACGAAGGCAAAATCCGCGCAATTGGTCTTTCTAATTTCTCATTGGACCAATTAAAAGAAGCAAATAAAGATGGTTATGTTGATGTTCTTCAAGGAGAATATAATTTGATCAATCGTGAAGCTGAACTGTCATACTTCCCATATGTACTAGAACAGAACAGTTCTTTCGTGCCTTATTTCCCACTAGCTTCTGGTCTATTAACTGGTAAGTATAAGAAAGATTCCTTCATTCCTGAGGGGCGTCAGAAATATCCTCAATTCCAAGGAGAAACATATCTAAAGAATGTAGAGAGAGTTGATCATTTACGTGAAATTGCGACTAGCAAAGGGGTTGAAGTCGCTAATGTTGTACTTTCTTGGTACTTAACAAGAAATGAAATCGATGTAGTCATCCCAGGTGCCAAACGGGCCGAACAAGTTTTGGACAACTTGAAAACATTAGAAGTGAATCTTACAAAAGATGAAATCGGACATATTGAACAAGTCTTTGCGATATAGTTAAACGAATGCGAGAGGTGACATATTCATCCTCTCGCCTCCTCTTAAATACCCCAATCCATTTTCAAAATTTCTTTTAAAGCTGCTACCTTTTCTCCGCCTATATGATGTGCAATCTTTTGCTCAATTCTATCTTTCATTTCTTCATATTCAACAAAGCACTGACAACCTAATTCTGTTAAGCGAATACATTTGTCTCGTTTATTATGTTCGGAATTACTAATTTCAACTAGTCCTTTAGCTTCTAAACTTTTTATATTTTTATGAGTTGCTTGTCTAGTAATAGCAACATTTTTGGTTACATATGAAATAGTTGTTGTTTGTCCATAAATTCTGGCCATAATATACCATTCTGTATTGGAGATTTTTATATCACTCTTTTCACTCCATGCTTCCTCCGAGATCTCTCTTAACAACTCGCGACGTTCAAGTATCAAATTAACGATTCCTAATCTCTGTAGTTGATTTTCCATTGCATCACCCAATTACACAGTTTTTAACCTAATATATTCAAGGAAAGGCAAATTGTCAACCAAATTGACAAAACAACCAATCCATGTTATGCTTATATTGTAAACTTAGTTGACATTCAAACAGAAAAGGTGGCAACAGTATGTACAATGTAGGTGATTTAATCATTTATTCTTCTCATGGAATATGTGAAATCGATGATATAACAGAGAAAAGTTTCTTTAATGACACGAAAACATATTATGTAATGCATCCATTAAACAATGAAAAATTGGTCATTAATATTCCTATCAATAGCGATAAAATTAATCTAACAGAAATGGTTGATAAACAAACTGCTTTAATGTTAATTAGTACTTTTAAAACACCAGGTGTAGAGTGGATTGAGAAATCTACCCATCGTGCACATATTTATTCTACAGCGATTAAAAAAGGTGATCGCTTTGAAATTGCTAAAATTTTAAACACATTAATGACAAAACAATTAGAAGAAGAACGTAATGGAAATAAAGTTTCAAATCAAGATTTAAAACTACTAACATCAATTCAAAATATCCTCTTGACAGAACTAGCTATCGCTTTGGATACAACAAGTGAAGATATATATAACCGTTTAGTAAACTGCATTCAAGAACAATAACTTACTAGTTCCATATTAGCTCGATGATTAATTAAAAAGCATTTCCTCATAAAACTTGGAGGAAATGCTTTTTCATTAAACAAAATATGCAATTAAAAGTCCAATTGATAGTATGAAGCTAAACAATGTATTTGTAATTGCTGTTGATTTCATTGCCACTCGCATAAACTGTGGCTCTTTGTCACCTTTTCGGAATGATTTAATTGCTGATATTGGTTTTGGAATACTTAATAGTACAAGTAATGCCCAAGGACTTAAGTCCCCAATGATAACTAGTGCGATAATCCATAGATAGGAAATAACAAACGCATTTGCTAATGCTAGAATCGCATTATTTCTTCCAAGTAGGATGGCTAATGTCATTCGGCCACCCCTTGTATCTTCTTCAATATCGCGAATATTATTAGACATATTAATAGCTCCAACTAGAATCCCGACCGGTATTGAAATCATAAAACTAAATAGTGTAACTGTATTCGTCTGAATAAAGAAAGCGATTAGGACAAACCCGGTACCCATTAACGCACCCGAAAATAATTCTCCAAATGGCGTATACGCGATTGGTAGGGGCCCACCAGTATATAAATAGCCAATTGCCATTCCAAATAATCCAATAACAATTAGCCACCAGCTACTGTTTGCACATATATAAACCCCAATAATTGCCGCAACTACATATAATAAAATGGCCACAGTCATCACATTTTTCGGCTTCAAACCATGTCGAACAATTCCGCCGCCAATTCCAACAGAGTCCGCAGTATCTAGCCCACGTTTAAAATCATAATATTCATTAAATAAATTCGTTGCAATTTGTAAAGCTAGACAAGCAATCATCATTGCAGTAAACAGGAACCAGTTGATTTGCGCTTCATATAGTGCAATCACTGTCCCTAATATAACAGGTGCAAAAGTCGCTGTTAATGTATGCGGACGTGTCATTTTCCACATTAACTTAGCTGGACTCATTTCCTTTTTAATTTCCATAGCTCTATTCAACTTCCCCACTCTTATTAAAATAAAAATATAATTCAATTTTTAAACGACGAAACAATCGCTTCACATCCATACATTATAACAAATAATAATGGAACTTGTAGTTTGAAATATTTTCACACTATATAAAAACCTACAAACCCTCATTTTAATTGGTTTGTAGGCTTTTTTTATCTTTTCATATTTCGACTACTGAAAACAAAGAAATCTACCTGCATTGATTTTATAAAGCCTGCTTTTTCATAAACAGCTAGCGCCCGTTCATTTTCTACTTCAACATCAAGCATGACTAGTTTTTCACCATTTCTTAATGTAAAATCCTTTGTCCAATTTAATAATACAGTTCCAATTCCTCTACCTTGCATTTCAGGATGAACTGCAAGTGCAGTTACCCATTGCACTTCACCCTCTTTTGTCGTTGTTACAGTTCCAACGATCTTACCTTCAAATTCAGCAACCCACAGGATATGTCCTTCAGTTCTCGTATTATAATCAATTAAATCTAAAGACTCTTCACGTAAATCACCAAAAGTTTCACTATAGATTTCAACTAACGCTTCCTGATCTAAATTAGAATATGGTCGAATAAATACATCCTCTGATACAACCATTATTCCTGCATTTGCTTCTAAAGTTGCTTCAGAAAAACTATATTGGAACCCGTATTTTTCAAGAAACTTTTTGCCATACGTATCATTATCAATAACTAGTGCTAATTCACCTTCAGCACCTCTATCTACTAATCCTTCATGTAGTACTTTAAATAATGCTGTACCAATGCCAATTTTACGATACATCGGCGATACAATCATTGACCATTCATACGTATTTAAACCCATGATATCAATAGCACTCGCAGCACCAACTAATCGATCTAAATCATTGTCATAAGCAAGGACGAAGAAACCTTTATTATTAACTTCTTTTGATGCATTTAGATTCAATAGTTGATGATAGCTTGTATGATCTACTTGACCCGCATCTTCACAAAGTTCTTTTATTTCTTCATATGTTTCATTGTCAATCGGAAACGACGCTTTGATTATAGAAAAATTCATAATAATACTCCAATTCTTTATTCCATCTCTCATTAATTTTAGAGTTCCATAGAATTGAGCGCAACCATGAATATTTGTTTGTGTTACTATTAAATACACTATTCCCTAAAATTTTCTGTTGCATTAACCATATTTGCATAAATACCGCCTAGCTCTAATAACTCACGCTGTGTTCCTGACTCTACTAGTCTGCCTTCACTCATTACAAAGACAAGATCTGCATGTCGAACGGTATTTAAACGATGTGCAATCACGAAACTTGTTCGCCCTTCCATCAGTACCTCTAGCGCCTTTTGGATTTTGATTTCAGTTACAGTATCAATGCTACTAGTTGCTTCATCCAATAATAGAATCACAGGATCTGCCACAAGTGCCCTTGCAATCGATAACAATTGCTTCTGACCTTGTGATATCTCACTTCCATCAGCTGTTAGCAACGTGTTATATCCATCCGGCAATTTCATAATAAAGTCATGGGCATTTGCTTTCTTAGACGCCTCTATTACCGCATCGTCGCTAGCATCTAATCTACCATACCGAATATTCTCATAAACGGTTGTTTCAAATAAAAATGGGTCTTGTAACACAAAAGCCATTTGTTTTCTTAATGTTTCTCTTTTGATTTCACGAATATCAAAGCCATCCAAAAGTATGGATCCTTCCTCTACATCATAGAAACGTGCCAGTAATTGCATAATGGTCGTTTTACCAGCACCTGTTGCGCCAACTAATGCTACAGTTTGGCCTGGCTTCACATGGAAACTCACACCTTTTAACGTTTCCTGCTCTTCAGCCAACTCGTATTTAAAGTGGACATCCCTAAACTCTACTTCCCCTTTAAATTTTAACCCCTTACTCTGTTTCCCTTCATCTTTGTCCTTTGTTTCATCCATTACAGCAAATACTCTCTCAGCTCCTGCAATTGCTGATAGAACTGTATTTATTTGGTTAGCCAAATCATTTAGTGGGCGTGTAAATTGACGGGCATACTCTGTAAAAATTACAATGATCCCGATTGTTACGAAACCGTGATATGCAAGAATCCCACCAACTCCTGCAACGACAGCAAAACTAATATTATTTAGGAAGTTCATGACTTTTGGAATATAACCAGAGTATGTCAGTGCCCAAAAACCCGTTCTACGTAATTGTTCATTTTTTTCTTGAAACTCTTCAATCACTCTTTTTTCTTGAGAAAAAGCCTTTACAATTGCTTGGCCCGAGATAGTTTCTTCAATCATTCCATTTAATGCACCAACTGCAGCTTGTTGTTCCTTAAATAACTTTCCCGTTCTCTTGGTAATCCAACGCATTGCAGTAAACATGAACGGTATTATGACCATCGTTAGTACTGTTAGTAATGGACTTAATATAAGCATGACTACCACTGTTCCAATTAACGTTAACAAACTAGAAAATACTTGAATAAAGGAAGTGTTTAATGTCGAGCTAACTGTTTCAATATCATTTGTAGCACGACTCATTAGTTCCCCGTGTTGACGTTTATCGAAAAAGGCAACAGGCAGATTCATTAGGTGATGAAAGAGCCCTGTTCTCATACGATAAATAGTCTGCTGCGCTATACCAATCATCCAAAAATTTTGAAAAAACAATGTAATTGAAAGAACAACATACACGGCCACCAAGCCTAATAGAATTGGTAGTATTTCATGCAATTGGCCGGTTAAAATATATTGATCAATAATAAAGCCAATTAGCAACGGCCCAAGAAGTGATAGCATCGAACTAATGATTACCATAATAAACACTAAGATTAACAAGAACCTTTGTTCATCAACCATTCTCCATATCCGAAGAAGTGTCTTTTTCCAATCATTTGCTCGAGGACCTTTTTTCTTTTTACCAACGCTTTTTAAATCTTCTTTTGACAAAACAGGTTCATATCCAAACGGCTTACGTACAAAATTCATAATTAGTCACCTGCCTTTTCCTGCTGAGACTCTGATAGTTCTCGATAACGTTCACTTAACTTCAATAACTCTTCATGTGTACCAAATGCCTCTATGTTCCCTTCATGAAGTAACAATATTTTATCGAGTGTTTTGGCAGTTCTCACTTTTTGAGTAACAACAATCATTGTTGACGCCTCTTCTTCAAGGGCTTGCCAAAGAGCAGCCTCCGTTTTCACATCAAGTGCACTCGTACTATCGTCTAATAGTAAAATATTTGACCTACGAATGAATGCTCGGGCAATTGAAAGTCTTTGCTTTTGACCACCGGATAGGTTTACACCTTTTTGCCCTACACGTGTTTCATACTTTTGTGGAAACCCATCAATGGTTTTATGAATTTGAGCTTGTTTAGATGCATGCTCGATTTCGGAAAAGGTTGCGTTCTGTTTCCCCCATCTTATGTTTTCTTGAATTGCCCCTGTAAATAACAATGGTTTCTGGGGTACAAAGCCAATCATTTCTCTAAGTTCACTTAAATTCCAATCTTTCACCAGACGTCCATTAACATAAACTTTACCTGATGTTGGCTTATAAAAACGAGGAATTAAATTTAATAATGTTGTCTTTCCTGCACCGGTCTCTCCCATAACCGCAAGTTTCTCACCCGGTTTCACCTCAAACGTAATATCTGATAATACTTCTATATTTGAATTCGGATATGTAAATGACACTTGTTCAAATCGGATCGTTCCGAAATTATCAATCTTTTGAACATGAGTTTCTAGTCCTACTTCTTCATCCTTTTCAAGCTGATTTTCACTTACTATTAATATTTCTTCCATCCGAACAGCAGATGCTTTTGCCCTTGCAAAAGCAATGATAATAAAAGCAAACATTGAAAAGTTACCAGTAACTCGCATCGCATAATTAATAATGGCGACTAACTCTCCAACTTCTGCTTTACCCAAACTTACTGCATTAGAGCCATACCATATGGCCGCAAGCAAGCTTAAGTTCATAACTAGCAGGAGCATTGGCATAATGAATTCCATTAAACGTAGAGCCTTCGTTGTATCCGCTTTTAAGTAATTTGCTACCTTTTGAAACCGATTAGATTCATAGTTATTTCGCATATATGCTTTTACTAATCGGATTGCCTGCAAGCTCTCTTGCAACACCCGATTCACACGATCTAAACGCCATTGAACTTGCGCAAAATTGTTAATTCCTTTTTTTACCATGATGTACAAAATCATTACGACTAAAGGTGCACCTATACAAAGAAAAACTGCAATTTGAGGGTTAATATAAAACGCCATCACTAGACTACCCACCGCAGCAAGAGGTGCTCTTAACATAATTCTCAAACTCATAAAAAAGACTGATTGTACTTGATTTACATCATTTGTTAGTCTGGTTATTAGTCCTGAAGTAGGAAACTTTAAATAAGTGGCCATTGTGAACGATTGGATTTTACGAAACAATTCATTCCTCAAATCGAAAGCAAAGCTTTGCGCAGCGTGCGAAGAAAAATAAGAATTCACAATTCCACAAACAAAAGCAAGTATTGCTAAAAAAACTAGCACAAGTCCCCAATAGCCTATTGCATCTATGTCACTTACTACAATACCATCATCTATTATTTTTGATATGATTATTGGTTGCACTAACTCAACTGTTAATTCAATTAGCATTAAACAAAGTGCTATCACCGCCGGCAACCAATAAGGTTTTGCATATGAAAATATTGTTTTCATCATAATCCCCCTAAACCATCCATCTAAAGTTGCTAACCACACTGTTGACTCTTAGTATAAAACACTAAAGAAGTATGTTACAGAATTAACGATTTTTAACTCCCTTTGAAGCAGACCAGTATAAAATCTTAATAAACTATTCCTAAATTACCACTAGCGAGAATGAATCTTTGATCTTTATATAAAAATTAACGTCAACTATTAAAATTTTAGAAACATTTAATAGGCAAAAAGTCACATTTTTATTCTATTTCTTTAATATCTGAACCTGTAACTAATGACTATATATTGATTTAACTCTATAATTAAGTAGTAAATATATCCGGAATTATTGAGGAGATAATAAGTGATGAATTTCCCAAAAACAAATTATAGCATTAAAGAAAATGTAATTTTGCAAGCACCATTCCCATCTTTTTTACTGAATCGTTACAACCATGTATTACTTTGGAATCAATTAGCAGAAGATACCTTTGGCTATTCATTTAGTGACTTTATTAACAATGACCACATAAAAGAGACCCTGTTATCCGCACTTTCAGATCAAACTTGGCAAATGATCTCAAAAAGAAAGGATTTACTACAGTTTGAACAATCAAAGCTTCTAACAAATGACGACATTTTGTTGGATGCCTCTATCATTACAATGCCCTCCTATTATAAGGGAGAATTGTGTACATTCGTCATCTGTTTAATGAGTGATCAGTTAAAAAAATATAACTCAACAACACAACCACTAATTGATTTAAAGGAAGGTCTCTCCTCTACCTTTATGCTTACAACTATTGACCATGAAGGATTCATCGTAAATTGTAATGACCTGTTTTTAAAGACTAGTCACTGGACACCTAAACGTGTAATTGGGAAAACATTTTGGCAGCTCTTCCCTAATACAACTGATAGTAAGGCTGTAACTGAAGAAATATGGAGCACTATTACTTCAGGAAATGTGTGGCAAGGTAGTGTAGAAAAAGTGACAAAGGATGAACAACCTTACTGGGTTTTCCTAACCGCAATTCCTACCTACTTACCGTCTGAAAATCAATATCAATTTACTTTACTTGAACAAAATATTACTGAAGAAAAACGTCTTAGAAACAAACTTGAAAAGATTGCTTATATCGATCCCGAAACAGGATTAATGAACGTTTACCGATTAGAACAAGTAGTCAACGAAATGACCATAGAAAACAGACGATTTTCGTTTGTTTATATAAGTATAGATAAATTTTATACTATTAAAGAAATGCACAAAGACTTAAATGACCGTGCTTTCATTTCTGAATTTGTTAAACGTTTAAAAGTTTATTTCCAAGATAGCTCTATGGCTCGTATCAATTCAAACGAGTTTGTCATAATCACACCATTAAGTGAGTGGTTTATCCACGGTTTCTTAACCTATTTAAAGCAAAATCCAATTTACAATGGAAATATTGCGGTACCTGTCTCAATTAGTGGTGCTATAACACAGTCACCCAAAGACCAAACAAACTTTTCTCAATTAATGAAAGCCTCAATTACCACGATTAAAAATGTACGTGAAGCAGGTGGTAATAATATCACAACATTATCCAGTGCTACACATAAAGCATTAAACCGTAAATCATTAATTGAAAAGCGTTTACTTCTTGCACTTGATCGGAATAATTTAGAAGTATTCTATCAACCACAATATGATTTACATAGTGAAAAAATTGTTGCTGTAGAAGCTTTAGTTCGTTGGGAGGATGATGAAGTTGGCGTTGTAGCACCTGATGAATTAATTCCTATTGCTGAAGAAACAGGTCTAATCAACAAAATTGGAACATTCGTAATTGAAAAAGCTTTCACGCAAGCGGCATTATGGCACAAAAGTGGAATCGATTTAAAAGTCGGGATCAATCTATCTGTACGTGAATTCCGCGACAAAAACATGGCTAATACGATATTAAATATGATTGATAAAACCGGTTGTCCAGCGAATTTGATTCAAATTGAAATAACGGAAAAATTTGCTCTAGAAGCAGAAGTAGAGGCAAGTATTATTGGGCAAATGCGTACGTTGGAGAATGCGGGGATTTCCTTTGTACTAGATGACTTTGGTACAGGTTATGCATCATTCAGATATATGCAACTGTTGCCAATTAGTACTTTAAAAATTGATCAGACATTTATCTATTCACTTTTGAAATCAGATAGTACACAAAGACTGATTAATGGAATTGTACAATTTGGTAAATCCATGAATTTAACGGTACTTGCTGAAGGTGTAGAAACCGAGGAGCAAAAACAGCTATTACAGGAGTATGGTTGCGATATAATTCAAGGTTACATTATTAGTAAGCCTGTTTCAGACAAAGATATTTCAAAATTGATGAAATAACAAATAAGCTACGGAAAGCTCTTTTCACTGAGCCCTCCGTAGCTTTTCACTTTATTCTTGGTTTTTTCAACCGGGCGAATGATTGCATAGATGTCCACCCTTTGTTCCGTATCTTGAATATCAGTTGTGTCATCACTTCTGCAAATACAAGTCCCATTGCAATTGCACCTGAAATCATAAAAGCACGCATTCCATATTCTATTCCACTTGTATAGTCTAATTCAACAATGCTTCGCATAGTATTATAAGCAATACCACCTGGGACAAGCGGTATAATTCCAGATACATTAAATACAATCATAGGTGTTTTAAAACGTCTTGCAAAAATTTGCGCAACTATTGCTACCACAAATGCTGCTAGGAACGTAGCTTGCACTTCAGCAATACCATATTTCATCGATGTATAATAAATCATCCAACCAATTGCTCCTACTAAACCACCATATGGAATCGCTTTAACAGGAGCGTTAAAAATTACACCAAAGCAAGCAGTAGCGATAAAACTGCATATTGCATGTACTATATAATCCATTTTCTAGTCTCCTTAAAATGCGAATACAAGTGCAATACCTGAGCCAATTGCAAATGCAGTTAAAAATGCTTCTGTACCCTTAGCAATTCCTGAAGTAAAATGTCCAGCCATTAAATCTCGAACAGCATTTGTTATAACTACACCCGGGACAAGTGGCATCACGCCACCGATAATGATTTTGTCGATTTCTGTTCCTAAGTGAAACTTTACAGCGAAATATCCGACTAATCCTACGAAGAGTGCTGCAAGAAACTCTGAAAAAAACTTCACTCTAGTTAAGTCCTGAAGGATGGTTAAAATAATCAGTCCAACACCACCCGCTACAAAGGCTGCGGGCATATCGTACCACATGCCACCAAATAGAATGGTAAATGCACTACTAGCAATTGCAGCCATCAGCACTTGTATGTGGACTGGTAAAAAATAGTTTGTTTTTTGTATCTTTATTAACTCGTCATACGCTTGTTCGAGTGATATCATTTTATTAGTTAGATTACGAGAAACTTTGTTTACTAATGCTACTTTGTGCAAATCCGTTATACGGTTTGATATAGAAGTAATTTTTGTGATTTGTTTTCTACCTAACGATAGAATAATTCCAGTCGGTGTCACATAACTTTGAGCATCTTCTATATCTAATGAACGTGCCATGCGGAGCATTGTATCTTCCACGCGATATGTTTCTGCACCGCTCTCAATCATAATTCGACCTGCAAGTAAAAGCGCGTCTAAAGCCGTTTCATAATTAATATCTTTATTTGTCATTGGAATGATTCTCCTTTTTCTCCTTGCTCATATTATCGAACAAAAAAGGAAATCTCAATACAAAAATTGATTAATTTTCTATTTTTATTAACTCTCATAACAATTAACAATAGAAAGGAGTACAGCAAGTATGAACAACAACGGCTGCAAAAAGGGCGGTCGAATCATTGATATGATCCTAATTACAACGATTTTTTCATTATCGATATTTATAACAATATTTATGATTACTAGCAAGGACTACAAGTTTCAAAATGTCTCAGCTAGCGATAATATAAGTACTACCGTTACATCAAATATCATTATTGAAGAACTTGAAACTGAATTTGATGGAATTGAATTAATTAGAAAAACCAATAAAAATATAGCATCTCCATACCAGATCCAATACATAAACACTGAACATGGGCTAATTAACGAACAAATCAACCAATACATATCCGAATCAGAATCAATATACGAAAACACAATCCGCTTACAAAATACTATAAATCATAATAGTGACACGAATCGTTATAATAATCTAAAAATACAAGTTGAATTATTCGAACATCAAAAAAAATATATATCGGTTGTATTTACAAAAAGCGTTGCCATAGGAAGTAATGTATATGATTCGACTATTAAGACGATTTTCTTTAACAATGAAACTGGAGAAATCATTGATTTACGACATATAATCGATTTAAATGTAAATCATTTAATATCATTAACGGAATTAGTTCGTTCGGAAATGTCTAGCCATAAGGTATACAAAAACCATCTGGATAACGACCAGTTTATGGCTTCAACAGAACCAAAATGGAAACTTTATAAACGATTTGCTATAAAAAACAATAAAATAGTATTTTATTACGATAAAGGTGAAATTGGGAGTAGAGGTTTAGGCATCCCTACCATTTCTATTCCTCTCTCATCTATATACTCATTACTAGCTCCTGAATATCAAGTTGGAATTAAAGATAATTCCGTTCATTCAAAGCCACCTACAAAGGAGAACAACGTAAATGGTGGGAAGAAAGTGGCACTAACCTTTGATGATGGTCCACATCCCACAATAACATTACAAATTTTGAATTTACTAGATAAATATAATGCGAAGGCTACTTTTTTTGTTGTAGGTAACCGTGTTAAAGCTTACCCAGATATCGCAATTGAAACGCTCAAACGCGGCCATGAAGTTGGCAATCATACATGGAACCATGCTAGCCTGACAAAACTAACTTCTGACCAAGTACTTGAGCAGCTTCAATCTACTAATCAGGCTATAAAAAATGTAACAGGGCAATATCCAACTGTATTCAGACCACCATATGGAGATAAAAACGAACGGGTATTAAACTTAATTGATTTACCAGTCGTTATGTGGTCAATCGATACATTAGATTGGAAATACCGGGATTCTAGTAATCTATTACCTATTATTAAGAATAAAATGCATAATAACGCAATTATATTAATGCACGATATTCACCAATCTACCGCAAACGGGCTCGAAGATGTTTTAATCTATTTGCAAAGTGAAGGCTATGAATTTGTTACAGTAAGTGAGCTAATGATAGATAAATAAAACAAAGGTGGCGTCTGAAAATTACTTTTTCGGATGCCACCTTTTGACGTTGCTAGCGGTTAAAGATGTGACTACAAAGTTAACATTTTATACGGTTTTTATAATAACCAGAAAAGAGGGCTTGTAAGTTCGACTTCCAAGACCCCCAAATTGTTTTTTATTTCAATTTCACATTTCCTAAAGCTTTAAATGTTTCTAAATCGTAGCTTTTTATTGTATTGCTTGAAACCGTGTAAATCGTGTCTTCAATATAAACTATTCGCTGTATCATAGTCTCCCAGTTTTCATATTGCTCACCATTCGCTGCAGGTGTAACTAAATCCCCTTTTAACTCAATTCCATCTTCTGCAGTAATTTTGTAAATAACTGCACCAGATCCTTCATAGCTTATGTCGTATTGCCCTTTTTCTTCATAAATACTTACAGGGAATCCGAAATAGCTATATTCAGCATTTCTAAACAAAGCTTTATGATTATATTGTACATCAGAGTACGTTCCACGTCCGCCCAATACAACTGTATCCTGTTCCTTTGGATTTGCGAAATCTGTTATATCAAACAGCGATACTTTAATGCCACCAGTAACTGTAAACGGCTGTTTCGAATAGTTGTCAATCACCGTCTCTGTTTCGTAACCAATTCCGATTAAATGATTTTCATCGAGTGGATGCAAGTAATTACTGAATCCCGGAATTTTTAATTCACCTAATACTTTCGGTTCACTTGGATTTTCTAAATCTATTACAAACAACGGATCTACTTCTTTAAACGTTACGATATATGCTTTATCTCCCATAAATCGAACAGAATAAATACGTTCTCCTCTTGCTAGATCTGTTACTTCTCCAACTTTCTCCAGCTTATCATTAAATAAATAAAGATGATTTTTGGAAGCAGCATCGTTCCCCCATGCATAACCTTCTGTTACCGCAACACGGAAGTGCCCATTATATTCATCCATTGAAAATTGATTTAATACAGTACCATTTATGGAAGTAGAAGCAGCAAAGTCGATACTTGTTCCATTTATAGCAAATTTGTAAACATCAGTACTCACTGCAGTTGGTGCAATAATCATGTCTCTAGCTATTGAGCTTGAAACAGACTCATCCGCGTTATTCTCAACTTCCAACTCCAATGTTGTTGGCATTTCATATTTGGTCGCTGTAAGGTACAGCGCATTTGGTGACATATAAAGGGATGAACTACCACCTAAATAACCTTTTGTTTCTACCTTTTCATTTTCAAAGTTATTTAAATCTACAGCCGAGATAATCGTATAATTAGGTTCTGTAGAGCCTGGTAAAATCGATAATTGTTCAAATTCCATTGGCACAAGCTTTTCTTCTTCCGCGCTATCGTACGTATATGGTCTCAGTTCCACATCTTCTACTGGTGTGTCATTTAAAATCCAGTAGTCTGGTGTTTTGTTTGTCACAATGTATAATACATCGTTATATTTACGTACCCCATTCATGTAACCGTCCTGGCCAATTTCTCTAATTAGTGTCGGACTTGTTGGGTCTTCAATATTGTAAAAAGCAGCTGTAGTCATACTAAATCCGCTTATATAAGGTTTCTTACTACTTTTATTTGTTTCTACATATTGATCCTTTATGATAACTAACATATCATCATGAATCATTAACTGCATTGGATAACTGTATTTATCTAAAGTAATTTTACTTACCTGTTTCAACTTCTTTGGATTACTTGCATCCGTAACGATGACCTGGTTATCTAATATTGAATAAATATATTTACCATCAGTTACAACGATATCCCCCTCCTCGATCCCTTCGACTTGGTTATTCGTCGTTGAGTAATCTCCACCTGCACTTGTGTCTGCACTCGAATTCGATACTTCAGCACTTTCTTCAGTAGCAGTCATATCACCTTTGCTTATTGAATAGTATCGTCGTTCATTATTTAATGCTGTTATGAAAAAGTTTTGCAAGTCTTTCATTGATTCAATATGCGAAACTTGCTCAATTACCTCATAAGAAATTTGTTGTTTTGTTGTTGAGCTAGAGATTGTGGTAAACGCATTTTTCTCTACATGCAAAACATAATCTCCCGGTACATTATTTATAACAGCTACAGTTTGACCATGATTCTCTATGGAAATCTGGGCATCTACTCGATTTCCCTGTTCGTTTGTTAAATAGATATAGCCCTTATCAATACTTTTTTCATTTAAGGTCTCTGAAAAATGAACTTGATAAGGTTGGTTAACTAATACGGTCGATGCAGCATGTACTTCAATTTTCTTCCCAAACATTAATACTACTCCAATAACAACTGCTGCAAGAATAAGCAATATACCACTTACATAGATTCTCTTTTTCATCATTTCACTCCTTATTTTTATAGATTTTAATGAATTAGACTCCGGAAGTTGAAAATAGTTACAAATAAGGGAAATGGAATTTTAAATGTTTATTTACTTTTAACATCACTATATTTCGTTAACATAACTTTTGATTCATATAATTACATGTGAATTTTCGATTACTAGTTATGTAACTTCACTCCATACAAAAAAGCGCGAAGAACTAAATCTTCACGCTGCATAAACCCTGTTTATCTCTACGATCATTTACTCGATTAATTTATTACCCAATTAGATTTCATTTCATTCTAAGAAACCATTTCGCCAGATTACCATTTAACAATAGATGATCGATGTTCGGTTTCTTTAATCATTACGCCCCTTTTTGCCATTTTCTCAATGTATTCTTGACCTGGTACAACCTTTTCCGGGGTTAACACACCACGTTCTGTAATGACATTAGTACCTATCATAACTGCAACAGCTGAAATTGTGCACGCTGTTACACGCGCCATGGCTGTCATATCATCGCTATCTTTACGAATAACAATTGTTTCATACTCGTAAGTGACTTGCTCCCCTTTTTTCTCCCCTAAGATAATTGCACGTAATAATACTGCATCTTGTTTATCGCCTAAATTTAATTTACTTTTCAATCCTTCACGTACTACATCGCGTACTTTTACTTCAGTACCATCCACAGTAACTTTAAGATCTTTATCGAAGAAACCTAAGTCGACTAGTAACTGGAACTTTTCAGCATGCCCTTTGTAACGAATTGTTTTATACTCCAGTGACTTAACATCTGGGAATGTCTTAATGAGTGTAGATGTTCCACCAGAAGTGTAAAAGGCTTCTAAGACCCCAAATTGGTCAAAATAAACTTGCTCGACACCAGATAGTGATTTCACCTCCTGTACTTTTCCACCTAAAATTACTTTTGATGGCTCAGTATAGTGGTCAATTACACCTTCAAGCGAAAATACACGTGTATAATTTAATGGTGGTTCTGGATTTATTGGAATACCTCCAACATATAGCTTAATAGAATCAATCTCATCTAGTTTAGATGCACCATAACCAGCTAATATATTTATCATACCTGGCGCAACACCTAAGTCCGGTATAATTGTTACGTTCTTCTCCTTTGCAAGGTCATTTAACGTTAAGATGGTTTCTGTAACATTTCCAATATGACCACCTAAGTCAACAGAATGAACCCCCACATCAATGGCTGTTCTCGCAACCTTCTCATTAAACTCATAGAATAATGCGTTTACACAAACATCCCCTTTTGCAATGCAAGCACGCAGTTCCTCTTCATTTTCCGCATTTAATTGAACTGCTTCTAGTTTTTCTGATTTTAGTTGTTCTGCAAAATCACGTACTATTGATAAATCAATATCTGCTAAATATACTTTTTCAACTTTGTCACTAGCAACTAAATCGCGCGCTACTTCTTTCCCCATAAGACCAGCGCCTAAAACTACTGCTTTCATATACACATCCCCTTTTATTTAATTATTCTGTATCGATTTGTGCTCTTTGTAGCTTTCCACTGTAATCAACATAAACACTCTTCCATTCAGTATAAACATCTATAGCTGCTTGCCCTGAATCTCGGTGTCCATTACCAGTTCCTTTAGTGCCCCCGAATGGTAAGTGAATTTCAGCTCCTGTTGTTCCAGCATTAACATATACAATCCCCGTATCTAAATCTCTTTGAGCTTTAAATATTCGATTTACATCTTGCGAATAAATGGAGCTTGATAACCCAAATTTCACACTATTGTTTACTTCAATAGCTTCCTCTAAACTTTCCACCTCTATAATGCTAACAACCGGACCGAAAATTTCTTCTTGCGCTATAACCATGTCGTTTTTCACATCCGTAAATACGGTTGGTTCAAAGTAATACCCGTATTCGAACGGTGGTGTCGTTAATATCTTGCCTCCTGCTAGGAGCGTCGCGCCTTCTTGTTTTCCTATCTGTACGTAAGAATTAATCTTTTCTAATGCTTGTCGATTAATTACAGGACCAATTTTTACTTTCGGGTCTAATCCATCACCAATTGTCAGTTCGCTTAACGCCGCAACTAACATTTCTTCTAACTCATCTTTAACATCCTTATGAACAATCACCCGGCTACAAGCTGTGCAACGCTGTCCCGCCGTACCAAACGCACTCCAAACAATACCTTCAACAGCAAGCTGTAAATTCGCATCATCCATGACAATCACAGCATTTTTGCCGCCCATTTCTAGGGATATCTTTTTTAAATGCTTGCCTCCAAGCTCAGCCACCTTACTACCAGTTGAGTTTGAACCAGTAAATGAAATGACCTTCACATCAGGATGCTCAATCATTGCTGTTCCCACTGTTGAGCCTGAACCAAATACGATATTCGCTACACCCTCTGGCAAACCTACTTCTTCGAAAATTTTAGCTAATTCATATGCCATAAAAGGTGTTTCAGTTGAAGGTTTCCAGACAAAGGTATTACCTGCAACGAGTGCGGGAAAGGACTTCCAAGTGGCAATAGCAATAGGAAAATTCCAAGGTGTAATAAGTCCAACTACTCCAATTGGACTTCGTACACTCATTGCGAATTTATTCTCTAATTCTGATGGCGTCGTTTCCCCAAACAAGCGCCTTCCTTCTCCTGCCATATAAAATGCCATATCTATTCCTTCTTGCACTTCACCTCGTGCTTCTTCAATAACTTTGCCCATCTCACTCGTTAAAATTTGAGCAAGGTGTTCTTTCTTTTCTTTTAGTCTAAAACCAATTTCATATAAATAGTCTGCACGTTTAGGGGCTGGAACCAGTGCCCATTTTTTCTGAGCTGCTTTAGCTGCAGCAACAGCGAGACCAACTTCTTCCCTTGATGAAAGAGGTACCTCTCCTAGTTTTTTGCCATTCGCAGGGTTAATCACTGGCACTTTTTGATGTGTGTCCGAATTAGTCCATTTACCACCAATATAATTTTTCAGCTCCATAACACCCTCCTTATCATTTTCGAACTTACATATATATTGTAACTAACATTCGACATTTTCTCATAAAATACCTTTTTTTGTTCCCCAGCTTTCCATCGACAAGAAAAAATAGCTACTTTCCTTGGCATTTAATTATTTAATTTATCCTTCTTCTTATCCAATCAGATGAATGAAATTAAGAATGTAGATTTTGTCAAAAGTCTTTCTTTAATTGAATACATCAACCTTAAAGTACCTATGGAGAAACCCGTGGTCTTATAAATTATCTATTGATAAATATATGTATGCTTTTTATGGACAATTCAAT
The DNA here is from genome assembly GCF_900291985.1 of Lysinibacillus timonensis. Classification (NCBI taxonomy): domain Bacteria; kingdom Bacillati; phylum Bacillota; class Bacilli; order Caryophanales; family Bacillaceae; genus Lysinibacillus; species Lysinibacillus timonensis. The sequence goes on along the minus strand of NZ_LT985980.1, from coordinate 2,611,725 downwards.
CACCTTGTTTTGCTATCTATATAAATAAATAAACCATTTCATGATAATGAAATGGTTTATTTGGATATTCTTTATTTAGTTATACTAACGAATGCAGAAATCTTAACTAATGCTTACAAATATAAAACAACAATTAATACCGCGGCTAAAACAAGTCGATAAATAGCAAATGGTACTAATTTTACACGAGATATTAATTTAAGGAAAAATTTAATTGCAATCAGTGCAAAGACAAATGCGCTGATAAACCCAATAACATAGAATGATAAGTGATCAATGTTAATCTGATCCCAATTTTTAACAAGTGATAATCCACTTGCACCAGCCATAATTGGCACAGCCATAATGAACGTAAAGTCAGATGCAGTTTTATGATCTAAACCAAGTATTACCCCACCGGATATTGTTGCACCTGAACGGGAAAACCCTGGCCATAAAGATAAACATTGAATAATTCCTACTTTAAAGGCTGCTCCATAAGATAGATCATCTAATGATGTTACTTTTGGTCTTCTAGGTCCAAATTTGTCTGCGATAATCATAAAGATAGCGCCGATGATTAGACCGATAATTACCGTTGAAGTAGAGAATAAGTTTTCATCAATAAAGTCTTCAAATAAAACCCCTAAAATACCTGCAGGAATAATCCCCACTAGTACATGTCCTAAATTGAATTTCCTAGAATTCGTTTGACCTTCGATTTTATAAAGGCCAACCAGACTTAACATTCGTTTCCACATGACAACTACTACAGCTAAAATCGATCCTAGTTGAATGACAATTTTAAAGGTGTTAGCTGATCCATCACCTAAAAACTCCATTGTTTTTAGCCACATTTCATCGACAATAATCATATGTCCAGTAGAAGAAACTGGCGCAAATTCTGTCATCCCTTCAACAAATCCAAGGATGACCGCTTTTATAAGTTCAACTAATTCCATAAAAACGAATTTCTCCTATACAATTTTAATGTTTAATTACATGTTTGAATCGTCTTAGCTAACATAAATTACATAGTTTGCTTTGCATATTTTCTAAACTAGCAAGTCTTTACCTCGTGATTCAAACTTCTCTTTCACCTTACAATAATCAATTACAATAGTAAATATACCTGTTTCAGTATACCATGCTTATTGTAAATATTCAGTTTGATTTTCATAATCTTAACAAAAACGAAAAAATGGTACCAACATACGAATAACTATGTTGGTACCATTTTTTATGAATCTGTTGGAATGAAAACGATAACTTTAAATAAATCTCCATCTACATCGATTTTCATCCGTCCATTATGCAAATCAACAATGGATTGTGCAATTGCAAGCCCTAGACCAGATCCATCTGTATGTCGAGATGCATCTGCGCGTTTAAAGCGCTCTGTTAGCTCATCAACATTATCGTCTAGTTCATAATTTGAAATATTTTTCACTGTAAACTCAGCTTCATAGGTATTCTGTTTCAAACTGATATACACCCTTGTACCTTTTAGTGAATATTTAAGCGAGTTCACTACTAAATTATCGATGACACGCCATATTTTTTGCCCATCTACGTACGCATACAATGGTTGTTCAGGCTTTGTTACCTTTAAATCTAACCCCGCACTTTGAAATGCCTCTTCGTGCTCTCCAATTGCTTGTTGGAACAATTGTGTTAAATCAACACGTCGTTTTGTAATTTCAATATTTCCACTTGCCATTTTCGACACTTCAAATAAATCTTCAATTAACGTCTTTAGGCGAGCTGATTTTTTATCGAGTACATCAATATATTGATTTCTTTCCTCTTCTGTAGTTTCTGGATTTTTTAGTAGGTCTGTATAGGTGATGATCGACGTTAAAGGTGTTCTTAAATCATGGCTAACATTTGTTATCAGCTCAGTTTTTAAACGTTCACTCTTTGCTTGTTCGGTCATCGATTTTTTTACACCTTCACGTAAACGATTTAAATTTTTTGCATGATTCGCTAGAGGCGACTTCCCTTTAATTTGGATTTCAGAAGTTAAACGTCCTTCCGCCATATCCTCTGTTTGTTTAATGATTCTACTTAAGTAACCCATTTTCCGAAGAAACGAAAATACTACTGGTATTGCAATAAAAACAAATAACATTAAATAGATTACAGCTAATTCCCCGGACATGGTAGCTCCAACAAAACCAATTCCTGCAAAAAAAGCTGTTCCGAGGACGAAAATAGTATGAATTGCTAATGAACGATTTAAGAATAAATCTCTCATACCATCAGCTATATGATACAAGTAAGCATTTTTTAATTCATTTTTTAAACTATCCTCATTCTTAATAGATTTCCATATCCATATTAACCCGAATACAGTTGCAGAGGTTGTAAAGAACATCACTAAACTAAAGAAAATGTCGTCAATGTGTAAATTCATATAGAAAAGTTGGTATCGAAGATTATTTCCAACCGTTTCCATAGCAGTGAATGAAATACTAGACAGTACAATCACTATTATTAACCGAATATCAATTGGCCATTTTAAGAAAATGTTTTCTACTTCTCCTAATACTGAAAATTGTCTTAATGTAGGTTTCGCAAATGTAAATAACGCGACAGCTGCCAATATCCCTGTAAACCAAATAAAGTAGAATACATATTTCACAATATTAAATGAAAGATACTCAGAATGAAGGTGAGATGTAGCTAATAAATTTTTTGGTATATAAATCGTACCCTCAAATTTTGCTACTTCTCCTGGCACATAAAAAGAAGCTAGTGGCTCAGGAATTGAATAAACAGCATCCTCAACATATAGCTCAACTGAACTGTCCACGTTTAAAAATGACTGTTGTTCCCCAAAAGATTCCTTATAAACAGCAGACGCCCCCGCCACATTTTGAGACTCTATCTTTTCACCAGTTTCAATATTCGTAAAACTATACGTAAAATAATTAAACTCATTTAAGAAATTCAGTTGTAGCTGTCGTTGTTCTTGAGCATAACGGTCTATTTGCTTTTCCCGATCTTTTCTGATTTTCTCCTCAACATATTCATCGCTTTCAAAGTTTTTTGTAATATCTGCAAGTATTTGGTCTCGTTCTAGCACTAATTGTTCTTCTAAAGCTGCATTCTTGTCTTCCTCGGCCATATTAATTCGATCGCTATATTGGCTATGAATACTTTCAATCTGTTCCGTTAATGAACCATAGTAGTTTCGGTACTGGTCAATTTCTGCACTTGTTACAGTAATCGTTTCCTTCGCTTTTTCCGCATCAAATGGCATTAGTACAAAACGGCCCAATTGTTCTTTATAAGAATTAATAGTATATTGGAAATCCTCAGATTCGAAATAAGACTTGCCAATTATCCTTTGTCCTTGATTCGTCAATTGGGTGAATGCAAACGCGACCCACATAATAAGAAAAAGTGTGAGGAGTAATTTGCCATTATTTTTCATTTTGTTCCTCCTCAAAATAATTTCATTAGCATTTTTAGCGTATTATCAAAACGTTCGCTGGTAAAATGGAATGTATACACACTGATAAAAATAAGTCCCATAAAAGATGCAAGGATAACGAAACCCGTTAGTACAATTTCTAGCTTATTTTTCAATTTTATAGCCAATTCCCCACACAACCTTTAGGAATCTTGGATTTTTAGGATCCGCTTCAATCTTTTCTCGAATTTTCCGAATATGCACCGCAACCACATTCTCAGCATTATAAGCTTCTTCATTCCATACGAGTTCGTAGATTTCATTAATTGAGAATACACGCCCTGCATTTTTCAAAAGCAATTCTGTTATTTTGTATTCGATTGGTGTGAGTTTGATGGGTTCTCCATCCAGCCTTACTTCTTTTGCTTCTATATCAAGTGATAGCCCATTCACATCGATAATAGAAGATGTTTGTCCATTAAATGTTCCAAGTTGGACATAGCGTCGCAGTTGTGACTTTACTCGTGCCAGTAATTCAAGTGGATGGAATGGCTTCGTCACATAATCGTCTGCACCAACAGATAACCCATGAATCTTATCCGTATCCTCTGCCTTCGCACTGAGCATGATAATCGGAATATTCCGCTCTTCACGAATTTTAAAGGTTGCCGTAATTCCATCCATATTTGGCATCATAATATCAAGGATAATTAAATGGACATCATTTTCATGTAAAAGTGTCAGCGCTTCCACGCCATCACTGGCTTTCAAGACATGATAGCCTTCATTTTTTAAATAAATCTCAATCCCATCACGAATATCCTTATCATCATCTGTTACGAGCACCGTTAATTGTCCCACCATCCTCACCTCACTACTTTTTCTTATAAACCAATCTTATGCATTAAATCTTAAATACTAGTTAGGGGAATTCTGAAGAATTTCTTAAGAAATTTTAGTATATTATTTCTCCATTATACAATCTTTAGAAAAACAAGACTGTCCTATCTAGAATTAAATGACCAATTTTAACTAATATGATTACCTATTACAAAAATTGTTGGTAGAATATTTATGGAGAGCTGAAATATTATAGGAGGGTATTATGCATTACAAGTCTCGAACAAAATCTGAAGAATTGAAAATACTAGAAATCTTAAGTAAACGAATGGTATTGCCTGATCAGGAGAGGAATTATTACCTATACCTTAAAAAGGGTTTTGAAGGAGAGATACTTTTTGACTCACTAACCGAAAACTTTCAATCAGATTGCTTAGTTTTAAATGATTTACTTTTAAATATTAATAAAACGACTTTCCAAGTAGATTCCCTTATTATAACTTCTAACAAAGTTTACTTCTATGAGGTTAAGAATTACGAGGGTGACTATTTCTACGAATCAGAAAAAATGTTTAAGTTCCCAAAAACTGAAATCACAAATCCATTAATTCAATTACGTAGAGCTGAAACCTTGTTGAAGCAATTGCTTTTAAGCCTTGGCTTTAATCTTTCCGTAGAGGGCCTAGTAGTTTTTATAAACCCCGAGTTCACTTTATACCAAACACCACTGAATTACCCTTTTCTTTTCCCAACTCAAATAAAACGGTATTTTAAAAAGTTTGAATCTAATACAACAAAATTATCCAATAAGCATCGCTTACTTGCAGATAAAATGATATCTCTACATAGCAATGTATCACCTTTTACGAACCTTCCGGGTTATGAATATCATCAACTTCAAAAAGGAATAACATGTGGAGTTTGTAACTCTTTTATGAGTTTTATTTCTGGTCATAATATTCATTGTAATGAGTGTGGTTGTACTGAACTTACTTCCTCCGCCATAATGCGTAGTATTAATGAATTTAAAACACTTTTTCCATCCGAAAAAGTTACTACCAATATCATTCATGATTGGTGTAAAGTAATCTCATCAAAGAAGCGAATACAGAGAGTTTTAGATAATAACTTTAGGATTGTCGGTACCCACCAATGGGCTTATTACATATAGCCTCTACTTGCTACAATGGTGAGAATTTTACGAAGGACATTTCTTCACGATTTCCACCTCAAATGTCCTTCATCACCCCTATGAAAGACACTTCATTCCAACTTCTTTCCTCAAACGTCCTTCATCATCCTTATGAAAGACACTTCATTCCAACTTCTTTCCTCAAACGTCCTTCATCAACCCTATGAAAGACACTTCATTCCAACTTCTTTCCTCAAACGTCCTTCATCACCCTTATGAAAGACGCTTCATTCCAACTTTATCTCCCAAATGTCCTTCATCGACTTTTCAAAATATAAATCGCACATCAGAAAAAACATGCCCCTTACTCAGAAGCATGTCTCCGTAATTTCCCACTATTTTATTGTATCTGCTGAAGGGCTGTCATCCTTAACGGGTGCCTTTCTCCCACCTAAAGTTAAAACGATAATTCCCCCAAGTAACATGGCTACACCAATCCAAGAGATTGGACTTAAATATTCCTTTACAATAAATACACCTAGTAAAGATGCTGTTAATGGTTCAGCAAGTGATAACGTAACAGCAGAGGAGGAACTGATCTTTTCTAGTCCTCCAAGATAAAGAATATAAGCCAAGCTCGTTGTTGCTAATCCCATAAACAACATCGGGTACAGATTTTGTTCTGAAAATACCCAAGTTACTCCATCTTGCGAAAATGGGATTAAAAGAATGGCACAAAGAGTAAAGGTCATAGCTACTGCAGGTAATGTTTCTTCTTTCTCCGTCAGCTGTTTACTACAATTTGTATAGATGGCAAACATCACACCCGCACATAAAGCGAGTAGAATGCCAAAAGGATCGACAGTAGCTTCCCCTTTGTTTACAAATAATAAAATACAGCCAACTATAGCTAGTATTGTAGCTGTACCCCACACTTTGCTCGGCTTCCTTTTCCAAAAGATCCACTCAATGATTCCCGAGAAAACCGGCGAGCTCCCGATCGTTACAACTGTCCCTACTGCTACTCCTGTAAATCGAATAGATGTAAAAAATAAGCTTTGAAACAATGCAATCGTTAATGCTGCTAATATTGTCCATTTCCACGACCATTTTTTGAAATGAATTTTACGCATTGCAAGAGCAGCAATTAACAACACTCCGCCACCTATTAGAGATCGCGTGGCTGCAACCGCTATTGATGATATCCCTTCTACCAGAAATGTCTGAGTCGTACCTGTCGTTCCCCATAACATTGCAGCTAATAAAACAAATATGTATGGAAGTAAATTCAACGAGTCCATCCCCCCAACTTCCTATTATCAATTCATTCATTTATCAAAATGCTACCATAATTTATGAGGTTACAACATCTTAATTTTTGAATACGATAATCTAGAGATGAAGGTAATATTCCATTATAATAAAGGCAAGAAAAGGAGGTCATCATCAATGTATAAAACTGTTCAAGAAACGGCGAAAGACATTTCAATGCCTGAGGAACAAGTCCTTCGCTACATTTATGAAGGCCGCATTAAAGCTGTCTATGATGGTGAGCAATTTCTCATTAATAGCTCGCAATTTGACACATTTCACGAGCAACTAGAACGAATAAAAGAAGAAATTGAAATATGGCGAAACACTCCGATACCAGAGGATCCAGATGTTAAGGATGAGGATTAGGTTTTAAGAAATAACGAAGTCTAAAGCCGTGGCACAAGTTCAGGAACGCAGGATTCTCAAGTAAATCAAATTACTGTGAGTTAAACATCAACATCACATACACATCCTATATCAATTAAAAACTTCTTGAAACGATTTCCTCGCCTCAAGAAGTTTTTTTAGATGGATACGACAAAACCTGCACGTTTGCCAATAATTTCTGCATAATCTTCTACCATTACACTTGCAGTTGGATACATTCCTGCACCAGGACCGACAAGTGTCAAAGTTCCAATATAATTTGTTTCCATTGTTACAGCATTGAACACATCATCAATCGGGTAAAGTGGATGTTCTTTATCAACTAACATAGGTCCTACTTTTGCAAAGATTCTGCCGTCTGCATGTTTCTCTACTTCTGCTACATGGCGGTAGCGAAGGCCTTGTTCAGTTGCTACTTTTACTTGATCTGAAGTGATGCTATCTATACCAATTACTTCTACTTCTGCCCAGTCTGGCTGTTCTCCAAAAGCTAATGCAGAAAGAATCATAAGTTTTTTAAATGCATCTTGACCAGAAATATCATTATAAGGATCTGCCTCCGCATACCCTAATGCTTGCGCTTCGTTTAAAGCTTCGTCAAAGGACCACCCTTCAGCACGCATTTTTGTTAAAATATAGTTTGAAGTCCCATTTAATATTCCTTGAATTCGGCTAACATCATTTACTAATAAGATGTTTTTCATTGTTTTTATGACAGGTACGCCACCAGCAGTTGTCGCTTCAAGCCCTACAAAGACTCCATTCTTTTTGGCAAGTTCTTGTAACTCTAGGCCACGCTTAGCAAACATTACTTTGTTCGCCGTAATAACATGACATTTATGTTCCACTGCACGTTTTAAATAAGTGTATGCAGGTTCTTCATTAACAATTGCTTCAAATACTACTTGAAGTCCTTTAACAGATAAAACATCGTCAATGCTATCCGTTAATAAATGTGCAGTACCCGGAACACGTTCTTTTGTTGTATCACGTACTAATATTTTTGCTACTTCTAATTCTAACCCTAATTTATCTCTTAGTTCTTCACGTTTCTCATTTAAGATATGGTAAATTCCTTGACCTACTGTACCAAATCCTAAGATGGCCGCCTTTATAGTCGCCATTCCTAATCCGCCTCCATCTTTTATATAAGATTCTATTTATATATTATTTCTTCGAACAATTAAACATAGAGAAATTTTATCCTATATTTTGAAGGAACTCAAGAGGAATCTTCCCAAGAAGGACAATTGTTTTTTTTGGAAGGTCAAAAAACATTCAACCCCTTGCCTATAACTTGATAAGAGTCCTCCTCGGAAAAATAAAACCATTCAGTACAAATGAATTTTAGAAAAGAAAAAGCTGCCACAATGGACAGCTTTTAGGATTGCCAAATGAACGGCTTTTTAACATAATGCCTAATGAATGGCTTATTATTGATGAATATAAAGGTCACTCCATACTATTTTTACATAACTAGCCTAATGAATGGCTTAATTCATATTAGTGTCCGTAAACTTCTACTTGCCAAATGAATGGCTATTTGTTCGGAAACACATTTTTTCTTTAAAGGGTTATATTATTTTAAAGTTGCGGCAGCTCACTTAAATTTGCCAATTGAACTTTAAACTATATTGCCAAATTTAAGCGTGAGTATTAACCGCCTCGGCAGTAACAGCTTTTGTCAAAGCTTGGTCTAAATCTGCAATAATATCTTCTACTGCCTCTAAACCTATAGATAGACGAATAAGTTCTTCACCTACTCCAGCGATTTTTAGTTCTTCTGCAGATAGTTGTTGGTGAGTTGTCGATGCTGGGTGGATAATTAATGATTTTGCATCTCCAACATTGGCAACATGTGAGAATAACTGAACGCTGTCAATTACCACCTTACCTGCATCACGGCCACCTTTAATGCCAAATGTTAAGATTGAACCAAAGCCGTTTTTTAAATACTTTTTCGCTAGATCATGAGAAGCGAAGTCTTCTTTACCAGGGTAATTTACATATTCCACGTATGGGTGCTTTTCTAAAAATTCGGCTACCTTCACTGTGTTTTCACCGTGTCTTGCATAACGCAAATGAAGCGTCTCTAAACCTTGCAAGAAATTAAATGCGCTGTCTGCACTTAATGTTGGACCGAAGTCACGTAACAATTGAACTCGGAATTTCGTTGCAAATGCTGCATTAGCAGTGTCAATACCGTATCGAAGTCCATGATATGAATGATCAGGCTCTGTAAACCCAGGGAAACGACCTTGAGTCCAGTCGAAATTACCTGCATCTACAACAATTCCTCCAATAGTTGTACCATGACCACCAATCCATTTTGTTGCAGAATGAATCACAACATCAGCACCGAACTCAATTGGATTTGAGCCATATGGTGATGGGAAAGTATTATCAATGATTAACGGAATACCGTGTTCGTGTGCAATAGCTGCAACCGCTTCAATATCTAAAACATTTAAGCTTGGATTTCCGATTGTTTCTGCGAAAATTGCTTTTGTATTCTCTGTAATCGCCGTACGGAAATTTTCAGGATTTCTTTCGTCAATAAATTTTGTTGTAATACCATAACGAGGAAGTGTATTTGCAAATAAGTTGTATGTTCCTCCATATAGTGAACCCGCAGCTACGATTTCATCACCAGCGCCTGCTATGTTTAAAATAGAAAATGCAATAGCTGCCATACCTGAAGAGACTGCAACTGCAGCCGTACCACCTTCTAGTAATGCTACTCGTTGTTCAAAAGCATCAACAGTCGGATTCATAATACGTGAATAAATATTTCCTGGTGTTTCGAGTGCAAACAGTTGGCGTGCATGCTCCGTATTTTGGAAAGCATAAGCCGTTGTGCGATAAATTGGTACTGCAATTGCTCCTGTTACCGGGTCAGGTTTTTGACCACCGTGTAGTAATATTGTTTCCGGACGTAATTCTGACATGTTTCTTCCTCCTAATTGGTTTTCGATGGATGGTCGGTTTCGTGAGGAGGATTTCGGAAAAAAGATAAGCCCTCTTCAGTAAGAAGAGGGCTGCAAGTTAGCAATTTTTCCTCCCCTTATCTTTCAGATCCCCGATGAATCTGTAGGAATTAGCACCTTTGCGCATAACTCGCCGGTTGCCGGGCATCTCAGGGCCTAGTCCCTCCGCCTCTCTGGATAAGAGTATTTGATTCATGTTTCCATCGTTGAATTAACTATAATCCATAGTAATCCACTCTGTCAACTAAAAATTAAAATATTTTGAATCTTTCAATCTTTGATATTTTGAAACTTTCCTCTAAAAAATTAAGTATAATGTATTAGCAACATTTAAGAAGGGAGAATAATGCATGATATTCGCATCATTCATAGTATTATTATTCGGTTACTTAATTGGATGTATTCTAGGTTCGAATATTGCGTATTTTTTAACCGGTATTAACATAAAAAATACAGGTTCTAAGAACGCTGGAGCAACAAATGCTGTCATATCTCTAGGTTGGAAATATGGAATTATGGTAGTCATTATTGATATAGGAAAAGCAATTATAGCCATCTTAACAGTTCAATATATATTAAGTAATTTCAGCTTCTCACAACACGAACTTGAAGTTTTATCATATATTACAGGTGGAGCCGTAATAATAGGACATAATTTCCCTTTCCATATGAATTTTAATGGTGGAAAAGGAACGGCATCGCTCGTCGGATTTCTCCTAGCTATGAGCTGGAAAATCGGATTACTTGCTATTATTTCATTTTTTGCATTTGCATTTATTTTTAATTATTTAATAGTTGGTGTTTTCCAGCTTTATATTATATTGATCATTCAAGCACTTAATGAATCGACTGTCATACCAGCTTTTATTGCTATCATTCTACTCATAGTAGCTATAGTCCTTCATTTGGAAAATATTAATCGAATACTGGATGGTAAAGAGCCTAAAATGTCTATTCTCTACAAGCGACATGAAGCCAGTATCGATCAATAATTTAGTCTCTTGATTAATCAGACAAAAGGATTATCGCTTTCAATCATTAACCTTTTAGAATTGTTCTGACTTACTATCAATGTTGATTACTTTGTCAAACATACAAAATTGTACTAATATTACCTTAGGGAGTCATAACTCCTTAAGGTTTTATTTTCAGTATTTTACAAAGTTAGGGGAGAAATTATACATGTCTGAAGTTAGAGATTTGCTACGAAGTCACTCTTCGGTAAGAAAGTATACAGGGGAACAACTATCAAAGGAAACTGTAATTGACCTAATTGAAACTGCGCAAATGGCCGCAAGTTCTCATTTTGTACAGGCCTACAGCGTCATTTGGGTAACAGATGAAGAGAAAAAAAGAAAACTTGGGGAACTCTCAAAAAACGAGTTTCAATTCGAAACTGCAGGAGCCTCATTTTTATTTTGTGTAGATTTTAAACGTCTTCAAATTGCTGGGAAAAAGCATAATGTAGATATCGTTGCAGATTCAGCGGAGAACGTTCTTGTTGGTGTAGCAGACGTAGCACTTTTTGCTCAAAACTTTGTCATTGCTGCAGAAGCTAAAGGATATGGGATTTGCTATATTGGTGGAGCACGTAATAATCCAAGTGATATAAGCGAATTATTTGGTTTACCTGAATATGTTTTCCCATTATTTGCAATGACGATTGGTACACCAACTAAACGTAATGAAACGAAACCGCGTCTTCCGGTTGAAGCGGTATTACATGAAAATGAATATGATATACAAAAGTACGAACAGCTATTAGACGAATACGATGCTACTATGGAAAGCTATTATACTAGTCGTAGTTCAAATAATAAAATATCAAATTGGACAAAACAGATGGCAGATTTCTTAATTACTCAAAGAAGACCTCACATAAAAGAATTTTTAGCCTCAAAAGGATTTAATTGGAGGTAGAATAAAATTTACGTTTATTTAGAAAAAAGGGTTTTGAACAGAATCAGCCATGAATGAGAATAACTAGTTATCTAGTCCCTTTGGCAACTTTTTGCTAACCAACAAAAAACCAGACAAGCCATAATAGGTCTGTCTGGTTTTTTCATTAGTTGTTATTGCTTATTACTCCTTCAATTTGAATTACTTTAACTGGCAGGAACTGCTCTCCTGTATCATAGTAAGTAATAGCTACTCGATCTCCTTCTTGAAGGTAAATAGCAAACGGTGCATTTTGTGAGCTAACAATAAAGTTCTGCCCCGTATTAAGTAAAAATGATATTACTGTATATTCCCCAATTCGTTCTTTATAGACTCGTTCCACTTCCCCCGTAATTGTCACTTCCTTAGCTTCTGAAGTCCCTTCAACTGAAGTTCCACCACGTGTTAATGAAGTCTTATATAATTTCAATGCTTCATTCGGTGTTGACCCATATACTGAAATCTCTGGGTTTGCAGCTGATACAATAAAATAATTTTGTAAGAAACCGTTCGTGTCTAATACAGGCACTAACCAACTTGCTTCACCGTAAAAATTATAAAGAATCGGCATTGCGCCATGCCATTCTTTTTCAATAAATTTCTTTTCGACAATTTCTAAAGCACCTTTTGAATCCATATAAGATTCTTCTAAGTTACCTGTATAATATGTGGATTCCCCAGTTCTCGCATTTGTTAAGGAATAACCTAACATGGAGTCTACGCCCTCTTTAGGACTCGTAAAATCTGTGAAGTAATACATGACACCATTCTGATCAAAAATTGGGCTCACATTCGCTTCAGTACCTTCATCAGATGGTAATTTCACATCTGTCTTACCAAATACACTATTCCAAAAACCATGAACATATTTTCCATAATAGCTATTTTGTAAGCTAACCGTTTCCGGAGAAACAGCCCCCTCAATAAACGCTGGAACTTCGTCTAAAGTTAACTTGCTTGTCTCTCCAGTCACAGCATCTACCATGACAATTCCCTTCACATCGAATCCATTCCGCGCAGAAATAAAATCACCGTATGAACGAATGTAATATGGATTTCCATCATCATCTACTTCTAATTGTGGCTCACCATAAAAGATTAAAGTCGGATACTGCATTCTAATATGACGCTCTAAATTATCATTTAAGTAGGCTGATGGAACGTATTTCATTTCCTTCTCAATAAATTTAGGATTATCACTAGAATTTGTCGCACTCATTATGAAATAACCCGGTGTTGTTTTGCCATTCCACCATCTAAAGAAACCTGAAAATTCTGCAGGTGCAATATAAACATATTCGTCATTAACTTTTTGAATTTGTAGGTTCCCAAGTTCATAGTAACTCGTATTTGGAACTTGTCCAAAAGCCTTTTTCATTTTATTTTCTGCAAATTGTGGTGGGACACTGGCAGGTGTTTGCATTTCATCAAATGGTTCAATTTCTACCTTTTCCTCCATTTGAGCAGTTTCAAACTTACTAGTTGCATTAAATATCGGCACTACTAGCATATACACCAAAACAATCAAACTTCCTAAGAAGACTAACCCTTTCATAACTTGCTCTTTATTTCTAGAGACGACAAGGCCTCCAAGAGCAATGACCGGTAGAACATATCCAAAAATTGACCAATGCATATCAAGCTTTGTGAAATAGAAAAATGCTAAACAGACAATAAAACTTACTATAAAAATACTACTAATTGCTTGTACGAATTGTTTATTAGTTAGTTGTCCATTGGTCCCCTTTTTTGATATGGGAACAATTAATATTGTGGCGATTACTGAAAATATAAGTGTTGTCAATAAGAGTTGTGTCATTCAAATCACCCTTTCTAATATTATTTACGGATAACCCTTATAATAGTTTCAATAACTTACTTGCAAAACCTTAGCATCATCATTTCAATATGCTTCTTTTCAACTTGATTAGATTACAAAAGTTTTCAGGACTACATGTAGCAAAAAAGGTGATACAATAGATATATTCTATTTTCCATATTGAGGAGGGACTACCAATGAAGGAAAAAGTAATCGAACGTTTAATTCGATATGCAAAAGTCGATACACAATCCGATCCAGAAAGCACTACTACCCCATCTACCCAAAAACAATTTGATTTATTAAATATGTTAAAAGATGAACTCGAATCAATTGGTTTATCGGAAATTACATTAGATGATTACGGCTATTTATTTGCCACATTACCTTCCAATACAGAAAAACAAGTACCGACAATTGGCTTTCTAGCTCATGTTGATACTGCAACGGACTTCACTGGAACAAACGTAAACCCACAAAGAATTGATAACTATGATGGTAAAAATATTCGTTTGGAGAATGGGCTTATTATGTCTCCTGATTACTTCCCTAACTTAAAAAATTATATAGGGCAGACATTAATTACAACAGATGGTACAACACTCTTAGGTGCAGACGACAAGGCAGGGATCGCTGAAATTATGACTGCAATAGAGTATTTAGTGGAACATCCTGAAATTAAACATGGGAAAATTCGCGTAGCTTTTACACCAGACGAGGAGATTGGACGGGGTCCTCATAAATTTGATGTGCAAAAGTTTGGGGCAGACTTTGCCTATACAATGGATGGCGGGCCACTTGGTGAATTGCAATTTGAAAGTTTCAACGCTGCAGCAGCAAGAGTCTTAACACGTGGCACAAGTGTTCACCCAGGTTCTGCAAAAGGTAAAATGGTGAATGCTATCACAACGGCGATTAAGTTCCATAATGAAATGCCGGCTGATAGCGTTCCTGAAAAAACAGAAGGTTATGAAGGATTTATTCACCTAATGAATTTCAACGGATCTATTGAAGAAGCAAAACTTTCCTATATTATCCGTGATCATGATCGAACTAAATTCGAGGAAAAAAAAGCACTCTTTTTTGCCGTAGAAAAACAAATAAAAGAGGAATTTGGCGAAAATTCTATTACAGTTGAATTAGTGGATCAATATTATAATATGGGCGAAAAAATTGAGCCTGTAAAGGAAATTGTTGACATTGCAAAGAAAGCAATGGAAAATTTAAATATCAAACCGATCATTGAACCAATCCGTGGTGGCACAGACGGATCACAATTATCCTTTATGGGACTACCTACGCCAAATATCTTTGCTGGCGGGGAAAACATGCACGGTAAGTTCGAATATGTTTCTGCAGAAACAATGGAACAAGCGACTAAAGTCATTATAGAAATCGTTCAATTATTCGAAGCACAGAGTTAATTATCTTGCGAAGTAAGCACCCTTTGCTTGCTTCGCTTATTTTTCATTTATAATTTGCAGAAGATTTACATTAATTAGAGTATTCAATTGATTTATGAATATCGGATTTACACGTATATTTTCTATAATTCTTTAATACGAAAGTAGGATATTAATAATGAAAGAGATTGTATTAGGCATTTTTGCAGCTTTGTTCTTTGCGGTTACATTTATTTTAAACCGATCAATGGAACTTGAAGGCGGAAGTTGGCTATGGAGCTCATCTTTACGCTATTTCTTTATGGTCCCGTTCTTGCTAGTAATCGTGTATTTTCGGAAGGGCTTAAAGCCATTATCAAAGGAAATGAAGAGTCAACCGCTCAAATGGACCATCTGGAGTTTCGTAGGATTTGTCTTGTTCTACGCACCACTTACTTATGCAGCTTCATATGGACCTGGATGGCTCATTTCAGGAACATGGCAACTAACCATTGTAGCAGGTGTATTGCTTGCTCCTTTATTTATAGTGAAAAATGGGGATACGGCCGTTCGACAAAGAATTCCTGTCACGTCACTTATTATCTCTTGCATTATTTTAGTAGGAATAGTACTTATACAAATTCCACAAGCTCAATCTGCCTCTTTAGGCATTTTGTTACTAGGCATTATCCCGGTCATTATTGCAGCATTTGCCTTTCCACTAGGTAATCGTAAAATGATGGAAATTGTCGATGGACGCCTTGATACATATCAAAGAGTACTTGGAATGACGATTGCATCACTACCAGCATGGATCATTTTAGCAGTATATGCTTGTATAACAGTTGGTCTTCCCTCGATGAGTCAAGTTATTCAATCACTAATTGTTGCAGCAAGTTCTGGTGTAATAGCTACCGTGTTATTCTTCATTGCTACTGACCGTGTTCGAGATAATCAGGGGAAACTTGCAGCTGTTGAAGCTACTCAATCGACAGAAGTTCTTTTTGTTATCATTGGAGAAATGATCTTACTGACCGTACCACTGCCCGAACCGATAGCTCTAATAGGAATTGGCATTATCGTCATCGGAATGTTATTGCATAGTTATCATACAATGTTGTTGTCTAAAAAGGTTGAGAGTCAAACTCTTTCAATATCAAAAGGAACATCTGAAAACCATTACGAGTCAACAATTAATAAGTAGCGTAGAAGGGGTTGCCTTGAATATTTGGTTTCCTTGACAACCCCTCACAAAGCTTATTTAACTAATTCGCTTTAACGATCTGCGATATTGAAATTGTTTAAATTGATAAAAAATAAAACAGCCTACACAAAATCCTAAAATAGCAATAAATGAAGCTACTGCAACCAGAATTGTAAATACGTAGCCCACAATATTCCAACCTAACAAGAAACTAATAAACCCTACTGCTAAACAAAATGATGCAATACATGCGTTAAATTTTTGTTGTGTTATATCTTCGGGAATATAGGTTTTCCCTTCCTTAATTAAAAATAATCTAGCAAATTTCATAATTGGATTAAAGTTAAACAAAATTCCCATTAGATTTGCAACTAATGGTACTACTAAAACCCATTCATACCCTGTCACCCATGTTATTACGACTGAAATAAATATGATCCACTGATTTGTTCTCACTAAAGGACGTGGTATTGATTGTATTTTCGACACTTTAATACCAACCTTTCTTATCTGTTTTGTGATATTTTATACCATTTCACTCTATTTGTATACTAACAGTTGCCTTCAGTTTTATAATTAATGTTATAGTATAGTCGAAAGGATTGGTGAAGTATGCCCGCTCTAACGTATGATCAACTAAGAATGCTTAACTCATACAGTATCTTTACTGAAAATCCAGATAAACCACTTTTCACACTAGAAAATGTACATAAAGACTTTTTTATCAAGGACTTTCGTAATTTAATGATGGGGATTACACAAGCACAAACAGAGGCGGCTGCGGTGTCTCATTTTGGAAGACGTTATGGGATGTTCCTTGCAATGCAATTTCATTTACTTGCGAAAGACGACCTTATTTGGGATGGGAAAAAGCAAGATGTACGTTTCAGCCTTATCCACGAATATGGTGTTAATACTTTAGGAACCTTTATTACTGCAACAGATTTTCGATATGTCGAAGATTATGAACGGGAAAGAGTCATTTCCAAGTTGCTTTACCAAATCCATGAACTCATCATTCAACTTAGGAAATCAACGTCTATTTCCCCGCTTACTATATGGGAAAACATTTTTGGTTATATGCTTTGGAATTATTATGAACTTCTACAAGACCCGAGCAAAGCTGACCGTGCATATGAGGATTTAGAAATTCTTGAGGGAACGAAAGCATGGGAGCTCTTTTCCAATAAGTCTTGGTTTTACCAGTACACGCAAGGAAAAAGCCCGGTTGACCTTGTTGGAAAGCCGGTACGTAAAAGCTGTTGCTTCTCAAAAGACATCCCTGGGCTCATGGCATGTGAGTTTTGTCCAATGAAATGATTCTCTAAGTAATTGGTATTCTATAAAGGGTAAAACAGGGTAAGAAATCCTTTGTTTTGTCTAATGCTATTTTTAATTTGCATATACAAAACCAATGGTCATTTTACGATGCATGAAATATTTAAACGGAAATATTCCGCTTATATTAAGAAACCTTTATATTTTTTTGAAAATAAAGGGAGTTTTTCCGGTTATCTAATCCAAATCTTCAAATTTAGCTTAAATTAGAACAGTTAATCGGAAATTCTCCGCTTATTTCCGCCTCTTTTGCCCCCATTATTTACATTAGACGGAGTTTCTCCGCCTACTTCATTAGGAGTATGGAAATAGCAGGTGAAAAAACACCCCGAATTGGAAAAGCTGTAAATATATGGTAAGTTTGTATGTTCTTGACTCTAATTATGTGAACTTAAAAAAACGTGATATCGACGGAGCGATTTCACGTTTTATTTTAATTATTAAAGCTGTGCTGTCCGTGCCTCTAATATAAAATCAATCGTTTTAACTCTGCAACACCTTGCTTAGGATATTTCGTAATTAATTCTCCATGACCATACCGGTCAAAAGTTCGTATCTTTAAATTTGGTAACACCTTTTTTAAGTTCCGCGCAGATTTTGCAGCATATGATTCATTACTTCCGTACCAATAAGTTACTTCCGCCTTTGTGTAACTTAAATTCTTAGGGATTTGATAATTGAACAGTTGGGTAAAACAGTTCAAAATACTCTTATGTGTGATACTTGAAAAGAAAGCCTTTCTCAAGGCAACCTCATCGAATTTCCCATACTCCATGACCTTTCTTAGGGCAAAGTGAAATGGTTTATTCTCTTTAATCTTGGCGATTTGCATTGATAGAAATTTGGTACATAATTTTGAAAAAACTCCAAGCGGCGCACAATATGCTGCATCTAGCACAACTCGATGGATTTGAATGATTTGATTCGCAAGGATTTGGATTAGTATCGTGCCACCCATTGAAAAGCCACTTGCTGCATGCAACTTACCATTATGATGGTTTAAAATGTATTGTTCAATCTTATTAGCGGCTTCATGTATTGAGCAAAACTCTGATGTTTCATTTGGATTATGGCCATCCAAAACTGGTACAATAATAAAAAAATCATTCTTTAATTCATCAATTGTCGCTCGGTAACATGTATCCCATGTAGTTGCCATTCCATGAATTAACATGATTTTTGGATTTCTACTATCACCAAATTCTTTAAATTCCATTATCGTACCACCACCTTTTTATGTATTGAAAGTATAGTTAGCATTTGTGCTAATTTGAAAAACATGCATGAGCTTGGACAAATTACACATAAAAAAACGATACCTTATTTGGAAGGTATCGCCTTTGTTAAAACCGTTATTTAACTTGTCTTCTATACTCTACAAACCAATCATCATCAACCTGCTTCATTAAGACACCAACATATCCTTGTTTTAACAATTGTTGCTGGCCTTCTCTGTCGCCCATAGAAATAATAATGGTTTCTTCTTCATATTGAGGTTCTTTTTGTAAATCATGTGCAAAAACATATCGAAGTTTTCCACCATATATTGTTTTTAATGCAATTATGTAAAAACCTTGTGAAAATTTATCCTTTAGACTCGCAATATTATATGGCATAACTGTTGTGCATAAATAGTCAAATTTTGATGGTTCAATTTGCCCCATTATTACTTTTGCCATTGTCTTCTGTAAACCATGACCACGATAATTTGGGTGAACATTCGAAATCTCTTGATACATAATTCGTTGTAAATCAGATTCTTCCACCAGACCTAGATCGTACCCTAAATGTTCTTCATCTATTTTAGGTACCACTACTGCACGAAAAGCAATTAACTTATCTTCAATGTATACACCAATTAATAAACCATTTCCTTCTAACATATATAAAAACTCATCTTCAGAAAGTGGTTGTAAGGTATCTTTATTTGGTAATGCTTCCATTACCACTTCTTGTAGTGCTAATACTTCTGGTAAATGCACTTTTGTTAAAACATATACTTTATAAGGTACGACACCTAACATTCCTTCAAAAATCACTTCATTCACAATACTCACCTACTTTATAATGTCTGAAACTTGTGTTAGTTCAGCAAGTACTGATTCATTTACATTCACACCTAATCCCGGTCGTTCATTAAGTTGAATAAATGGAATTTGATAACTTTCAACTAGATCACCAATATCTTTAGAGAACTTTAACGGTCCTGTTAATTCAACACTTTTCATTATTTTTTTCGAAAATGCCACATGGAATCCTGCTGCAGATCCTATGCTTGACTCAACCATTGAACCCACTTGGCATTCGATGCCTGCCATTTCAGCCATAACTGCTAACTTCGTAGCTGGATAGATTCCGCCACATTTCATTAGCTTAATATTTACTTTATCAGCTGCACGTTTTGCAATAATCTCGCGCATATCTTTCATATTTTTAATCCCTTCGTCAATCATTTGAGGAATGGACGATTTTGATTTAATTTCGACCATACCATCAATATCATCTTGATCAACCGGTTGTTCTAACCAATCAATCCCTAAATGTTCTAAATGACGTAGAGCACTTAATGTATTAGCACTATTTTCCCATCCTTGGTTAACATCGACACGGATTGCAATGTCTTCACCAACTCGTGCACGAACTGCTTTTATTCGTTTCACATCAGCCGAGACATTCACACCAACTTTCATTTTAAATGAAGTATAGCCTTCTTTTACTTTCTCTTCAGCTTCACTAGCCATATCCTCTGGTTCGCCAATACTTAGTACGTGAGTAACGGGGAATTTTTCATGATAGCGTCCACCAAGCAATTGAAATATCGGTACACCTAACTTTTTCCCAACTACATCGAAGCAAGCAATATCAATTGCGGCCTTTGCAGCAGGAGCTAGCTTGACCGCTTTATCCATTAAATCGTGTATCTTTTCAAACTCCATTGGGTTTTGCCCAATCATTAATGGTGCAAGCTTATCCTTAATCATTGCATATGTTGATGTTGGTGTTTCCCCTGTTATATGTTCGTCTGGAACACACTCACCCCATCCAACAAGTCCACATTCTGTTGTTAATTTAACAATAATCGACGAAATATGTGGATAAGACGCATAACTAATAATAAATGGTTTAATTAGTGGTAAATTTATTGCAAATAATTCTAGCTGTTTAATTTTCATTTTAAGTACTTCCCTCGTGTTTGCTCTCTCTAGTTTAGATGGTTGTATTGTTTGCTGCATTACGTAGTGTTGCTGTTAAAGCATTGACACCTACAAGTATTGCTTCTCTTTTGAACGTCATTTTCGGGTGATGCAAACCAGGCGTTAAATCTGCCCCAATACCAAGCATTGTCGCTTTTAAATTCGGTTTTAATACAGTATAAAAATGGAAGTCATCGCTACCAGGTGTTGAAATTGGTTTTGCTAAATATTTCTCACCTAATGCTTCTTTAATTGAATTCCATGCAATTCTAGTTGCCTCTTCAGATACTTCTGCCCCTGGAGTTTTATCAACCCAACTCCAATCGATTCTTGTATCATACATCTGACAGACTTGCTTTAGACCGTCATCAATACGTTTTTGAAGATCGTCTATTACAGAGTTTTTTTGTGCTCTTACATCCATCGAAAATGTTGCGTGTCCGGGTATTATATTTGTACTTCCACCATCAGCAACAATTTTCGTAAGCTTGGCACTATGCACTTCAAATGGATTAATATAAATACTCTTTAGCATTTGTTGAATAGCAAAAACAATATCAATGGCATTTTTCCCTTGATGTGGTCTTGCACCATGAGCGTCCACTCCATGTATAGTACCACTTAGAAACAACGCAGCTCCATGATGAACTGCTGGTGATACTTTCCCAAATGGAAGTTCTTCAATTGGTCTTAAATGGATTCCAAATAAATGCGTAACATCATCGATTACGCCATGTTTCACCATTTCAATTGCTCCCCCACCCGTTTCCTCAGCCGGTTGGAAAATGAACCGAACGCGTTTTCTTAATATTTCGTCTTTTAATTTTAGTAATGACCCTAATACGATTGACATATGAGCATCATGTCCACAAGAATGGTTTGCTTTCATAACGCCATCCACTTCTTGCCATAATGCATCGATATCCGCTCGAACCGCAATTACTTCTTCTCCTTGCCCAATTTCAGCAACTAATCCTGTTACATCTGAAAACGTTTTATAAGGAATGTTCATTTCATCTAAAATTGAAGCAATTTTCTTTGTTGTCTCAATTTCCTTCCAGCTGATTTCTGGATTTGCATGAAAATGATCAAACCATCCATAGATGACTTCCTCGTAAGTTTGCACTTGACCCATTTTTCGCACCTCGAATTATTTAATCGCTTTATCTATTATACATACAAATAATAATTTTATTAACAACTTCTGCCTATCAAACTCTTTATATCAAAAAAATGACAAATTTCAAATGCGATTTGCATTTACATCATCTAACGAAAATGTTTAAAGCATATTATTCATTTGAATTTCTATCATTTTACACAAAGTACTTTCTAACCACAATAGGATAATAACAAAGTAAATAAAAAAAAGCCTTCAACTAATGAAAATTGAAGGCCGTTTAAAATATTTAACTATCTCGTACCAACTAATCGATTTTTTAATCTTACTGAGAAGAGTTCTAAAACAATGGCAATGAGTAAGGCAAAGTAAGTAATAGCACCTACTTCATGTAGGTCATAGTAGAAACTAGAGGACATAAATAATTCAAAACCGATACCACCAGCAGCTGCTGCTGCACCCATTGCAATCGCTACCCCATAGTTTGTTTCAAATCGTAAGAATGTCCATGAAATCATATATGATGATGTTTGAGGTAGCACAACATGGACGATAATATGCCACCATTTCGCCCCAGTAGCACGTAACGCTTCAATCATTCCCTTGTCTATTTCTTCAAATGACTCAGCGTATGCTTTTGTTAAATAGGCGATTGTATGTAGCGTCATCCCTAGTACAGCAGCAACACTACCAAGTCCTGCAACAATGGCAAAGATTAAAACCCAAAGAACAGTTGGAATTGCACGAATAACTGAATTTAATGTAATAATCATATTCGAAATGAAAGAGGGCGCCAGATTTTTAGCCGTTAATATTGCTAAGAAAAATGAAATAATTGCACCAATAATAGTAGATAAAAAAGCTAGAGCTAATGTTATTAAAATTTGATATAAAGCTACTCCCAAAGATACCTGGTTTAAAGCAGGCTGTAGAAACATCATTTTTAAATTATCTAACGTATAAAAAACTGCTGTTTGTAAATCAATTGATTTATAGTCTAGAAAAAATGGAGCGACCATTGTAAAAATGATTAAGAATGATAGAGTTAATTGTAATACAAAGTTTGAACGGTTAAATGTTTTAATTTGTATTTTCCCATTACGAAGCTTAATTCCTTCCATTGGAGAACTAACTTCAGAAACATGCATTATAAAATCAACCTCCTTACTTTATTTGAGATCATTTCAATGACAATCACTACAACAATAATGGCAAGAGTAATTAAACCAACAGTTGGGTAATCCAAACGCTTATAATACAAGTCAAATAAGTAGCCAATACCTGTTCCCGTTAGTAACCCGACTAGCGTTGCACTACGAATATTTGTATCAATCATAAAAAATACCCAGCTAATCATTTGCGGTAAACTATCTGGAATAACCCCTCTAAATACCATTTGGAAATAGGTTGCTCCGGAAGCACTTAGAGCTTCAACTGAATCGTTACTTGCTTCGTCAATCGTTTCCATAAATGCACGCACTAAGAAACCAAATGTTGTAAAGAACAAAGCAAGATAACCCGTTACAACATTATGCCCGAAAGAAATCACCAGTACTAATGCCCATGCAACAACAGGAATGTTACGAAAGATTGAGGCTATTAAGCGAGAAAACAAAGCTATTGGTTGGTTTATCTTCGTCGTGTTCGATCCGAATAACGCGAAGAATAAAGCTACTATACTAGCAGTAGTAGTTGCAATAATAGATAACACAATGGTTTCCCATAACTTTTCTATTACCTTCGGGAAATTTTCCATTGCTTCAGCTGTAGGTACTAAATTCGATGACATCCAAACGATCGTTCCAGGTATAGATGCAAATCCATCCATAAAGCTAAATTCCGTTAAAACTTTTGCTCCAAAAACAATGAGAAGTATCATAATCAATATAACGGTCATTTGTATTCTTTTTTTGTTAATTACATCTATATGTGAGTTCATTTTGTATCCCTCCTATTCCGTAATCAAATCTTCCAATTCCGTTCCGTAAATATTCCGGATGGAGAAATTTGATAATTCTTTAGGAAGACCTTCAAATACTACTTGACCTTTATTTAACCCAATAATCCGATCTGAGTATTTTATAGCCACATCAACTTGGTGAAGGTTTACAAGAACTGTAATCCCCATTGTTTCGCAAATTTCTTTTAAATGATCCATAATTACTTTTGAGGCATTTGGGTCGAGAGAGGCAATTGGTTCATCACATAGTAATAACTTAGGTTGTTGGACTAATGCTCGAGCAATTCCAACACGTTGTTTTTGCCCGCCACTTAGTTGATCGCAACGTTTATAAGCAAATTCTTTCATTCCTAGCTTATCTAAAATATCCAAAGCTAATTGCTTTTCTTCTTCCTTGAAGATACTAAGGACACCTTGTAAAGTTGTTTTGTAGCCAAATCGTCCGTGTAGGACATTTTCAAATACAGTGAGACGAGAAACTAAATTATAGTGTTGGAACACCATTCCCATTTTAGTACGTTGACGTCGTAGCTCATTTTTATTTAGAGTAGTCATTTCAACATGATCGAACACTACACTTCCTTCAGAAGGTTCAATCATTCTATTAATACAACGAAGTAGAGTTGATTTTCCAGCACCTGAAGGTCCAATAATCGAAACAAATTCACCTTGTTTTAATTCCATTTCAACATTTGAAAGAACTGGCGTTTTACTATTGTAACTTTTATAAAGTTCTTTAATAGAAAGTATCGTTTCATTGTTGCTCTTACTTGGCAACACCTTCTTTGTATTCTCAATTATTTCACTACCCGTTCTCTCTTCGGTTAAAATTAATGGCATCGTCAAAACTCCTTTCCCTTTAAAAAAGAGAACTTATCATATATAAGCTCTCGAATGATCTTTATATATAAGCTCTCTTTTTATTTTTTATTATTTTGATAAGCTACGAATTGGATCGAACCAGCTATCTTCAACGCTTAAGAATCTTTCATCTCCATCTTCTGATTTTGAGAATAATCCCGGTGCATCTGAACCTTTTGGTACGAAGATTTCTTCATTATTAGCTGTTTCATCTGAAGTGAATACTTCTTCTAAAGCTGCAATTTCATCAGCAGTTAATACAGATGTATTTACTACGAATGGGGCATTTAATACCGGAGTTACTGAAATTAAAGTAAATTCTTTACCTACTAAGTTATTGAATGGAGCTTCAGCACCTTCTTTTACACGGTAAACAGCACCTGCAGTATTGACTTCGCCTTCAACCAATTCAACATAGTTGTTTACACATGTATCACAGAAAGCAGATACATCTGAACGTCCCATTAACATGTTTACAGCGGAACCTTGATGAGAATCACCGAATAATACTTCTGGGAATAATGCATTTGGCTCTGCTAATTCATCAGCAGTTAAATCTTTATATTCATCTTGTTGACTAAAGTGATTAATGATTGCTTCAGATGGTACTTTAAAACCTGAAGTTGATGATGCTGATACGAATGAGAATCTTTTACCAGCAATTTTATTAATATCGTACTCACCATTTGTTTTATATTCTTCCGCTTTATCTTTTGGTACTGCTAACCAGCTATGATAAACTGCATCGTCTAAAGTACCTGAAGATCCAGAAGGAACAACTAATGGTTGTACATCTACACTTTTATTATTCGCTTCGATGTAACCTTGTGCACCCATGAAAGCAACATGCGCATTTCCGTTTGCGATTGTTTCAATAGCGATTGCATAATCTGTTGTCAATTTGTGTTCTACTTCACGACCAGTCGCTTCTTTAACTAGAGCACCTAGGGCATCACGTGAGCCCTTTAATTCATTACCAGATTCATTTGGATACCAAACTATAGTAATTGGTGATTGATCAGCTGCTTTTGTAGTATCTGTGCTATTAGTTGAATCAGTGTTCGAGTTAGCATTGCCGTTTCCGCTACTACTTTCAGCACCACAACCTACTAGTGCAAGTACTGCTAGAATACTCATGAAAACAAGTACAAAAAACTTTTTGTTCATTTTAATATTCTCCTCTGATTGTCTTAAGATTTTGTAGAACATCTACAGGCATAATTAAATCACAAAAAAAATCATAGAAAAGTAGTTTAGAAAAAGCTTAACAATATTTAACATTCATTTAATAAACGGGATATTTTTGATATTTTGTAAAAAGAATTCATCCTTGCTTGAAATCGCACCATAACGGCCATGGTAGTCCGAACCACCCGTCATAAACAAGTTATGGTTATTTGCAATTTTTACAATTCTATCAGCTTGTTCTAGATTGTGATCAGGGTGTACTTTCTCAATACCTTTTAGTCCAACCGACACCAATTCTTCTGTTATATCAAATGAGTCAAGCTGACCCGGATGTGCAACTACAGCATATCCCCCGTCAGCATTTATTGCTTTAACAGCTTGAAAAGCATCGACATACTCAATATCTCCTGCAGCAACACCCGTTCCTTTAAATAAAGTGCGATATAGCGTTTGATATACTTCAGAATTAAATGATGTATCAGTAAGGGCATTCATTATATGTTGCTTATATAAAATCCCCCCATCTGTAGCATAGCTCATGACCTCTTCCAGAGTAATATCAAATCCTGCTCTTTGAATTTGTTCGAGTTGCCAAAGAGAGTGTTTATGCCTTCTTTCTAAAAGAGGCTTACATAACGCATCAATATTTGGTGTTTCGTCGTGATAATCGTAGCCCAAAATATGCACCTTACGTTTTCTTTTAAAATCATAGGCGGAAATTTCAACACCTGGAATAAAAGTAATACCATACTTATTTGCTAGTATTTTCGCTGAGCGTACATGCAATGTTGTATCATGATCCACAACACTTATATGCGTTAAACCACGATTTTTCGCCATTTCAAATAGACTCTCGAGCGAATCAGATCCATCTGAAAATGTACTATGCAAATGTAAATCAAGCTTCATTTGAACTCACCATCGCTCTATGCATTGTAAATACCTCATCACATAAACCATCCATAAACTCTAAATCATGGAAAATCCCAATCAATGTTGTTCCTTGTGCTTTAAGCTTTTCAATAGATTCTCGCACCTTAATCTTTGATGTATTATCTAGACTCGCTGTTGGTTCATCCAATAACAATAAGCGGGGTTTTTTCACAACGGCCCTTGCAATATTAAGTCGTAATTTCTCCCCTCCAGAGAAATAGTTCGGATAGTTATTCCAAAGGGATTCATCTAAATCAAAGTGTTTTAGTGTTTTAATTGCTTCTTCATAAGCCTCTTCCTGATTAGCACCTGTCTCTAGCAGTGATTGTTCTACTAGCTCAAGAGCCGTTGTTCGTGGCATAACCGATAAAAATTGAGAAACATAACCGATTTCATATTTTCGTAGCTGTATAATTTCTCTTGGTGAAGCCGTAACTATATTTATTTTCCCGAGATATTCTGAATCATAATAAATAGCCCCATTTTGAGGTAGGTACGTGCCATAAATACTTTTTAATATAGTTGATTTTCCACTACCACTTTTCCCTACAATCCCCAAAAACTTTCCCTTCTCCACCGTAAAAGAGATATCATTAATTGCAGGTAATGTTTTATTTAAATGATGAATGTTGAATTCCTTTTGTAAATGTTCAACTTGTATCAAGGTAATGCCCCCTCTATTTATCGATAATTCGTTTGTAAAATGAGCTTTCCATCTACCATTGTCGATGTAACCATTGGATATCCATCGGTCATCTGTTCAATTACTAATAGATCCGCCTTTTTACCAGGGGCTATTGACCCGATCTCGTCACCCATATTTACTGCTCGCGCAGGATTGATTGTCACTAATTGAAATAAACAATGTAGGTCTTCTCCATACTTGTTACTCATTTCAAATATGCCATGTAGCATTGCGGACGGATAATAGTCGCTACAAATAATATCAATAACTTTTTCCTGAATCGCTTCTGCTGCACTCAAATTACCTGAATGTGAACCGCCTAGTAAAATATTAGGAGCACCTGCAACCGTTTGAAGGCCTAGCTCTTTCGCTGCTTTAGCGACTTCTAGAGTGATCGGAAATTCACTAATTGTTGTTCCATATGATTGCACAAGCTTTAGTTTTTCTATTTCATCATCATCGTGAGATGCCACTGCAATATTACGTTGTCTGGCTAGTTGGCTAATTCGTTCAATATCCTCAAAGGTTATCTTTTGTTTTTCTTTATGACCTTCAATTATCCCATCTAATTCTTGTTCAGACATATCACGGTACCCTAGCATAATACCTTTATAGATTTCTAGATTGCGATACTGACCTTGCCCCGGTGTATGATCCATAAAAGATAGTAAATGGACTTTGTTATCTAAAATATTTTCGATTAATATGGGCATTTGATCCACACAATCAATTTCAAACCGCGCATGTAACCTATGGCGGATCAAGTGCTCTGCATCATGTGATTCAGTAATGGCATTTACACACTTTTGTACATTTTCGGGATTACGGATCGCTTTATGTGAATATTTATCGTCACCATAATAAGATAGCGAATGAAAAATTGTTGTAATACCGTGTGTAGCTAAAATACGTTCACATTCTCTTAATCCTAGATTCATATCCATTAAAGAACTAGGACGGGGTGACACAACCGTTTCAAGGTAATCCGAATGAATATCAACCAGCCCAGGAGAGATATACCCTCCATTTGCATCGATAATATGCGCCCCAAAGAAATGGGCAATTTCATTTTCGTGTATTATATTTACAATTCGGTCATTTTCAACTACGACCGCATGTTCTGTTAACATTTCATTTTCAGTGACAATCGTTCCGTTTGTAAGAATATACATCTGCCGCTCCCCTTCCTTCCATTAAAGTAATGAATATACTAGTTGCTGTGTATAAGCATGCTGTGGGTCTTCTAATATTTGATCTGTTAATCCTTGCTCAATAACTTGGCCGTTCAACATCACAATCGTACGATCAGCTAGCATTCTTATTACCGCTAAATCATGTGATACAACTATCATGGAGATGTGAAGTTCCCGTTGAATGGTTTTGATTAAATCGAGCACGGATGCCTGTACCGACAAATCAAGACCCGTTGTCACTTCATCTAGCAATAAAATGGGTGGGTTACTAGATAATGCTTTCGCTATTTGAACTCGTTGTTGCATCCCACCAGAGAAATTTTTAGGTGGCTCTTTACTCCGCTTTACCGGGATATTGACCCTATTAAGTAATTCATAACTTCTATCTACCATGTTCCCTACGTGCCTATTTCCTGCTGCAATTTGTTTTTCTGCGATATTACTAATTGAAGAGAAGCTCATTCTTAACCCAAGCATTGGATTTTGATAAACCATACCTAGTAATACATTGCGAATATATCTTTTTTGTTGCTGTGATTGTGTAAAAATATTAATCGAACCATTATGAAAATCTTCTAGATAGCCTTCTCCAATTGTGACTTCTTCATCGAAATAGAGACTTTTCATCAACGTTGATTTACCACTACCGCTTTCCCCTACGATTCCAAGAATTTCACCACGGTAAAGTTCAATAGATACATCTTTACAAGCAAATACAGTTCTACATACAGGGCAAAAATTCTTTTCCAATTTTGCATTCGCTTGTAAACAGTACGAACACCCGTCTCCATATTGCTTTGATAAGTTCTTTATTTGCAAAATAGGTTGTTCCACATGCATTTATATCCCTCTTTTCTGCTCTAAGTACTCTTGCATGTAGCTTGTATCATTACATAAGTAGTACGTTTCGCCCGTTTCTTCATCCGTAATTTCATCTAAGAATATATTAGTAAGCCCTGTTGCTCTACATACTTTCCCTTCAAATCTCTCAATCTCAAATGGATAATCCTCAAAAGCAAGCGACTCCACATTTGTATACGGAGGAACAGCATATATTTTCTTCTCGCGTCCAGCACCAAATAAAATCAACGCATCACTTCGGTGAATTTTTGGATTATCGAATCGCGGAATCGGGCTTGGATTCATGACGTATCGGTTATGAACAAAAACCGGATAATCTGCTCCCTGTGCCGTTTGGTTGTAACGCATAATTTGCTCAAACAACAGTAAATAAGCACCGCTATATTCTTTTTCCGCATGCATTTGCTTCGTTTTGAATTCACTTCGTTCTACGTGTCTTAGTGGTTCTGGCTCTGGAACTTGAAGAATCATTATTTGATCACTTCTAAGGGGTACTTCAGGAATTCTGTGACGAGATTGGATCATTGTCGCTTCACTTGTATGAGTGGTTGTTTCAATTCCTGTCGTTTTTTGAACAAGTTTTTTAATATTTTCAGCATTAACAGACTCGTCAGATCCTTGATCAATTACTTTTAAAATGTCATTTTGACCTACTAATGCAAGTGTGATTTGAAGTCCTCCAGTACCCCATCCGCGACCTATAGGCATTTCTCTTGATGCAAACGGCACTTGATATCCTGGGATCGCCACACCTTTTAAAATGGCACGACGAATTTCCTTCTTGGATTGCTCATCTAAAAAAGCAAATGGAAAGTTACTCAATTGCGCGCGCCTCACTTTCTTTTTTTATTTTTCGCATTTGTTCTAGCTTCGACTGGAATGTCACGTAATGCGGTAGTTTTAAATGTGAAATAAATCCAGTAGATTCAATCGTATCTATATGCGATAGCACAAATTCTTCATCATGGATAGGCGTATTTTCAAAGTTCTCTAGGGCATGGTCTAAAATGGACATTGCAATAGCTTTCGTTTCGTTTTGTCCAAAACATGCGCCGTAACCAATGTCGAACTCAAGCACTTCTGTTCCATTCTCACTAACATTCGCGGGAATAAATGATTCTACTTCCGTCAACTTAATGGAGCCAATATAATATTCTTCATCATCACCAGTTAATTGAATATGGATTGGCTGATATCCTACGCGAACCTCTCCCACATTCGGATGTGACGATCCATACCCTCGGAGTCCAGCATAGCCAAGAGATACTACCGCACCTGTTTGACCACGAGTAAGAATCTGCAATCGCTCACTTCTACTGCTCGGAAATGTTAAACTTTCCTTTGTTACGTCGTCCGGTTCATTATCATTTAACGGATACTCGTTAATCAGTCCTTCTTGACGTAAGTAATCCATTACTTTTGGCAGTTTATCTAATGGAAGCGAACTTTTCTCCGGCACTTCAATGAATTCAAACTCTTCTTTCTGTTTCAAAACATCTCGTTCTGCCTCTTTAACGAGTGAGAAGTCAAGAAGTCGGTGTAAGTAGTCTTGTGAAGGTCCTAAAATTTGACCACCGGGTATGTCCTTAAAGCTCGCTGAGATTCGGCGAATAACAAACATATTACGTGTATCTGTTACTGTGGAGTAATAGAGTCTAGGCAATGTTGAACGATGAGCACGTAAAAGGAAGACCGACTCTTCTACATTACCTTCACTTTGCTTCATTGCTAGCGCAGCTAAACTCTCACTGTATAAACTACTTTCGGACATTACTTGATCTAAGAAACCTCGCATTGTAGCTTTAATTGTTTCAACATCAATCCATTTACCATGTTTAACTCTTTCATATGCTAGATGCTGGAGTGATGCCTCGATAGCTTCTTTACCACCTGTTACTGCAACATAGCCCATTTACATCACCTCTGTTATTTGTGTCGTTCTTGGAATGCCCATCACATTCCCTTGACGATCTATTATTATCAAGTCGATTCCTAACGGATATTCGGTATTAATCTCTTTTCTAATCTCGAAAATTGCAGGGTTTAATGAACAAGTTAATGTATTTATATCTTTTATGCCAGGTCCAACAAGTTTGTAAGTATACCCAGCTACTAAACTCTCAACCTCATAAATAATGGTTGCTGAATTGTGTGGATTCACTAAATCTCCTACCTTAACAGATTTTAAACTTGTTAAGGCTTCTTCTAATGAAAGCATTAATGGAAAAATTACAAAATCTGCTTCTTTTATATTTGTTATGTGGCTACCTGTATACGCCTGCACCATTTTAGAAATGTTCGGTTCATCCCCAGCTACATAGAATGTAACCTCACTATCCAGTAATGTTTGACAAACCAACCCGGTCTGAGGAATGAATACACTTATAGCATTAGGCCCTTCTGCTAACTTGTTCACTTTCCCAGGGAAAGATAAGGCATCTAATACTTGTCGAAAAGCCTGTTGTGTTATGTGGACTGTCATTTAATTGAACCTCCTTTAACTTCTCATCGTTTCAAAATTTACCTTAGTTCGTTCTATGGAGCATTTAACATCTTCTAGTTGGTTATAAAGTTTCCGTTCCAATTCTTCGAATATCAGTTGCCAACTTTTTGTTTCTTGCAAACATCCTTTAAAGGCTGCATCAATTACAGCAAGCGCACGTGATAACTCCTCGTCATCTTCCATAACAATTCCAATTCCTATAGCATCCCCAATTTTCACTTTTGTTTCTGTTATTAATACTTCCCCTATATAGAACAATGAATTTTGAGATGATTCTCTCATTTTGATCATAGTAAGCCCCTGTCTTGGAGATTGAATTTCTAGCACATCATACTTACCTATTATTTCATTAGCCATCTTGATTGCTTGTTCGTTCCCAACTTCAATTAACAACTTTGTCCATAATGTACGTTTCATTCATTGCACTCCTTTCACTGCAAATGTACCTTGTCGCCAAGTTGAACACCATTAAGGAAATGTGAAGATTATGTAAAAATAAAAAAAGCCAACTCAATAAACTTGAGTTGACTTTAACCTTTTAGTTGGAACGAAAAGCGATCACTTCGATATAAAATTTCAGTATACTCTAATTGGATATTACGGTCTTTATCCCAATTGTCTGATTCTACCATGATTAACGGGACTAACTCTTCACATTGCAGCATTAATCTTTCGTATTTACCAGGAAAGATCGTCGATAGTTTTGTAAACCTACTCTCAAAGTGACGAATACCTTTCCTTTTGTAAAATTCGTAAATGGAAGACAAAATACTTTGCTCATTCTTAATTTCTGGGAAAAGACCGGCATTAACATAAGAACGATGAATAGCGGCAGGTTTCCCGTCAATATATCGAAGCCTTTCTACAATGTAAAGTACAGTATCTTCATCCGCCTTCATATATTGATAGATAGGATTTGTCATATCAATTTGCTCTAAACGCGTTAGTATAGAACGATAATCATCCGTTTGCTGCTTCATTTTCTCACTAAAACTTACATCACCCGTCAAAACAATATCTAGCAACTTTCTTTTTGGTTTAACAAAATGACCAATACCCTGTTTAGATTCGACTAAGCCCATTTGTACCAAATATATATATGCATCCCTCACTCTTTTACGAGGAATTGCAAACTTCTCTGCTAACATATTTTCACTCGGGAGTTTATCCTTATTACCATGATTCGTTTTTTGTATTCTTTCGATTAAGTAATCACGCACTTCTATTTGTTCCATTTCTCCACCTTCGTAAAGTACAATTAGTGTAGTCGAATTACTTTATTTCTACCGGTAAGAATAGTTCTTTAATTTCTTTCCAGTTATGCACCCTCTTAAACTCATTACAGTTTTCATTATAGCTTTGAGAATAGAGAATGCCTTCACCAGTAAATGATCGAAGTTGCCTTACGTTATCATCAATTAGGAAATCTGCTCTTACCACCTTTTTATCGCCACAGAATATAAAATAATTAGGATCTAAAAATGGAAAGTGTTCTAAGAGCCATTCATATTTTGCATGAAAACACCCTGGAACATCCATAGCTGCAGTAGCAATATAAATATCGTAGTGATCATTCAGTTCTCTCAAGACCGGCACCGCATCAGGGTCTAGCAAATCAAAGTCACGGAAGAAATCCGGCTCGTTTATCATTGCAAAAAATTCCTTTGCTAAATGCGGGTACTCTACCTCTAATTTTGCTACTTCAAAGTCTTCTCTTTTGATATTTAGATTAAAGCGTTCATTTGTCAATCTGTGAGCTTTCCCAATAAAATCCGCTATGACTTGGTCCATATCTACCGCAATACTCTTCATAAATACCTCCATAAAATTTCTTATTTCACTATAAGTCTAAAAAATGAATCATAGAAAAACAAACATTTCCAAACAAATTTACAGAATCTTTACTCTCGCATAATAAAAGTGACAAATCAGCTGGTCTCCCCCTATGTAAAGTAACTAATTCAGAGCTGAAACATTGTTGTGTTTAATGACCAAACAACCACCTTAGTTCAAGCAAAAAAGTGGTTCTTTGTCAAATGTGGTGGTGTCTAATCCACCAAAAAAAATTCAAAATACTCCACTCTTTGAAGTGAGTATGCTTTTATACACTCACTTCTCTTACAAGTTGACGCCATAATATTTTCTTCCTTAATCTTGCGAAGGACTTTATTCCGTAAGACTTGCGCTTAATAACCTTAGTTGTATTGTTTACTCCCTCAATATAGCCATTACTATATGGGTAGACAAATGAGTTTAAAATCTCTGTTTTCCACCGTTTAAAAGTTCCTACAACCGACTTAAATGCCTCAATATTTGAATTCTCCGCTAGTTCACACCATTGTTCCAGACCTGCTTTAGCCGTATGGCTATTGCTTGTTTTAAACCATTCGTCTAATTTATTTTTTAATACATACGCTTCTTGCAATCTTGGTTTATCTTTTAACAATTCTTTCACTCTAATTTTTTGATCATCTGTTAGTTTAAACGGTGATTTCCATAAGAGTTCTTTACTTCTTTTACAGAGAATACGATCTTCTTTTCGAAGTTCATTTTGAACTTCTCTTCGCACCTTATCAAATGCCCAATAAACCTGCCTCATATAATGAAATCGATCCGCTACGATTAAAGGGTTTCCAAGGGCTTTTCGAACCGCATCTTTAAAACGTTTGGATAAATCCATAACGACGACTTTTACTTCACTTGTGTCACATTTGCGGAAATAGTTTTCTATGGTTTTACTTAGACGATCTGGGAGAACATCAATGATTTTTTTATTTTGCACATCTACAATAATCGTCTGAAACTTTTCTTTATCCGCATCTCCTTTAAATTCGTCAATGGCAATTATAGCTGGAAGTATACGTTTCACCTTGATTTTACGCTTGTCAAATAGGCGTATCACTAGATTTGTGCTTACCCCCACCATTTTCCCAACTTCCGTAAAAGAGTTTTCTCCTACATAGGTTAATACCTGTTGTTCAAGGGATGTGGTATGACGTTGATAACGTTTAATAAATGCCATTTTTTCGTAAAAAGTCTTCTTACAAGCTGTACATAGATAGCGTCTTTTTCGTAGATGAATTTTTACAGGTCGCTCTTCTATCAAACGCCCTTTAATTACTTGAGTACGATAACTGTGAACTCGTTTTGTTTTCGCTCCACAATTAGGACAAGTTTGTTTCCTTTGTTTTGTTTGAAGCCAGAAGTGAAATTCCCGGTTTTCTTCTTTCATGTCCCATAATTCAACGTGTTTATCTTTAATTCCTAGTAGTTCCATGATAAAATGTTCTTGCATCCTAACTTACTCCAATCCTTTTTTGCGCCACATTAAAGGTATCAAAAAGAGTGAGTAGGATGTTATTTTTTTGTTTTTTTTTTAGAAAGTTGTCAAACTCTTGATAGTACGGACGAGACCACCACATTTAGTATAGAGCCAAAAAAGTTCTATAAATAAAAATCATCATAATAAGAAAAGGGCTATCTTAAAATTTTATCAAGATAGCCCTTTTACTACATTGTATTCAATTAGTTAACAGGTTTTGCATCTGGTGTATTTGGCTTGTTTCCTTTGTTTTTACTCATTAATTGGAAGACAAACATTACACCAAAGACAACTAATCCCGAAACATCCGAGATTCTCTCAGGATAAATCATTGCAAGTCCAGAGCCGATTAAGATAATTCGTTCAATCCAGTTTACTTTACGGTACCAGAAACCAATAACCCCAGCACCAATTGCCATCATACCCAAGACTGCTGTAATTAATACCCAAATAACTTGCGTAATAGTAACATCAATCATTAATAATTCTGGAGAAAATACTATCATGTATGGGATGATAAATGCTGCAATTGCAAGCTTCGCAGAGCTAACTCCTGTTTTAATAGGATCTCCACCTGAAATACCCGAAGCAGCAAATGCCGCCAAAGCAACCGGTGGTGTAATATCCGCAATGATTCCAAAATAGAACACAAAGAAGTGTGCTGCTAATAATACTGTAATAGGAATCATCGCCTGAGAAACATCAGGTGCTAATAATGTGATAATTGCAGGTGCTGCGATTGTCGATGTAATAACGTAATTCGCAGTTGTCGGTGAGCCCATTCCTAAAACAAGCGAAGCAATCATAACAAAGAATAATGTTAATAATATGCTACCACCAGCTAAGTCCACTAACGTGTTTGCTAGACTCAAGCCTAATCCTGTTTTTACAACTACTCCTACGATTATACCCGCACAGGCAGTAGCCGCTACAACACCAAGTGCAGTACGAGCTCCATCAACTAATGCATCTACAAATTCTTTAAGTCCAAATGTTACATCTCTATTAATAATGCCCACAATGATACATGCTAGAATTCCGTAAAGCGCCGAATGAATAACTGGGACACCTGAAACCATTAGCACAATAATTAAAATGATTGGAGTTAATAGGTAAATCTTTTTAAATACTTCCTTACGGTTAGGCATATCCTCATCTTTTAAACCTTCAAGTCCAAGACGTTTTGCCTCGAAGTGAGTCATTATCCAAATACCTGTGAAGTACAATATAGCTGGAATTAAAGCTGCTTTCGCTATATCCCAATAGGTGATTCCACGGCCAATAAATTCAACCATCAAAAAGGCCGCTGCTCCCATAATTGGCGGCATGATTTGACCACCTGTAGATGCTGCTGCTTCAACACCACCTGCAAATTCCTTTTTGTATCCCAATTTTTTCATCATAGGAATCGTATAAGAACCTGAAGTTACAACATTAGCTACAGAACTCCCTGAAATCGTCCCTTGTAATGCTGATGAAAATATTGCAACTTTTGCAGGTCCTCCGGTTAACTTACCAGCTACAGTTACAGCAAGGTCATTGAAATATTGACCTACACCCGTTTTAACTAAAAATGCCCCAAAAAGTAAAAACGCAAAGATATATGTTGCGGATACACTAATTGGCGTACCTAGTATCCCATCGGTTGAGTAATACATTAGATTCACGATACTCTCAAGCGATTGACCTCTGTGAGATATAAAATCTGGCATTTGTCTACCAAAGAATGCATACAGAAGGAATAACACCGCAATGATTGCAATAGGTAATCCAACTGCTCGTCTAGCTGCTTCAAGAACTAACACTATAACTATTAATCCGACAATAAAATCAAGTTGATTAATAGTACCTAAACTTGTCACTAATCGCTCATAATTAAGTGTCCAATAGATACCAGTTATTGCAGCGATAATTGCTAATCCGTAATCATAAAAAGGAACTTTTGTTTTTGAACCGTTTTTACGAGCCGGAAATAGTAAAAAAATGAATGTTAATCCAAAGCCCAAATGAATAGAGCGTTGAATATAAGCAGTGAATTGGCCGAAAATAGCAGTATATAATTGAAATAGAGAGAATGATAATAATCCAACAAAAATGACCCATTTCATTATTCCGGCTAAACGGCGCACATTTGACTCTGAGTCATATTTTTCAAGTAATGCTTGTTGTTGTTCCTCAGTTAAAGTCTCCAAATTTTCTGTTGCAAGCTGTTTTTCATCTTTCATTTGTTATTAACACTCCTTTCAGCTTGTCATATAAAGATATCATTCTAACTTCAAATAAATAGGAATTACCCCGATTCAAAGTTTGTTTCAAATCATACTCTTCACCATCATAATTGAAATACAAATCATAATCGACATCACCTATGTAAAGAGTAAAATTATCTAACCTCTTGTTCTTGTAAGATAATTTATATATTCCGTTTTCATAGGTAATTATCTGATCTTCCTCTGCATTTGCAGGCATTCCAACTGCTACATCTTCATACTCCATCGACACAAGTTTCAGCTCATTTAATTCCGTAATTTCATAAGACTCTAATACATCTGTCAAATGAATAGAATGTGTGAATCGAATTTGAAATTCATTGTTATTTGACACATTTATGTAATAAGTATGTGGATTATTCGTTCTCGTTTCAGTAAAAGAAAATACTTTAAATATTGGTGAAAATAAGAAAACGATGATAAGAACAAAGATTACACTTACAAGGAGGGTTAGTCGTTTCATTTCATCGCCTCAATTTAGGAATGTTTAATATCAATTGCAATTGGTCGGTATCTTATGTATCTATTGTTAGATAACAATTTCCTGGATGGTAAAAAGAGCTTGAAGTAGCATTTGCCTTCAAGCTCCACACTTGACACTAAATATTATTATTGTTCGTTAAAGTACTTTTCTGCACCTGGGTGAACAGGAATACCAATACCATCTAATGCAGTTTCAGTTTTGATAAATGCACCTTTAGCATGGCTAATTGAATCTGCACCACCCCATACTGCTTTCGCAATACCATATACTACATCTTCAGGAAGATCTGCAGTAGTTGCAAGCATTGCTAGTACAGAAACAGTTGGCACATCAGATTCTAATCCGTAAGTACCAGCAGGAACTGTATCTAAAGCGTAATATGGATATTTTGCAATTAACTCCTCAGCTTTTTCAGGAGCAACAGGAACAATTACTACATCAGTTGTTGCACTTAAAGCTTCAACTGCAGCAGTTGGATATCCAGCAGTAACGAATGCAGCATCGATTTGTCCAGATTGTAGACCATCAGTAGATTCACCGAAATCTAAGTTTTGTACTTGGATATCATCAGTTGTTAATCCATGGATTTCCAATAATTGTTCAGCGTTAGCGTAAACTCCTGAACCCGGAGCTCCAATAGAAACCTTTTTACCTTTTAAGTCATCAAATGATGTTATACCTGAATTAGCTGTAGTTACTAATTGTACAGTCTCTGGATATAACCCACCAATTGCTACAAGATTGTCCATTGCAGCACCTTCAAACATTAACTCACCATTTTTTGCATAGTATGCAATATCAGTTTGTAAGAATGCGATTTCTGCAGCGCCATCTTTTAAAGCACCAACGTTAGCTGTTGAAGCTTGAGAAACTTCAGCAGTTGTTTTAATGCCAGTTTCATCAGAAATTAAATCAGCAAAAGTACCACCAAGTGCATAATAAGTACCTTGTGTACCACCAGTTGCTAAACTTAAGAACTCAATGTCTGATGTTACTTCTGTATCATTTGAGTTACTGTCTCCACTTGCTGAATCAGTTTCCTCACCAGTATTTTCTTCAGAAGTTTGACCACCACAAGCAGCCAATACCATGATTAGCATTACGCTTAATAATGCAAATAACCACTTTTTACTGTTTTTCAAAAGAACCCCTCCTACCTAATTTTGTTACAGTACAGTTTATATTTAACAATTAATTTACGAATGTGTCAATTAATTTTAACATTTCTGTTAATAGATTAATAGTTCATTTTATAGACTTTTTGTGCATTTTGTAGCAACAAATATTGGTTTCAGAATATTTCTTACACTATTAGCTAATATTCTCTAATTGTTTTTTATTAAATCATTTCCCCGAAATTATTGATATTTAACTATATTTATAAAATATTGAGCCCTTAATTTTTTGTGTTATATAACATGGTTATGTAATAAAAGATGCATGATTAACGCCCAATTAAAGCGTAATCATGCATCTAAGATCTTCCTATTCAACTGCAGTAATTACTCCACACCCTATTCGACTTCCCGAATTACCTGCTGGATCTGTTTTATAATCATCTGCTTTTTCATGCAACACAATAGCAGTACCATCCTCATCAAATAATGAGTTTGTTAATCCCTTTTCTAATGTAATATTTTTTGCTTCAAATTCAGATGTCACAATGCCATTTTCAGGGCTAACATTTGGCAAATCTCCAGCATGAGGTCCCTCTGGGTTTTCAATTCCATGTTTCTTATTTGTTGGATTGAAATGGGCGCCTGCAGATTCAAAAGTTGGTTGTTCGCATTTACCAACATCGTGAATATGAATACCATGTTCCCCTTCCGGAACGTCTTTTAGGTTTAGTGAGATGAGTACCCCATCTTGCCCCTCAGTAAACTTGACATCACCAATTTCAGTTCCTTCTGAATTGACCATCTTTGCCTCTGCCTGTAATGCTTCTGGAGCCACAACAGGTACTGTAGCTTCTTGGTGACCAATTCCAAAGAAACTACATCCACCAAGCAGTAGTGCACTTGAACTTAGTAAGATTATAATTTTTTTCATAACATTCCCTCCTACAAGCCCAAGTATTACCAGTAGGAAAAGGAAATATTCGTATTTTGTCGAAATATGTAGTTATATTTCTTTCTATTGTAACTTCCAGCTTTTTGCCGATATAAATTGAAAGGAGGGATTCTTATGGAATTAAGTTCATTTATGTCTGCTCAGGTCGCTTCACTTCAGCAAACGCTACAAATGAGCATACTTGATAAGACTCTAAATTTAGGTGCTCAAGGTACTGTCGAATTGCTAAATAGCATGCCTTCTCAACCAGAAGCACATCATCCACATAAAGGGA
Organism: Lysinibacillus timonensis; assembly: GCF_900291985.1. Taxonomy (NCBI): domain Bacteria; kingdom Bacillati; phylum Bacillota; class Bacilli; order Caryophanales; family Bacillaceae; genus Lysinibacillus; species Lysinibacillus timonensis. The sequence goes on along the minus strand of NZ_LT985980.1, from coordinate 2,571,069 downwards.
CGATAATTGACGTCTCTGTGTAAAGTGAAATGGCACATAGTTTAATACTTTTGTGCCATTTAAATTAATATATTGAATATTATCTTAGATAAAACACTTAATACAATTTTTAGCGTTTATCCTTCTCTACTGTCAGTAACAGTTTATTGTATCCTTCATTCATCAATACGCTAACACTTTTTGTACGGAACGGTTAATACTTAGATACTCTTACTATGTCTGTCAACAACTCCTCCATTCCTGCTTTAAAAGTATATTGGGGATTCCAAAACAATTGTTCTTTTGCTTTTTCCACATTTAAAACACTGTGTTTAATATCCCCAGCACGCTCATCTACCCATATTTTTTCGGTTACACTTTTGCGAAACACTTCGATAAATTCTAGCATATCTAACAAAGAAGTAGACGTACCTGACCCTATATTAAATGTCTCATTATTCCCAAATTTAATACTAGCAACATTCGCGCGAGCAACATCTTTTACATATACATAGTCACGTGTTTGTTCACCCGATCCGAAAATAACAATAGGTTGTCCATTTCGATTATTCTCATTAAATATAGTAATAACTCCTGACTCCTGCGAAACATGTTGCCTTGGTCCAAATACATTTGCATAACGTAAAGTACAAAAATTTATTCCGTGAATTTTAGAGAACATTTTTATATATTCTTCTGCTACAAGTTTTGACATTCCATAATATGAGATTGGGACTGTTGGATGTAACTCACTAATAGGTAATACAATTGGGACTCCATATACTGCAGCTGATGAAGAAAAAATAAACTTCTTCACATGAAATAAATGACTAAGTTTTAATAAATTTATGGTCCCTATAATGTTTGTTTGGGCATCTTTCATTGGATTTTCTATAGATTTTGATACCGAGACTTGCGCAGCTAAGTGGAGTACTATGTCCGGATTAAACTCTTCAAATATCTTATACATCATCTCAAAGTCCTCTATTGGTTGCTTAAAACACGGTACAATTGCATCTAACTGGTATTCCCCATGTGTTAACACATCTACTACTATTACTTCATAGTTTTCTTCTAAAAGAAGATCAATCGTATGCGAACCAATAAACCCCGCCCCTCCAGTTACAAGAACTCTTATAAAAACCACTCCTAACATATTCTAATATCTTTAACCCAAATAAACCGATATGTATCCTCTCTAATACCACATAGAAAATCATTAGTTTATATATTGGGCCAATAATCTATTTCAACTATTTTATGTATAATCTGGTGATTTAGACTTAATGTATTGACTTGTCAATTGGGTAGTTTTTAAAAACTTTTGAAGTACTTATTTAGGTCCCATAATAAAAAGATATCTCATAATTATTTTCGAGATACCTTTTTGGCAGATTATTTGAATTTTGATAACTATAAAGATTTTATTAGTTAAAATCCTATTTACCATAACATTGGCTTTGCCACCATTAGCCAAAGCATAATTAGAAGTAACAAGATATATAAAATTGTTGATTTTCTTAATTTAGCAATAAATTTCTCCTTATCAAATTGAGATGTTCCATATGTTTTTAATGTCGGCTTAAAAGCTTTTGCTAAAAATAAAATAGAACCTACCATAATTACAACCGTCATGAAAACCCATGATGTTGTCCATGTCCATACGCTTAACCAGACAAGTATTATTCCAGATAAAACTAATACATGTCCAGCATGTTTAACGACTGTTATAGAAGTCTGAAACGCTTGAACAAAACCACTAAGTTCCGATTCATCGGATTTCTCCATTTTCGTTAATAGGGGTAATAATACTACTAGTGGGCCAACCGAAACAATCGCACTAACAACATGTATGTAAATTATGACCGTCAACAATTTATTCACGTCCTTTTTCCAATTATCATCAGTATATCATTTGAATGTGTTTACCTTTGCTCATAATATGACAATTTAACTACTGTATTTAATAGCTTAAATTTAGAATATTTGTTGTTATGTTAAATAGGTGTTAAATAATAGTGAAATGAAATAAACTGCATACAATAGGGGAATAGAAAAGGTATGAATAGCCTTTATAACATACTTACTTTAATTTGATTGGAGTGTTCACTATCGGAATTCATAAATTTTTTACAAGCTTAAATGATTTAGAACGGATTTTTCGTGCCCCAGGTCGCTTTAAATACGAAGAACATAATGTGGCAGCCCATTCTTGGAAGGTTTCCCAATATGCTATGTTCTTCGGTACATTAGAAGAAATGAACGGAGCCAAGGTGAACTGGAAGTCGCTCTATGAAAAAACAATTAACCATGATTTCGCAGAAGTTTTTATCGGGGACATTAAGACACCAGTGAAACATGCCAGTGTAGAGTTAAAACAATTGCTTGCCCACGTTGAGGAGAAAATGATGGAAAATTTTATACGCGAGGAAATTCCTTCCGATTTTCAAGATATTTTCTTTGAACGGATGAAAGAAGGAAAAGATGATACGATTGAAGGGCGCTTACTTGAGTTCGCAGATAAACTAGATCAGTTTTACGAATCTTTTGCAGAACTAAAACGAGGGAACACAGATAAAGAATTTGTTATCATGTATCAGCAAGCCTTAGAAAAATTACTAAAAATGCCTCTGAAGATAAGTGTACGATATTTCCGTCAAGAAATATTAAACGATGTGATTCATGAAGAAACACAAATAAATGTTGCGGCACTAACAAATGAAATATTAAAAAAAACAGAGTAATTATTACGATTTGAATTAACCAGATCGCTTTTCTATTCCCCTTAAAGGGGAAAGAAACTGCTATTGAGATACTTTACTTTTCACAGAGTTCAATGATCTAATAATTTCACATAGGCAAGCAAAAAAGGCAGATTCTTGTATTGGACAATCCTCTTCTATTTCTATTTCAGTTATCAATTTTTTTGGTTCAGTAATCCATCTTGCTACTTCTTTTTTATTAAATTTAAAGCGAGTCCAATCTGATTTGTGTTTAACGATACTATACTCTCCTAAGGTGGAGGTTACATTATACTTAGAGAAACCCTTTTGAGCAGCTTTACGAAATATAGTAAAAACTTCCCCACTCTGACAATCAACTAATTCGAGCTTAGATTTGCCCCATTTTGATTTTTTTGTACCTTTGAATAAAGCTTGTCCATCAGTTGTTGAAGCGTCTACTGCTTTACCGTCATTTAGTCCTAAAAAGGCCTGTTCAAGAAGAGTTACTTTTACTGTACATGTAGTGTGGTTATTTTGGTCTATAACATAACCAGCATATTGATTGGAATTTAAGTCAAATGGTTCATAAGTATATACTTTCATTTCGAAATACCCCTTTATTACCATTTTTTTCTTATTATACATGATTATGGACATATAAATGAATAGGTAATTTTGTAGATTTTCATCGAATTATGCTTCTAATCAATTTACTATTGTATTAAAACGATTTTAATACTAAGAATAGACGAAATGACAACATTAATTTCATCAACTACAAATTACAAGTGAAAATTTCCTAATAATAATTGACATTTACAATGAAGACTACTTACTTGCATATATGATAACAATCGTTTAATATAACAATAAAGCTGCGTTGTTCGTACTGATATTAAGTTTTAACCTTTGAACTGTAATAGGGAGTTTTAATCGAAGTTGGAATGGCGAGCGTCACACTACGGTGAATGACGATATACAGGAAAGCTTCTGCGAACACCCACTTTGAGGAGTGGTGGTTTAAAACTTTTTATTAATAAACTACGGCAAGGCGGCTTTGCCATACATAATGTATAGCAAGGCTCGAAAACACCTTTACATCTTCATGTAAAAGGTGTTTTTTTATTGATGTAATATAATATTTTTAACTTAAAAACCATATTCCGTTCATTAATAGCTCCCAATTTACTTTATAGTTGTATAAAACAGAGCATCCCTTGAAACAATTTCTTTATTTTTCCATTTATTTGATATAATATTTTTAACTGTATTTTATTTTACACAGCTTACTTATAAACTATTATCAATAAGCGTTTACTATTGGAGGAACTAAAATGAGAGTCTTCGTAGCGAGACAGCCAATTTTTAATACAACTGGCGATGTGATTGCTTATGAGTTACTTTATCGAAATAGTGAAATCAATACATTTCCGAACATAAGTGGAGATCAGGCGACAACAGATGTTGTAATTAATAGCTTTATTAGTATTGGTATCGAAGAAATTACCAACGGGAAACCTTGCTTTATAAACTTTACCGAAAATCTATTAACAATGAAATTACCGACTAATCTCCCTCCAGAGGTTATGGTAGTAGAGATACTAGAATCCGTTGAACCTAATGAAAACTTAATTCAGATTTGTAAAGAACTAAAAGAACTTGGATACAGAATTGCTTTGGATGACTTCATCTTTAATAAAGAAAATATTTACCTTTATCAATTACTTAACTATACAGATATTATTAAGGTAGATGTCCAAAATACTTCAGCAACAATGGTCAGTGAAATTGAAGATGTTGCCAAACAATATAATATAGAACTGTTAGCAGAAAAAGTTGAAACTAATCAAGAATATCTGGCATTTGTAAAGAAAGGTTATACCTATTTCCAGGGATATTTTTTCTCTAAACCAACCATATTATCAACTCATGATATGCCGTTATATTTCTATTCTTACATCGACATATTGAAACAACTATCAACATCAGAACCCCGTATCGATATGATTGCTCAGATAGTCGAAAGAGATTTATCTTTATCTTACAAATTATTAAAATTAATAAACTCAACTGCATTTCGCAGAAAAGCAAAAATATCTTCCATTAAACAGGCTATTGTGTTATTAGGACTCCAAGAATTCCAAAAGTATATCTATATCTTATCAGTTAGAGACTCTCAAAATAATGAACTAGGGATTTCGAGTGAAATTATCCGTATTAGTTTAGTACGGGCGAAAATGTGTGAATCACTAAGATCATTAATATCCACAACACTTCCATCTACGGGTTATTTTATGGCGGGGATGTTTTCTTTAATTGATGCACTTTTGGGCGTTACTATGGAAGAAATTCTCAATAAATTACCATTAGATGATGCAATTACTGATGCTTTAATAGGGGTTAACAATGATTACAAATCTGCTCTTGATTTAGTAATATCAATAGAAAAGGGCGAATGGGCTTTGGCTAGTGAAAGGTGTGCCGCTATGTTAGTTGATGAAGGAACAGTTTGTTCCCTCTATACAGATGCCCTAAATTGGTCCAACGAACTATTGCGTGAGGAAAGTTTAATTGAACCGTAAATTTCCTATATTTTCAATATATTTTACCTAAGACTGCTGTAATATAAATTCTGGAGTCATATTAAACTTTTTATCTTATAAGTTGATGATAGAACTTTATCGGTTGCTTTTGATAGGTCCAGCTCCTCTTGTTTACTAAAAAATAAAGGCTTACAACCATTGTTGTGGTTGTAAGCCTTATCTACCTAATTTAATTTATTTTCGTACCAAGCCTTTGCTGCTTGAACTTCACTCATTGTTAATTGATGTCCACGGTTTTCCCATTGAATTTCAACAGTAGCTCCTGCACCTTCAAGTAATTCTTTTAGTTCTACAGATTCCTGTTGTGGGCAAATAGGATCGTTTACACCTGCAGCGATAAAAACATCTGTTCCATCTAGATTAGGCAGTTCCATACCACGTCTAGGTACCATTGGATGATGAAGAATAGCCCCTTTCAACGAATCAGCATAATGGAATAATAAACTTGCAGCTATGTTTGCACCATTTGAATATCCAATGGCAACAATGTTATGTCGGTCAAATTTGTATTCTTTGGCTGCGCTGTCTAAAAATTGATTAATTTCATTCGTGCGGAATATTAGATCATCGATATCAAACACCCCTTCCGCAAGACGCTTAAAGAAACGCGGCATACCATTTTCTAAAACATTACCTCTTACACTAAGTACAGATGCTGTTGGATCAACGATATCTGCTAAAGGTAATAAGTCATTCTCATTTCCACCAGTCCCATGTAATAGTAATAGCACGGGCTTTTTCGTATCGGATCCCTCTTTAAATATATGTTGCATGGATTTCACTCCTTCATTTGCTCGGTTCGCTCATTCTAATCTATTTTTCCGAATTTTCTTGCTGAGAAAGCCAACATGTTCTTTAATCTAGTGGACGAACTTCTATTGGAATCAACGACATTTCTAAACTTTGACGTAAATGTTCGTATTGCAAAGGTAGTTTTAATTCGCTACCCATTGTCTCATAAGTTTCATCATGTGCAAAACCTGGAGGATCTGTTGCAATTTCAAATAGAATTTCTCCTGATTCTCGAAAGTATATTGCATTAAAGTAATTTCGATCCTTTATTTCTGTCACGTGTTGACCATTGTCCATTGCGAACGCTTGCCATTCTAAATGGTCAGCATTGTCTTTTGCGCGCCAAGCAATATGATGAACAGTCCCTACTCCCATTCTGCCTTTCAAACCAGTTGTCATTTTTAAATCAATAATATTTCCAATATCTCCATTGGCTTTAAATCTAGTATATTCCCCTTCATGGTATACTTTTTCAAGACCCATAACTTTAACTAACGTATTCACTGTCTCTTGTGGACGACTTGAATAAAGAACTGCCCCCCCAAAGCCTTTTATAGCAACATCTTTTGTTATTCCACCGAATGACCATTCGTTTAAATCCCCTTCTTCACGTTCAACAATTTCAAGATGGAGTCCATGTGGATCGTCAAATTGTAAATACGATTCACCAAATCGTTCAGTAACTGAAAATTCAACATCAAACTTTGTTAATCTCTGTTTCCAAAAATCAATAGCGCCTAGTGGCACTACATAAGTTGTGACTCCTACTTGACCATCACCAATCCTTCCACGGTAAGCATTTGGCCAAGGGAAGAAGGTAATAATTGAACCAGGTTTTCCACCCTCATTGCCAAAATATAAATGATACGTACCAGGATCATCGAAATTGACCGTTTTCTTTACTAAACGTAGACCTAGAACACCCGCGTAAAAATCAATATTTTCCTGTGGATGTCCAACAATTGCCGTAATATGGTGTATTCCTGCAGTATGCTTTTGCATTTCATTTCCCCCTTAACAGATGAGTATATTGATTTGTTTAAATTCCATTTCCTCCATTCATTTACACCTAAACAAGAGGAGTCAATTTAGCTTCAATCTCAGTTCGTTTTGATTCTAAAGAAGGTGGTAGTTCTAATTTTCCCCCTAGCTCTTCGATTGTTGAATCGATTGTAAAACCAGGGCCATCTGTTGCTAGTTCAAAAACGACACCATTTTCTTCTTTGAAATATAAGCTTTCAAAATAGTACCGGTCTGTTATATTCATAATTTCAAAACCAAAATCTCTAATTCGTGTTTCCCAGAATCTTAATTGTTCGCCGTTCTTTACCCTTAAGGCTAGATGGTGCACACTACCTTTCCCAGGTTTTTCGATAGGGCCTTCCTTTTCAATAATGACAATTTCACTAAACCCGTTTCCTTTTATTGATTGAAAGATAGCCTGCTTATCTATACTAGAGACTAATTCATATGCAAAAATATTTTCTAATACTTTTGACAGACTATCTAACGATTGGACTGTTATTTCAACAGGGCCCATTCCAAGAATACGATGTTCTAAATCAATTTTAGAATCTTTCCAGGCTGTCCATTCTTCTGGGATTTCTTCCCCATTATTATTTACCAGAACTAAAGGTAAACCATCTACATCTTCAAAATGAAGTGCTTGTCGACCCGTATAAGTTGTTATTTCTCCATGTGTAACACCGAGTTTTGTAAAGCGTTCTTTCCAATATCCGAGACTTTCATATGATGGTACGAACAAACCGATCCTAGTAATGGCATTTGTCCCTCTATAGGTTTTACCTATCGCCGGAATTTCAAAAAACGTTAGCCCTGTACCGGGACTTCCTATTAAATCACCGTAAAATAGATGATACATATTAGGATCATCCTGATTTACCGATACCTTTACTCTTCTTAACCCTAAAATTTCTGTATAAAATTGATTATTTAACTTAGCATTTTTCGTTCTCATTGAAATAGATGATGTCCGAATATTCTCTCCAACAATTTCACCCTCGTTTACATAACTTTTGAGCGCACCCTTCAAAATTATTGAAATCAGTCCGCACAAAGGTCAGAATTATCTTATCAGCAACATGTGCATATAAAATATGCACATGTGCCTCACTGTTCTTTCATTTCATATTGTATTACTTACTGTTACTCATATTCTTTCTCAAATACCTTCGTACTTCGCACAGTATTAAAATGTCTTACTAATTTTTCAATTTCGTCACGTTTTGATTCAAAAAACGGCGGTAAGGATAATTTTTCGCCCAGTGTTTCATAAGGTTCATCACCCATAAATCCAGGGCCATCTGTTGCTATTTCAAATAATATTTGAGGTGCTACATTCGAATATAACGAACCAAAATAATATCTCTCAACATAGCCTGAGTTAGGCAATTTGAAACTCGTTAGACGTTCTTGCCATAATTCTAATTCATTTCGGTCATCAACACGGAATGCTGTATGATGTACGGTACCATACCCTTGTCTAGCTTGCGGGAGAACTGTATTATACTCAACAATAACCTGAGCTCCATTTCCACCTTCCCCCATTTCAAAGAGATGGAATGAACCCTCTTGTGCAATCTCCCTCATTTCAAATACTTTTGTCAGAACTTCTTTAAAATAATCTAAGTAGGCAGTACGAACGAAAATTGGTCCCAAACCAGTGATTGCATATTCTAATGGAATCGGTCCTTTCTCCCATGGTGTTCCTGATGAAACACCGTGATTCAATTCGTCAGATATTAACTGATATTGTTGATCATCAAAGTCCACGAAAGGGAGAACCTTTTTCCCAAATTGTTCTTTAATACCTGAATTATTTACACCTAAACGAGTAAAACGTTTTAGCCAATAATCTAATGCAGCATCATTTGGAACCCGAAAGCTTGTTTTTGAGATTTCATTTGTTCCATGAACCCCTTTTGGTATACCAGGAAAGTCGAAGAACGTCATATCAGTCCCCGGACTACCAACATCATCTGTAAAATAAAGGTGATATGTTTGAATATCATCTTGATTCACTGTTTTCTTTACTAAACGTAGACCTAAAGTGTAAGTGAAAAAATCATATATCTTTTCTGCACTACTCGTAATCGCTGTGACGTGATGTAATCCTTTTAATTCATTCATTATTCTACTCCTCCACAAAATATCTCGAATTCGAGATATTTATTAAAAAATAATGATAGTTCATACAAACTATCATTATTTTGCCTAATTGTTTTCAATCTATACTTCACATTAATATCAGTTAGTTTGATTAATAACTTCCTATAGCTAGCTCTTAATAACTCAATAAGAACGGTTATTTATATAAACATTGTAAATAACAGACTTAATAAAAGTCAATTAACCACAATGCATTAATTGACTTTTACATTCATATAAAATTTAAGCTGCTGGGTTAACTTCTAGTTCAACTTTAATTTTGATATCTTTACCAACAAGTACTCCACCAGTTTCAAGAGCAGCATTCCATGTTAAACCAAATTCTTCACGGTTAATTTTTGCTTCCGCTTCAAAACCATAAACTTCAACGCCCCATGGATTAGTACCTTTTCCACCGTATTCAACATCAAATGTTACTGGTTTGGTTACACCTTTAATTGTTAAATCACCAGTTACTTTGTAATCTTCTCCATCTTTCGTGATGTTAGTTGACTTGAAAGTAATAGTTGGATTGTTTTCAACATCAAAGAAATCTGCACCTTTTAAATGGTTGTCACGATCTTCACTACGAGTGTTGATAGATGCAACATCAAATGAAAATGCGATTTGTGCAGTTGTTAAATCCGCTAAGTCTGCAGCTTCAATTTCTGCAGTATATGCATCAAATTGCCCTTTCACTTTCGATACCATCATGTGTTTCACTTCAAATCCTACTTGAGAGTGTGATTGATCTACTGTAAATTTAGCCATTTTTAAATTCCTCCAATTATAATCGTTTTTATCTCGATTTCGAGATATTTACCCAAAAATTTGAAAGTAGTAAATAACCACTTCCTAAATTATTACAAAAAACTTCGATAATAAATAGTTCGACAAATACTTCGAAACTAGTTATCTTTAATTCGAGATAAATTTAACATATAAATATTTCAATTGTCAATATCCTTTTAACAAATTTCTTTTAACAATTAATTAAACACGTATCCACCATCTTATTGCTTTACCCAAAAATAAAAAGTTGCTCCGCTAAATGGAACAACTTGTGTTTCTATATTATCCTTAGTACTGTCTTATATCTCACCTTGATTTACAACTTTTAATTTTGAATACATTTGTCCATGACCTGTGCCGCAATATTCATTACATACAATGAGGAATTCGCCTTCTTGTTCCAATTTTGTTATATACTCAGAGATATAACCTGGTTCTACTGTCATACTAATGTCTGTACCTGCAACTTCAAATCCATGAACAACATCTTTTGAAGTTGATATAAATTTTACTGTAGAGCCAATCGGGATTTCTAAATCCACTGGACTATACATAAATGTCGAAGAGGTTACAACTACTTCATAATCCCATTCTTTACCTTCCACTTTATGAACACCTGGGTTATTAAAAGGTGCTATTGTTTCAACATCGTCATAGTTCACGGTTATCATCGTACTAGTGTCATTTTTAGTAATTTGATCTTGGCTGTAAGCTAAAAAAGCAGTAATGGATAAAAAGATTGCTAATGATGCAATCCCAATACCTAACCATAATTTATCGAACCTTCTTTTTTTCATCTTAAATACCTCTCGTTTCTTATAAGTCATAAGGATCTTCATCAAAAAGTAAAACGCCCAAAATAACAGCATGAATCAAAAATTTTTTACCGTTCCTTTTTGCTCTTATAATCCTCCTACCTCACCATCACCGTTCCAGATTTCCGATTACTAATAATAAGAGTTTTAACCAAATTCATACAAAATTAAACATCATTCGACAAAAATAAAACTGCTAATTAAAGAATCGAGTAGGAAACTAGCCATTAATTGGCTAGTCGACCTCTCACACCACCGTACGTACGGTTCCGTATACGGCGGTTCAATAACTTAAGTATCGACGCTCATACAAATAATTAAGGTCCTTTATTCCCCATTTGATGAGCGTTTTTGTTCTAATAGCTTTATGTAGAGTTTCACTTCCTGAAATCCTCCAATAACCCTTACGGGTATTCGCTACTTTCCAGGCTTCATTGTGTTGGATACCTAATCTCCTAAGTTGATAGTACCTTGTCTTGACTTTCTTCCACCTTTTCCAAATAAGTTGCCTTAACCGATGGTTTAGCCACTTTCTCATATCTTGAATGAACATTTTCATCAAACCAATGCCATAGTAATTTATCCATCCAACCGTAACTTGATTAATTTCTTTAACGATATCCTCAAATTTACCAGTACGATTTCGTCTAGTTTTATATTTTAGTTTATCTCTGAATCTTTTCTTCGCGGAGTGGTGTGGTCTACATCCTGTACTTTTAGATGTACTGTGGATACAGAAACCTAAAAATTTTAGTTTGGTCGGAGACCCCACCTTACTTTTAGTTTTATTAACTGTCAGCTTCAGTTCCTTCTCCAAAAACTTTGTAATGCTATCAAGGACACGTTCACCAGCTCGTTTACTTTTAACGTAGATGCAAAAATCATCCGCAAAGCGAACGAATTTATGTCCTCTTTCCTCCAGTTCTATATCTAACTGATTTAAATAAACATTACTAAGAATTGGTGAAAGTACACCGCCTTGAGGCGCACCGAATTCAGTTGGTTTGGTAAAGCCATTCTCTAATATTCCGCTTTTAAGAAATTTCCAAATTAGCTTTAATATAATTTTATCTTTAATGAATTCCTTGAGGTATTCCATTAGCTTTTGATGGTTAATGGTGTCAAAGTAACTTTTGAGATCACAATCCACTACCACTTTATAGCCTTGTTCATAGTATTTGATAGATTTCTTTATGGCTTGGTGTTGGTTTCTATTTGGTCGAAAACCAAAACTTGAATCGGAAAATTTCGGGTCTATTATTCCACCTATTACTTGATATATTGCTTGTTGGACCATACGGTCTCTAACACATGGAATGCCTAATTTTCGTTTTGTACCATCCGCCTTCGGGATTTCAACCCGTTTGACTGGAAGAGGCTTATATGAGCCATCTTTCAGTTTTCTCTTAAGATGGGGTAGGTATTTACTGACATGACCAAAAAGTTCATCTACTGTCATTCCATCTATTCCAGGCGCACCTTTGTTGGCTTTAACCTTCTTACATGCTCTGAAAAGATTATTACTATCAATTACTTTATCAATTAAATCGATACCATCTTGTTGACCTACTTCTTTAACGGCAGGACTACACACTCTTGCATACTCTTCAGTTTCCAACTTATCCCTTTGCAAACAGCCATCTTGCGATGTTTTCTGCGGTCTTTGCACTGCCATCACCTCCGTAATTCTTCAAGATTGCTATTGTTCAGTCCTTCATTTCAGAGAAACTACTATGACCTCTGCTGACTTCTTACAATTCAGCTTGCCATCACTGGTAAGCTTGTTCCTGTGAGATATTCCATCTCTCTTGTCGGGAACCCTTGTAAGACCTCCCCGGGTAAGAGCTACAACCTTCCTCCCATGTAACTGCTATATTTACTGTATGGAACTCGTGCAGTATTGGACTTCGTTTTGTTTAGCAAACTCGTCCATTCCAATTCAGCCTTATATATAGTTTCTGTCCGTCAGTTCGGGATTTTGCCTCCGGCTTCCTTCAGATTCCACCTCACGGTGGACACCCTTGCCATCAGCTAACAGTTCCTACTGCCAAGCCTGTAGTGGACTTTCACCACCAAGTTGTAGCCCATGCCGGGCACACTAAAAAAAGCTGTTCCAGATAACTGGAACAGCCTACAATTTACTTTTTCTTTCTTGTTTCTTTTTCCCATTGAGTTAGTGAAGGATACGGGTCAAACGCCCACTCAGTTCTTCCATTAAATTTATACATACCATAGTGTAAATGTGGAGGAAACTTTCCAGAAGTACCTTCCTTACCATACCCCGTGCTTCCTACTCCACCGATTAGAGTGCCTGGCTCTACAATATCTCCCACTTTAATGTCTTTATTAAAGTAAGCTAGGTGTGCGTAATAATGGTAAGTGTTATGGTTATCTCGTATACCTATACGCCAACCACCAAATTCATTCCAACCCATAACTTCAACTACACCATATGATGTTGAAACGACAGGCGTGCCATAGCCTGCAAATATATCTGTTCCTTCATGGATACGTCTTCCGCCCCAACCTCTGCTTGCCCCCCATGTTCCGCGATAGCTATAATTATAGCCACGAACTGGTACAGGGAAAACATGGGTATCTAAATCAATTGTATTGTAATGTTTATAAAGTTTTGCAATGGATATAATTTGATTAACTACCTGTTCATTTTTGTAATATTCCCATAGAGCCAACTTAAAGTCATCTTCGCTTGGCCCATATTGGCTTAAATAATATGACATCGTATACATAACATCATCATCATTGTTAGGATCAGCTTTACCATCACCGTTACCATCAAGACCCATACCACCAAAATATTGAATAGAAGCTATAGATGTATCATTTAAAGTTGGGTTAAATGGACCTGCCCAATATTCATGTGAAAACTGAATGGCTGCTATGCTTTCCCGCTTTGGTATATCTTTCCGAACAGCTTGAATATTTCTTTCATATTGGTCTACAGCAGCTAAATGAGCCCAAGGTACAAACATATCTTGATATTTCATATAGTAGTCCATGCGTTGCTGCATAATTTCTTCCCTTGATGGCTCTTGATTTGCAAAGGCTGTTGTTGAAAAAATTATGCTCCACAACATGGTAAAAGCCAATAAGGGAATTAAAAAACGACCCAATTATTAAACCTCCTTTCGTTCTAACTTAGAATAACCGGATTTTTTTAAACCATGTGTAACGTGCATATTGAAATTCATGTAGGAAAAACTAATTTTAGTTTGAAAACAACATCTTATTAGAAATCAAAACATTTTACATAAAGAGGTAATTCATTCCCATTGTAGAATTCATTATGATACGATATAAAAAATCTGTAGATTTTCTGATTGGAGGAAATGGAAATGGATACATTACAGTCAACGGAGCAATTTGAACAACTAAAAAATGAAGAGCGTACAATCTTTATGTTTACTGCTAATTGGTGCGGAGATTGCCGTTTTATTGAACCATCACTACCTGAAATCGAGGCAAAGTACTCTCAATATACTTTTTTGAAAGTGGATCGCGATGAATTTATCGACCTTTGTGCTGGTTTAGATATCTACGGCATTCCAAGTTTCATTGCATATGACAAAGGTCAAGAATTGGGGAGATTTGTAAGTAAAGATCGCAAGACAAAGGAAGAAATTGAAGCATTTATTGATGGGTTAACCAAGTAACTATTTATAGTGGACCAACGTATAAAGACTGGGGCAAAACTAGCTTCAATAATTATAAAAACGTGAAATCGCTCCGTCGATTTCACGCTTCTTTTTAAATTCACATAATTAGAGTCAGCATCTTACAATCTCGCCGCGTATTCCCCTAAGTTTACGGTCATTAGTGTATTGCCGATTTCGGACACTTCTTTCTGATGATATTTTGTGTTTTAACTTAATTTTATCAAAAGGTGTTCATTTTATTATTCAAACATTTAGCCGATGGTTAAAATTTCGCTAAATGCCAACGTCTTTTTGATTTCAAGGTGGGTTTAGTCCAGCCTTTAATATTTTTTAAAAATAGGCGGACAAACTCCGTCTATTGTATATAGTGTGGACAGAAGAGACGGATATAAGCGGAGAGATTCCGATTAACCGCTCCTAATTTAGGTGAAATTTAAAGATTTGGATGGATTAGCCGGAAAAACTTCTTTTATATGTAGAAAAATATAGGAATTTCTTTATACAAGCGGTATATTTCCGTTTATTTATTGTTCCTAGCTAACCATTTAGCTAATTAATCTTACTACACTCCATATCACGATTGATATGACTGTCGTCTGACCGATGCCAAATAGCAAACCAGTTATAAAACGGAGGAGGTTATTACTTTCCCTCCACTTCCACCTTTGAGTAAAACCATCTATTATCATTGGTAGCGACAATAAAATAGGAACCCATAAAGGGATATTGCTAAAGAGAAGCGTGAAGGGCAAACACAGATACCCAATGAGTATTGCAAAACATCTAGTACAGATAGGCATAGGCTCCCCTTTTATATGAAGACACCGCTCAGGAATACGATGACACGGTACAATATAAGCTATTTTCTTCAATAACAATTACCCCCCTTTTAGTTTGGACCATCACAGAAGTCACAGTCGCAGTCACAATCACCTCTTCTTTTTCCACAATCACAATCAACTACACTAGCGAGTGAGCCACAATCTACATTGTTGCAATCACAATCTAAACCTTTCTTTCTTGTCGAACTATAATAGACTAATAAGGCTACAACAGTTAAGATGCCAACTCCTAGTACAATTCCACCTAAAATATATAACCCCTTAATTAGCAGAATAATACCGACACCTATTAATATGATTGAAAAGGTTAAACCTATAAAGAACATTAACATCCTCCTAACCACAACTACTTATGAAACTTATAATGTATTTAATTATTAATGCCTTATCATTGTACAATTTAGTTCTATCCCCTTAAAAGTTAGTAATTTACTAAAACTCTTAACTCATTTATAAGTCTAATAGTATAATTAATTCATTGATTAAAATATTGAAGAAAAGGTTGGTACAATGAAAAAAATATTTCCACTATTACTAGTTGCAATCTTAAGCTTAGTTCTTTCCATAACAACAAGTGCAAATATGTTATCAGCAAGTGATTATGTCGACTTTAAAGAGGAACAATATTGGGCAGATGAGATGATCTGGGCAATTGACAACGGGGTGTTAAACGGTTACCCCGAAGAAAGAAAGATTAAGCCAAATAAAACTCTAACTGAAGCTCAATTCCTAACTATGTTATTAAGACTTTTAAATTCAGATGAGCTTGAAACTTTTATAAATGAGTACTCTGGTAACAGTTGGACGCCTCAATATGAAATGGCAAAAAAATATAATCTAAGTGTATCTTATGAAAATTCTCTTGCTTGGAATAAGCCTATTCGCAGGGGTACAGTTGCAAAATTATTAGCAGAAAGCTTAACAGGAAAAGAAGTGACAGAAGTAGAAGCTGTACAATGGATGTACGATACAGGTATAAGTGATGGCCAATCAGATGAAAATGGTTATTTTCCTAAGACGTATGCATCTTATCTACCTAACGCAACTTTAACAAGAGCACAAGTTGTTGTTTTTTTATACAATGTATCGCTTAATGATCATTTTGTAGACAACACAATACAAGGTACCGAAAAAGAAGTGTATGAAATTTCTTTAAACGGGATTAGAATTAACGACCACCAAAATGAAGTCGAAGCTATTTATGGTCAAGCGAAACGTATTTCTCAAAATGACAATGGTCTAAAAATCTATACATATTATAAGAATGATTATGATGATTTTTTAATTGTTGGGTATGATGCAAATAAACGTGCTAGCTTTTTATATTCTAACCAAAATCATATCTATACAGCTCGGTTCAATGGGGAAGAGTTAAGGAATCGAGAAATGGTTACATCTTATTTTAAAACTAGTAATTCTAGTAGTTCGACAGAAGTAGTAGTTGATGAAAACATCATAACTTTCTATTACGACACACACCTAGTTGGCACGCCAGTTAGAGCTCTTCTATTAAAAAAGCCTAATTGGAAATTAACAAGTACAGTAAATGTTTTTGAAACAAATGATTACTTAATTTTTGATATTACAAATAGTTATCGAAATGTATATGGTTTAAAACCACTGCAATGGGATGATCAAATTTCCCAAACAGCCTATAAACATAGTAAAGATATGTACGAGAATGAATTTTTTGACCACTATAACCTACAAGGTGAATCACCGTTCGACCGGATGATGCATGATGATATAAAGTATTCTTATGCAGGTGAAAATATTGCATACGGCTATACAAACGGAATTGATGCCACTGAAGCGTGGATGAACTCAACATCAGGGCACCGCGAGGCAATCTTAGACCCCGATTTTACGCATCTCGGCGTTGGTTCATATTATTGGTACTATACACAAAATTATTATATACCTTGGGATTAATTGGATGCTCATTTGCCTCATTATTGGCAAATGAGCTTTTTATTTTAGAAGTCGTATCTACTTAACTAATATTTCCCAACTATTAAGAATAAACATATATGACAACACATTTAATTGGGGGTATTTTGTGGGTAATATGAAGGCAATCGCAACATTTCAGTTGGTTGGCGATGAAATTTACCGAACAAACACATTTTTACAATTTGGTACATCAAGAAAGTCCCTAGGTGCAGTTGTCATGTTAAATCCAGGTTCATCAGAACTACAAGGAGAAGCCAGGAAAAAACTGTTTATGAATGGTGCATTTACAGATATAACATCACTAGATGAAACTATGAAACAGCTCATTCAATTTATGAAAAGCACACATTCCACTTTAGATGGAAGACTTCATATTTATCATTTGTTTTATGTTAAAAAAACAAAAAATAGAGATGCTATTGAATTATTTGAGCATTTAAAGGTTTCGGGGAAATATCCTACAATCATTCCTCCTAATTTATTTGAAATGCAACAACATCCGTGGATTATGATAGGCTGGGGGATCGAAAAGAAAAAGAGCTGGGTTCATTATGAACAGGAAAAGGAAAAATGGCTAGAGTTAATTTCGGATAGTGGAATTCCATTTTTCGGAGTTTTGTCAAAGGAAAATGAATACTATCACCCTTGCCCAGAGGGTCCTGATAAAGCTTTACGTTTACAACAACTAGTAACCGCTTACAATGAAACAATTATTCAACATACTCGTATTTAAACAATCTACCGTCCAAAAAATGCGGATGAGACATAAATCGATTTTTTTAAAATGCACTTTACCAATGATAAAAATCATCGGATAAGTATGAAAAATTGATTGGAGTGTAGGGGCGATTGCATCTGCCGCTACGCTTTCGATGCAGAGCGAAGCTACCTGCGTGAACAGCCCGTGCCTCGAGACCCTTTTAGAAGCTTGCGACGAGGAGACTCGAGCCGGGCCCGCGGATAGCGTTCCCAGAACGGAAATCCATTATCTGTATACAAAAAAAGCATTATTTTCTCGTCAAAGAAATAATGTTTTTTGTTTTATCCCAGTCTCTTTCAGCAATCTCATTTATTGTCCTTATTTCGCTTGTTTTTCCTCATCCGATCGACCATAAAACCACCCTTAAAAGATTTAGGTTCATAAGAAATAATGAATGCTCTCGGTTCGATAAATTCAACTAATTGGAACAATTCTTTTTCACGATTACGTTTGGCCAATATTTCATACTTATAACGATTACTGTCCCTTCCTTCTCCAACATAAGTTGTCAGAGCAAAACCACTAGACCGGATCTTATCTATTAACTCTTGGTTTTTACTTTGCGTATTAATGGTTATATACACGTATCCTATTGCTAACTTGTTTTCAATTTTCGTACCTAAAAATATACCCAGACCAAATCCGACAGCATAAACGACCATCGCTAATAAATTTTGGTCGCCACTGAATACAAGCGAAAGACCAAAAACGTAAATTAGCATTTCCAATGTTCCAATTAAAGCAGCTAAAAACGTAATATTTTTTACTAAAAAAATGGTTCTTAATGTTAACAGCGGTACATAAACTAACTGCAAACATAATATTAATAAGATGTTTATCATTTAATACACCTCACTAGAAGTTGTATTATTTATATTTTACTAAAAGAGGTATTGTACTCGATAAAATTTAAAATTCATTAACCTATTTTTTCGATTAACTCTTCCGAATTGTACCTTGGTGAATTGACTTTCGTACTTACTTGATATGCGATCATCTTTTCCTCATCAAATGGTACCAATAAGGATTTTAGTTGTTCTTTATTTTGAATACTTGGATTTAACCATAACAGTTGTTGTTCTTTTTGTAAAATGACCGGCATACGATCATGTATTTCTTTCATTAAATGATTAGGTTCTGTTGTTAAAATTGTACATGTATGAATGGCCTTACCTGAAGGGGATTTCCATGTATCCCATAGCCCGGCTACTCCAAATAAAGAATCATCCTTCATTTTGATCCTCATGGGTATTTTCATTTTCCCTTCTCTTTTCCACTCATAAAAGGAATCCATCGGAATAATACACCGTCTTTCAAAAAAAGACTTTTTAAAACTTGGTTTTTCTTCTACTGTTTCCGAACGTGCATTAATTAATTTCACAGCTATCTTCTCATCTTTCGACCATGAAGGTATTAACCCCCACCTTAAAAAACCCATCCGATTTTTTGTTCCGTCATTAATAATTGATAGAATTTGATGCGTTGGTGCTATGTTGTAACTTGCCTCGTAAAATATCTCTTCAATAGATTGTTGAATATCGAATTGTTCTAGAATTTTCTTAAAGGATGCAAAAAGGGTAAAACGACCGCACATGAAACAATCCTCCTTAAAATAAGTGTTATTGCTCATACATTATATAGTAGTTTAATTTATGACTCACTTATTAACAAAACTTAAAAAAGCAAGAAGGGTAATTCATCGTCCTCCCTGCCAGATTTCAATTGCAATTATGTTAATAAAGCCGCCTTAATCTCTTCAATTTGCCCTAGGTGTCTTTTTTCATGATACCCAATAAATGAAATCCATTGTCCTATAGTTAAAAATTTAAATACAGGATGTGGCATTGCCTTTTCACTTAATTCCTTTTCACTTAATGTATTATACTTTTCGAATAGAGCTTCTCTTGTACTTTGCAATTTTACCTTTAACTGATGCAAAGTTTGGTACTCGTCGCTTGGCATTAAGAGACTTGGGGCATTAACCTTTTGTGTACGGTCTTCAACTAAATGTATTTTCCTTAATTTCACTTGAGTTGTTTCATTAATACAAATCACATTAGATAAATGCTGGAGCGCCAACTTTTCTGTTAAATATAAATGTTCTAAAACTTGCGCAATTGACCATTTTCCATCTTCAACCACTTTATTAAGTTGCTTGTCCGTTAATCCATTAACACTCTCCCACAACTCTTCTCTAATCTTTATGTTGTTTTCCAAAACAACCCCCTCCTCACATAAGCTTTATTCCTTAAATGACAAATATAGAACTAAATAATCATGTAAAACTTTCTATTAACATAATTATAACTGCAACGGAAGTAACGATGTTAGTTTCAAATCGAGTAGGAAACTAGCCATTAATTGGCTAGTCGACCTCTCACACCACCGTACGTACGGTTCCGTATACGGCGGTTCAATAACTTAAGTATCGACGCTCATACAAATAATTAAGGTCCTTTATTCCCCATTTGATGAGCGTTTTTGTTCTAATAGCTTTATGTAGAGTTTCACTTCCTGAAATTCTCCAATAACCCTTACGGGTATTCGCTACTTTCCAGGCTTCATTGTGTTGGATACCTAATCTCCTAAGTTGATAGTACCTTGTCTTGACTTTCTTCCACCTTTTCCAAATAAGTTGCCTTAACCGATGGTTTAGCCACTTTCTCATATCTTGAATGAACATTTTCATTAAACCAATGCCATAGTAATTTATCCATCCAACCGTAACTTGATTAATTTCTTTAACGATATCCTCAAATTTACCAGTACGATTTCGTCTAGTTTTATATTTTAGTTTATCTCTGAATCTTTTCTTCGCGGAGTGGTGTGGTCTACATCCTGTACTTTTAGATGTACTGTGGATACAGAAACCTAAAAATTTTAGTTTGGTCGGAGACCCCACCTTACTTTTAGTTTTATTAACTGTCAGCTTCAGTTCCTTCTCCAAAAACTTTGTAATGCTATCAAGGACACGTTCACCAGCTCGTTTACTTTTAACGTAGATGCAAAAATCATCCGCAAAGCGAACGAATTTATGTCCTCTTTCCTCCAGTTCTATATCTAACTGATTTAAATAAACATTACTAAGAATTGGTGAAAGTACACCGCCTTGAGGCGCACCGAATTCAGTTGGTTTGGTAAAGCCATTCTCTAATATTCCGCTTTTAAGAAATTTCCAAATTAGCTTTAATATAATTTTATCTTTAATGAATTCCTTGAGGTATTCCATTAGCTTTTGATGGTTAATGGTGTCAAAGTAACTTTTGAGATCACAATCCACTACCACTTTATAGCCTTGTTCATAGTATTTGATAGATTTCTTTATGGCTTGGTGTTGGTTTCTATTTGGTCGAAAACCAAAACTTGAATCGGAAAATTTCGGGTCTATTATTCCACCTATTACTTGATATATTGCTTGTTGGACCATACGGTCTCTAACACATGGAATGCCTAATTTTCGTTTTGTACCATCCGCCTTCGGGATTTCAACCCGTTTGACTGGAAGAGGCTTATATGAGCCATCTTTCAGTTTTCTCTTAAGATGGGGTAGGTATTTACTGACATGACCAAAAAGTTCATCTACTGTCATTCCATCTATTCCAGGCGCACCTTTGTTGGCTTTAACCTTCTTACATGCTCTGAAAAGATTATTACTATCAATTACTTTATCAATTAAATCGATACCATCTTGTTGACCTACTTCTTTAACGGCAGGACTACACACTCTTGCATACTCTTCAGTTTCCAACTTATCCCTTTGCAAACAGCCATCTTGCGATGTTTTCTGCGGTCTTTGCACTGCCATCACCTCCGTAATTCTTCAAGATTGCTATTGTTCAGTCCTTCATTTCAGAGAAACTACTATGACCTCTGCTGACTTCTTACAATTCAGCTTGCCATCACTGGTAAGCTTGTTCCTGTGAGATATTCCATCTCTCTTGTCGGGAACCCTTGTAAGACCTCCCCGGGTAAGAGCTACAACCTTCCTCCCATGTAACTGCTATATTTACTGTATGGAACTCGTGCAGTATTGGACTTCGTTTTGTTTAGCAAACTCGTCCATTCCAATTCAGCCTTATATATAGTTTCTGTCCGTCAGTTCGGGATTTTGCCTCCGGCTTCCTTCAGATTCCACCTCACGGTGGACACCCTTGCCATCAGCTAACAGTTCCTACTGCCAAGCCTGTAGTGGACTTTCACCACCAAGTTGTAGCCCATGCCGGGCACACTAAAAAAAGAGTGAGAATAATCTCACCCTATGAAAAGCATTTACTATATATTATTTGGGAGGAATTTATACGTATGTTTAGATTAATAACATTGGAAGAAAATAATATTGTTACGGTTCAGTGAGTCAAAAACCCAACCTCTTCTCCCTCTCCAACGGAACCCAACGATTGAATTACCCATAATCAACATTGGGAAGAACCAGAAGCTATTACCATTTCTCATCCAAACAAAGGTATTACGGAACATACAACGTCTAATCCCACCAACACCACCACGTCGAGAAAACTCTTGTTGTTGAGTCGTTGTAAAAGATTGAGGTGTAAAGCTTGGTGGTGGAGCTGTTGGTGGTGTTAATTGATTGCCCCCACCTGGGAAACCGCCTGGAGTATTCGGGAATCCACCTGGGAATCCGCCTGGGAATCCGCCTGGGAATCCGCCTGGGAATCCGCCTGGGAAATTCGGAGAATCGTCCCTTCCACGTCCGCGACCTCTTCCACGGTTATCATCATCAAATTGAACGAAATAGTCATCATCATAATCAAAAGGATACAACAAATTTACCCCCTTTCTTCTTAAGCTATCTACAATTTATGTTGAAGTAATGCGCCTATTAAGGTTGTCTATCCCTAATGAAAATGTCTATTTCATTGATTAGAGCCCAAAAATTTTTCATTAAGGATAGCCAAAGGGATTCTCAGAGGGATAGTCAAAGGCACTAGTAGATGATTACTTAGAGTCTGGAAATGCAAAAAGTAACAATATAATAGATGAACATTTTATGTGATTTTTTTATCTAATTATGAATAATGCATAAAAACATGAATATGTATTTAAAGTCAGTATCTTTTTGAGTTTTTAAGTAGTATTTCAACTTTTAAGTTACATATCTTTCTGACTATCAACATGAGGAGCTGATGAAAATACTTGAGTTTGTAATCCCTAAAAGAGACTATAGCCTTTGCTTAGTAAATCCAGATAAACAGGATATTCATAATCTTTACATTCGGTATTATGGTTATTCAAAAAATCAAACTTCTAAGGTAAGTTATCCTCCTACAATCATGATGGCGGAGATTTTATACGGTGAAAGTTATGCAATTCTTGATGAGGAGCATGACTGGGATACAGATACAATTTTTCATTACGAAGTTCTTTATGTGACAAATAATGGAGTTGTTTTAAAAAAGTTTTACCGTAATGAATTAAAGAACGTACAAACGGTTCATTCCAGTCCATTATTCACCACTCCGCTTTGGAAAATTGAAGAATCAGAATGTGATTTAATCGATCCTGAAGATATCATTCGTATTGTTTTTAAGGATATTTATGCGAAAGAGGCACCAGCCAATCTAAGTGCTTACCGTAATCTTATTAATAAAAGTGAATTATTTGAGCTGTTTTTTGATGATTTATATACAGAAATGGGGCGTTTTTACCGCGGCGACCAATGTTACTCAAGGGAAAAATTGGATTTTGCTGAAATGTTACAAGCGAATTATCATGTGCAATTTGTCCAATCTGAAGGATCTGACATAATTTTATCAAATTGTTCTGGATTAATGAGAAAACTGAAACTATCAAAACATCAGATGGCTGAATACTTTATTAAATACTTAAATTAATAGTCAGAACATATCCCTCTTCGAACCGTTGCGAAGAGGGTTTTTATATCGAACCAAACTAGATTAGCAAAAACATGCTCGTAAATTACTTTTAAGTAACTCTTTTAAATTAGTTCTTTTCTGCTTTAAACCAGCATTAGGTGACACTTTCTAGGTTTTAGAACATTTATATACTCTAATCTTTTTATATTTTTATGACATTTTTTACTAATTGGTGATAATAATATTCCTCCTTTTATCATAGATTTAAAAAAACAATTATCATAGCAAATACCAAGGAGGAATTGCCTATGTTTCTCGCGTTTATCATTCTAGCTGGACTCTGTTTATTTATTGCATTTAAGCTGAAGAGAATGATCTTATTAACTATTCCTGTAATCGCCTTCATTGTCTACTTCATTGTACAAATCGCTCTTGTACCATTACCTTTTATCGAAACTGTTAAATTTATTTTTAGTTTACAATAACTATTCCTCTTAACTTCGTATAAGTAAAATTGCCCTATTATTTTGTATGCCTATTGATACCACAAGCAGTTTTTCCCTTTGTCTTTGTATTTAGGAGACCAAGTGAAAATATTATTCTAAAAAACTAATGACCATGAGATCACTAGTTTTGAGAGCAAGGGAGGGATGTTCTACAAATCAATACATTAATTTCGTCTTGGCGAGGTAACTGGGGAAATTTATTAATAGGGGGGAAAAGGATGAAAAAAATCGATAAGAGCGTTGCAGATGCTTACTTCCGTGAAAAAACAAAATATATGATTATCTATTTCATTATCTGGGCTCTTGTATCGTTCGGCGCAGTAGCAATTGCTGAACCATTAAGTACATTTACATTTAACGGATTTCCATTCCATTACTTTATGGGGGCACAAGGTGCTTTAGCTACATTTATTATTTTACTGTTCGTTAATGCCATTATCGGGGATAAAATCGATAAAAAGTATGGAATCAATGACAGCATCAATGAAGAAATTGGTAGACAAACAACTCAAGAGCATTAAGAGGAATTTTTATAGAAAAGGGGGATGACTATTGGATACACAATTTTTAGTTTCGCTAGCGATTATTTTAACTACATTCGCATTGTATATTTGGATTGCGGTTTATAATAAAGCGAAAGAAACTTCTGATTTCTATGTTGCCGGACGCGGTGTACCACCATTATATAACGGTATGGCAATTGGTGCTGACTGGATGAGTGCTGCTTCTTTCATAGGTATGGCTGGTACCATCATGGTCCTTGGTTACGATGGATTAGCATATATTATGGGGTGGACTGGTGGTTATTTACTCTTAACATTCTTACTTGCACCACAGTTGAGAAAATCTGGTAGTTATACAGTCCCAGAATTCATTGGTGACCGATTCAAGAGTAATACTGCGCTTATTATTGCTGCTATCTGTACGATGATCATTAGTTTTACCTACTCCATCGGTCAATTATCTGGATCTGGGGTAGTAATCGGACGATTGTTCCAAATTGACGCAGGTCTAGGAACAATGATTGGTGTAGTTTTAATTGCGATTTATGCTGGTTTTGGTGGTATGAAAGGAATTACATGGACACAAGTTGCTCAATACATCGTATTAATTGTTGCATACCTTGTTCCAGTTATCTTTATGTCACTTCAAATTACAGGTAATCCATTGCCATGGTTATCTTACGGTCATATAGTAAGTGAGCTTGGTGAGCTTGATAAGGCTTTAGGATTCTCTGAGTACTTTGCTCCTTTTGAAAATGGTTCAAAATGGCAGTTCCTTGCACTTATGTTTACTTTAATGGCAGGTACAGCAGGTCTTCCTCACGTTATCGCCCGTTTCTACACAGTATCTACAATGAAGGCTGCTCGTTGGTCAGGCGCTTGGGCGTTACTATTCATCTCGCTATTATACTTCTCAGCTCCTGCTTATGCTGCATTCTCTCGATTCATTTTAATGACACAAGTAGCTGGAGGCAAAATTGCAGAACTCCCAGCTTGGACGAAGACATGGGTTGATACAGGATTATTAAAAGTTGCCGACCAAAACGGTGACGGAATACTTCAGTGGAAAGAGCTAGTGATCGCAAACGATATCGTTGTAATGGCTACTCCTGAAATTGCGAATCTAGGTGTATTTGTAATCGGTTTAGTGGCGGCTGGTGCTATGGCTGCTGCATTATCTACTGCTGGCGGTTTGTTAATTGCTATTTCATCTGCTTTTGCACATGACATTTATTATCGAATTATTAAACCAGATGCAACGGATAAACAACGATTAAATGTTGGACGTATTACAATTGTAGTTGCAACGTTCCTTGCTGGTTTAGTTGCTCTTAACCCTCCTGGGGCGATTACACAAATTGTTGCATGGGCATTCGCACTTGCAACAGGTACCTTCTTCCCAGCACTAGTATTAGGTGTTTGGTGGAAACGTAGTAATTCAAAAGGGGTTATTGCAGGTTTACTAGTAGGTTTAGGTGTAACATTAGCATATATCTTTGCTGCTAAATACGGTGGCTTTACGATCTTAGGTATTATTGATACAGGTGCAGGTGTATTTGGCGCAATTGCAGCCTTTGCAGCTAACATTATCGTTTCTTTAGCTACTAAAGAGCCTTCGCAGGAGATTCAGGATTATGCAATCAATTTACGTTATCCAGAACAAATGACCTATAAGAATGGCGAAATACACATGAAAGAATAAGCTGTATAAATAGTTACTATTAGCCAGTTTCATTTAAGCATGGAACTGGCTCTTCTTTTTTCCCGCCTTTCTTCTTCAGTATGTATTTCATTCATTTTGGTTATCATGTTTATGATAAGCAAAAAGGAGGATCTTCTGTGCTAGAATTTGATTCAGAAATAGTTGGTAAAGATGCACAATTTGGTTTTCTTCGAGATAATATTAAACGTTACGGTTTTTCAATAGGCGGCAATTGGGAATTCCACAAAGGAAGTTTTGATACACCGCTTTGGAAAGATGGCGGTGATACGATTTACCTTCGACTACCTTTTGTTGTGATGAATGGTATGCTCGATTCTGAAAATGCTCAAATCCGCTTTTTAAAACCTTTTGTTATTAGACATATTGCAAATGTTGGTCTAGATTATGATGATGCTTCCCTTTTAGAACCAACAGGATTTAGTCAGTTCCAAACTCCAACTGATAAGGACGCAACAATTACAAATAAAAGCAAATGGATTTCAGCTGGTGAACAAGCAATTGACAAAGTCCTTCCCTATCTAAATTAAATAGAAACAAAGGTCTTATGTCCGAATTGACGTAAGACCTTTGTTGTTTCATTAACATCAAACTATATCAGTCAATCTTACTCTTCATTAAATACAAGTGTGCTTCATCAAAAATAAATTCAGTATCTGGAATTCGTTTGTTTATTTTATTTAATGCACTCATACGGTTGATGATTGGGGCTAAAGTATCTTCCAAGACGCGATCCACATGAAAACTTACGCCGTAAGAGAAAATGTTGCCGAATTCATCTGTAATCCACTTTAATGTTCCTTCAATCTCAAATGTTTGATTTATTAACTGGAAGTCAAATTTAAATTTCATATTTGAGTTAATTGGTAATTTTAAGTTGGAGAGGAATTTGATTCCTCCTAAACTTATATTTTCTAATAAGATAGGTGTTGCTCCTACTTGAACCCTTCTTTGATTAACTTCAATAATCGTCATATTTCCCAATACTAAATGTGGAAAGTGGAATCTGAAGAATTCTCTTTTTTCAATCCCCTTATCCTTCTTCTTTTGAAGTTGAGGACTCATATATCCTTTTTGCATGAAACGTTCATATTCACTTTGTGTAACTGGCTTTGAGAATAGGTATCCTTGAACAAAATCACATTCTTGCTGTTGTAAAAAAGCAAGTTGTTCAACCTCTTCCACCCCTTCTGCAACTACTTTCAATCCCAATGTTTTAGCTAAGTATAGAATAGATGAAATAATACCTCTTTCAATCTGATTTTCGTGGTGAATATTTTGCACAAACACTCGATCAATCTTTAATGTATCTGGTTGAAACTTTCTTAAAAGATCGAATGAAGAATAACCTGTTCCGAAATCATCTATAGCAATTTTTACTCCTAAATCCTTGAGACCTTCAATTGTAGATAATACAATTTGTTCACTTCGTAACAATATGCTTTCTGTAACTTCAAGTTCTAAATATTTTGCTGGTATATTATTTTTTTCGATCTCAGCCTTTATTAATTCTATTAAACCTGTATGCATAAAACGCATAGGTGGAATATTTACTGAAATTGTCCTTAAAATATATCCCTTTTCTTTCCACAGCTTTAACAGATGAATCACTTTTTTTATAACCCAATCAGTGATTTTATTAATCATATGATTCTCTTCTGCAATTGGAATAAATTCACTAGGCGACACGGCCCCCCACTCTTTGTGGTTCCAGCGAATTAATACTTCAGCTCCGTATATTTGACCACGTCTCGGTTCTACTTTTGGTTGAAAGTATAGTTCAAATTCTTCATTGATTATCGCCTTTCGCATATCCCGGTCGAGTACATATTTTTTATATGATGATATATCTTTAGAAAATGAGAAGAATTGGTAATTCCCTTTACCTTCACGTTTTGCTAGAAAAAGAGCAGTATGCGCGTTTTCTATTAAGGAAAGCTTCTCTTCACCTTCCTCAGGGTAAAAAGAAATTCCTATACTCGTTGATATAAAAATTTCATAGTCTTGAATTAGAATAGGTAATTCTACCATTTGTATAATCCGTTCTGCCAGCAAACTAACTTCATTATCATGAGAGGACAATCTTATTGTAATAATAAAATCATTACTACTTAAGCGTGCGAGGAATGCATTTTTCGGCAGAATAGAAATGAGCCTTTCTGAGATGATTTTTAACACTTCATCGCCAACCTCATACCCTAGTGAATCATTTATCATATTAAACCGATCAATATCTAAATACATTAACGCAAAAGGTACATCATTTTTACAATCTTGATCTAGTCTTTCATAAAGACTTCTTTGATTAGGCAGTTGCGTTAACTCATCATAATAAGCTAAATGCTTTAGTTTTTCTTCATATTCTTTTTGAAAATCCTTTAATTCCTTGGATTCTTTAGAGGTATTTTCAATCGTAAGATATACACCTTCAAGCTTCTCTGCTTCAAACTTAATTGGTATAAAAGTTAACAATAGGTCCAATTTATTCCCTTTATATTCCACATCGATTATATGCTTTTCTATATTTCCTTCTAACGTCTGAGCAAATGAACTTTCTAGGGCATTATAAGTGTCTCTAGAAAACATCTGATAAAAGTCCAATACATTTTTAGGTTCGTAACCTAAAAACTTCTCTACTGCATCATTATTAATAGAGATAATATTACGATCAGCAGAAAACACAATTACAGTATTTGATTGGTAGTTAGAGAGTATAGAACAATAATTCAATAAATTATTAGCTGAAATGGTTTCTTCAAACTGTCCTTCGGTTAACGTTTTATTTAAGAAGCGATCAATCATTTTGTTTCTTTTGGATTTACGTAACAAGTAATTACCCCCTCGCCTTTATTTATAACTACATAAGCTAAAGGACATGCAGTATAATAGTCTATTTTATTCTAAAAGCGAATAGTAATAAAGACCTTCCTTTCAATGCTCTTTTAAATTTCTATTCATCATCATAGATAGCATATTGTTTATAACTGTCATTAACCTCTTTAAAAGGTAACCTTTGCGAAAAATGTACTTTCAAAATATTTCCGATTTTTTTCTAATTGAACACTATACATGCTAAAAAATTTTACCTATATTAGTAGTAGAAAACGAAACTTCTTTCCTTTTTCATCGTATATATATTGTAAGATCGCTAACATCTTCTTATGGAGGGAAATAATTTTTATGTTTGATAAATTTAAAAAATCATTATTCGGTAAAAGTCATCGTCGCCATTCCTATTCATCAAGTCACAAAGGTTACTCAAGTCACGATAGATATTATGGACACAAACATTATAAAAGAAAACGAAGAAGTTTTAGTTCAGGATTCTTCGGCTCTAGAAGTGGTAGTTTCTTCAGCAGTTAATGATGTTTAATACGTTTATTGAACACAAATACAATAAGGTTTTTAAAAGTTATGTTGAAAATGAAACTCCGTATCGGTTAATAGAGACACTGGGAAAAGGCTCATATGGATTAGCGTATTTATTAATCCATAAAAAAACAGGTAAACGCTATGTCCTGAAAAGGATGCGATCAAAACATCGTCAAAACAATCACCAAAGATCAAAATTTCAGCAAGAAATTAACATGCTAAAATTATTAGACATCCCTCATGTTCCGAATGTAAGTTTTGAAGCAGAACTTCAAGGTTTTCCTTTTTATATAATGGACTTCATTGATGGGCAAACATTTGAGCAAGCAATTTTTAATGAAGGGAAAAAGTTTTCCGTTAAGGAATCTTTTGAAATCTTAAAAAGGTTACTTGAAATTGTAATCGTAATTCATCAACAGGGGATTGTTCATCGCGATTTAAGGATTCCCAACATTTTAACTCATGAGGACAATTTGTATATTATTGATTTTGGTTTAGCTGCATATATGAAAAGAGATATTAATTTTAGAGAGATAGAAAATCCAAAAAAGGCTGAGAACCATTGTAGCGACTTATACTATATCGGCCACTTTTTACTCTTTTTACTATATTCAAACTACACACCTACAAAACAAAAAGAGAGAAGCTGGCAAGAGGAATTACAATTACCAGCAGACATTGAAGAATATATAGAACGTTTACTTCTAATTAGACCGGCATTTTCAAGTGCAGAAGATGCTTTAATTTCTATTCCCCAAATATAGGAGGCGCAGTTTATTCACTGCGTCTTTTTTTATTAACCTATTTGTTATCGCTACTTCAAATCATCATTTTCTAAATATCTATATAGTGTTGACTTACTAATACCTGTTTCATTTTTTATATCATGTAATGAAAAATGACCAGATTGATACATGGAAATTGCCTTTTTTATATTATCATCTGACTTTTTCGGCCGCCCAATTGTTTTTCCTCTGTCTTTAGCTAGCGCTATACCTAACGTAGTTGATTGTTTTGTAATATCTGATTGAAAAAGCAAAATTTTATCAACCATTTCTTGAAGTGAAATGGATAGTACTTCATTACTCTTTAAATCTTCATTAAGAAACTGAACCGATACACCATCTCTTTCACATAATTTCAGTAATTCTATTAGGTGTCTTGTCGTATCTGCTAAGACAAACATTCTTTCTACAATTATTTCATCATTTTTCTGTATGTTCATGAGCATATTCTCAAGCTCTATTCTTTTTTTAGGACTACCATGTGACTCTTGATAAAGTTGGTCGCATGATTGTTTAAGTTTTTCGAGCTGCTTACTACAATCTTTGTCATTATATAGTGGCCTTACATAACCATATCTCATTCAATCACCTCTAATATATTCCCAAAAGCGTTCCCTTTTAGGAAAAAGGATGTTATTATTATTTTAGAATTACGATGGTATTTTAGCAAATACTTATCCTACTAATACAAACATACAAGTTAAATCATGTAAAGGAGTTACTCATGCAAAGTTTAAAACAACAGTGGTTTGGCAACATACGGGGCGATATTTTATCAGGCATCGTAGTTGCACTAGCACTTATTCCAGAGGCGATAGCCTTCTCAATTATTGCCGGTGTTGACCCAATGGTCGGATTATATGCCTCTTTTACAATAGCAGTCTTAATCGCATTTGTCGGTGGTAGACCAGGAATGATTTCTGCTGCAACAGGGGCAATGGCACTAGTAATGGTTCCACTTGTCCGTGAATATGGAATTGAATATTTATTCGCGGCTACAATTCTTACAGGAATTATACAAATAATCTTTGGAATTTTAAAAATTGCCAAACTGATGAAATTTATTCCGAACGCAGTTATGATTGGTTTCGTCAATTCATTAGCTATATTAATATTTATGGCCCAAGTCCCTCATTTTATTGGTATTTCAACAATGACATATGTTTTTGTGGCAGTTACATTAATCCTTGTATATACATTACCTCGATTCATTAAGGTAATACCGGCCCCTTTAATTGCTATCGTAGTCCTCACTGCAATTGCTTTATTTAGTGGGATCGAGTTGGGAACAATTGGGGATTTAGGAGGTATTACACAATCCTTGCCGTCATTTATAATCCCAGATGTACCATATACTTTTGAAACATTACAAATTATCTTACCTTTCTCCATCTCATTAGCAATTGTTGGTTTAGTTGAATCTTTATTAACTTCCCGAATTGTAGACGATATGACTGGTACTGAAAGTAACAAAAATCAAGAAGCACGAGGTCAAGGTATCGCAAACTTCGTGAATGGCTTCTTCGGTGGAATGGCTGGATGTGCCATGATTGGTCAATCCGTAATTAATGTTAAGTCAGGTGGTCGCGGCCGGCTATCTACATTAATTGCAGGTTTATTTTTAATGTTTTTAATTCTTGTTCTCGGTGACTTAGTTGTCAAAATTCCAATGCCTGTTCTTGTCGGTATCATGATTATGGTTTCTATAGGAACATTTGATTGGAGTTCGTTTACCTATATAGTTAAAGCACCTCGTACAGATGCTCTTGTAATGTTAACAACAGTTGTTATCGTTGTTTGGACACACGACTTATCTAAAGGTGTTATCACAGGTGTTATCCTGAGTGCTATCTTCTTCGTTGTAAAAATATCAACAGTAAAAATAGAAAGTGAAGGCGATCGTTATATTGTCCATGGTCAATTGTTCTTTGCTTCAACTGACGGATTTATCAATTTCTTTAAAAATACAAATATCGAGTCAAACCGTATTCAAATCGACTTCTCCAATAGTCGAATATGGGATGATTCGGGTGTTGGTGCATTAAATAAAGTAAAGGAGATGTTACGGGAAAAAGGGATTACAGTAGAGATTATAGAACTAGATAATCCAAGTAAAAAAATAATGACAAAACTAGGTGGAATGTCTTCTTCACATTAAGGAGGAATCAGATGTACAAACATATTTTACTTGCTGCAGATGGTTCAGAAAATGCCTTTCGTGCTGCAAGAGAAGCGGCGAAAATTGCATTATGCGATAAAGAATCGATTATAGAGGTAGTTTACGTGGTAGATTTTGATAAGGCTAAATCTGAAGTTCTACATTCAAATTCTAGTGAAGCATTAGATTTAGAACGTCGGAAAAAAATAGCTAGAGTAGAGCAGTTATTACGTGAATCGAATGTGTTTTATAAAG
Organism: Lysinibacillus timonensis; assembly: GCF_900291985.1. Classification (NCBI taxonomy): domain Bacteria; kingdom Bacillati; phylum Bacillota; class Bacilli; order Caryophanales; family Bacillaceae; genus Lysinibacillus; species Lysinibacillus timonensis. Next base: position 2,537,832 of record NZ_LT985980.1, on the reverse strand, counting down.
TTAAAATACTGCATGGAACGCCAGGACCAGAGATAGTTAAGTATGCAAACGAACAAAAAGTAGATTTGGTCATCATCGGAAGCCGCGGCCTAAATCGTTTGCAAGAGATGGTTCTTGGTAGTGTAAGTCACAAAGTCATGAAACGTGTAAATTGCCCTGCTTTAATAGTAAAGTAAATAGAGCATCTAAAAGCCATCTTAATTATAAAATGCACGAACAATAATTGTCCGTGCATTTTTGGTTGTACAATTTATAACGTTGGTGAATGAAAATCACCTTCTCCCGAAAGTTGGAGAAGGTGATGGAATTTCACAGCGTTATTTTCTTTTAATAATAGAAAACAAGTGAGGTTCCCTGTAGAATTAAAGTCGACCAAAACCATCATTCAGGAGGGAATTCACTTGTCGTATTCTAATAGTATTAAATCCTTAATTGATATTCAAGACTTGAATATTACATTCGATGAAGATTGTGTAAAACAAGGGACTTATAAAGGGACAGCTTGTAAATACATTACTGGAACATTATCCTATAACCCTACGCACTGCCCAAAATGTGGTATTGAAAACAAAAACTTTACAGTTTTTAAGAACGGAACTCAATTATCGCGAATTACATTACCTCTTACCGGGGTAAATCCAACGTACTTACTCCTAAGAAAGCAACGCTTTATGTGTAAAGAATGTAACACTAGCTTTACTGCTAAAACACCAATCGTTGAGCGTAATTGTTATATTTCTAAGAATGTTAAAGTTCAAGTAATGGTTAAATCGGCAGAAGCGCAATCCTTAAAATCTATCGCTAAAGATTGTTCGATTTCACCTACAACGGTTCAACGAGTCATTGATGAAGCTGCAATACATTTTAAACCCCATCACACTAAGCTTCCGAAGCATCTTTCTTTTGACGAATTTAAATACGCAAAAGGGGCGATGGCTTTTGAATATATCAATGTGTTGAATGGTGATATTTTGGACATTCTTAATCGTCGCGATAACTTCGCAATAAAAAATCATTTCATTGCGAATTACAGCCTAACTGACCGACGAAATGTGGAAACGGTAACGATTGATATGAATGCAGGTTATGTAAGCGTCATAAAAGAACTGTTTCCAAAAGCGAAAATAATTATTGACCGGTTTCACTTAGTTCAATTAATCAATCGATCGATGAATAAGTGCCGAATCAGTGTGATGAATCAACTAAGAACTTCAGATAACGAAGACATGAAAAAGTACCGTCGACTGAAGCGTTACTGGAAGCTAATTCTCAAAAAGAAATCGGCTCTCTCTAGCGTGGAATACAAATATTACTCGCTATTCGGACAACGTCTCGAAACAAGCATCGTCGAGGAAATTTTAGCGTATGATCCAGTACTAAAAGCGAATTATGAGCTCTATCAAGCCCTTTTAAAAGCAATGGAAGAAAAGGACTTTAAAATGTTAGAATCTTGTTTAAAAAATCCTGTTCACCCGTTAATCTCTAGCTATATGAAGACAAGTATAAAAACGTTGAAGGAGCATCTTCCGTACATACATAACAGTTTTAATTATCCTTATAACAACGGCAAAATTGAAGGGATTAACAATAAAATTAAAGTATTAAATCGCGTAGCTTATGGATATAGAAATTTTATGAATTATAAAAAGCGAATTATTCTACACTTCAAACTCAAAACAACAGAACAAAAACAACCACGCTCCCAAACAGCCTAAGGCTGGTTAAGAGCGTGGTAATAATCGACTAATATTCTTCACCAACGTTATTTGACAAAGAACCGCATTTTTCTTTGATGATATAGACTCTATAGAATTGATAAAAAAGCAGATACGTCCTTTGCATGATCTAAACTAAAAATAGTCTTAAACCATCGATCTTCCAATTCATCATTTTGTAAGATTGACTTACATTTCTCAATAATTTCTTGTTTAGTTACTTTGTTTTGCGGCGAACCCTTTGGTGTTGTTGATATTTCTTCAATTACATCACCATTATTAAAAACAACTTTTACTTTTGTATATCGCGCGACACTTAAAGGTTCCTTCACATTTTCTCTAACGGATTTATTCATAATGCTTTGGGATACATGATTAATTGATTTGCCATCAAAATATTGAAATGTTAATGGTTTACCTTGCAAAATTAGCGAAACAATATATTCGATGCTAAAACGTCCCTGCTCACTAGTGATAGGATTTTGGTGAACAAGTGCTGCATCCGTATTATTTGAAAAAGTTATGATGACTTCTTTAATTTCCTCAACATTTACCTCGCCAATTTGTAATGCAGCGTCTGCACCGAAGTAAGCAGCTGAACAGAATGGATAAATTTTAAACCATAATCCAGGAGAAACAATTTTCCATTGTTCATTCCAATCATCTAATAAGTACGATGCAATTTGTTCTGTTCCTTCACCATAGACATCAAAGTAGTTACCAATCCCGTCAAAACTAGTTGGATTGTTTGAAAAATTTACCGTTGTTAAATTCACACTTAATACGGCTGCACGAGCAGCCAAACCTGCATGAAGTGGTTTAGTCTCGGTACCAAAATGACAACGTAGCCCACTAGACTGTGTTGTTGCAAATCCTAGTACGCGCGCCAATTGTTCACGAGAAAATTGAAGCATATAACCTCCTGCAAGTGATGCAGCCAGAACTCCTATTGTCCCTGTATTATGCCATCCTTTTTCATAGTGGCCATCAGAAATAGCACGAGCTATTCGCGCCATCGTCTCTACTCCAACTGCATAGGCCTCTAAAAAACGTTTTCCGGTAACAACATTTGTTGAAGCCAATGCTATCAAAGTAGGAAGGATTACTGCACTAGGATGCCCACGCACTTCAACGTGTACATCGTCTAAATCTAGTGCATGTGCTAAAAATCCATTAACTAAAGCAGATTGTTGAGGTGTCACCTTAAGATTTTGACCAATAAGTGGTGCTACTTGTAAGCCACCCTCTAGTTCTATTAATTTAAGGAGTTTATGTAACCCTGCATCCTCCTTACTCGCATAACTTGATGTTAGAAAATCTAAAACACCTAGTTTAGCACATTCAATAGCTTCATCATTTGGTACTGCGAGATAGATCTTCTCAACAAACTCTTCGGTTAATTTCATTTTAGTAACTCCGGTTTATTCAGTGTTAATATAGATAATTCTGTAAAGTAGTTTGCTGCAACTTCTAGTGCTTCTTCTTTTAATTTAAATTCTGGATGATGCCATGCTCTTGGTCCATCTACACCCATCCATACGAAGTAACCAGGTATTTTTGTTTGATAGAATGCAAAATCTTCACCTGCTGGCACTTGTTCAGCTTCAATTGCTTTATAACCTGCTACAACTGCAGCTTCTGAAGCTATTTCTGTAAAGCGATCATCATTATCTACAACAGGTAAATACGGATACCATCTGAATTCTGCGCGAGCACCAAAGCTTTCAGCAATTCCTTCAGCAAGTGAGCGCATACGTTCAGCAACTACCTCTCGTGATTCCTCTTGGAACGTACGAACTGTTCCCTCTAACTCTGCCTTCTCAGGTATAACATTCCAAGTATTACCTGCTTGCAGTTTCGTAACTGAAACAACAATATTATGGAATGGATTCATATTTCGGCTAACAATACTTTGGAATGCAGAAACAATTTGACTTGCAATCACAATTGGGTCTATAGCATCATTCGGAATACCAGCATGACCACCAACACCAACTATATCTAACTCAAAACGGTCAACACTTGCCATTAATGAGCCTGATCGAACACCGATTGTCCCAACAGGTAAATCAGGTTTGTTATGCATACCAAAGATAGCTGAGACCCCTTCTAATACACCCTTTTCAGCTACGTAAACAGCACCTTGTGCAATTTCTTCAGCTGGTTGGAAAATAATTCGTACAGTTCCTTTTAACTCGGAACGACGAGAGTGTAATAGTAAAGCAGCTCCTATCATTGATGAAGTATGGAAGTCATGACCACAGGCGTGCATCACACCTTCATTTTTTGATGAAAATTCCACACCAGATTGTTCTACAATTGGTAGTGCATCAATGTCTGCACGTAAAGCAATTGTTGGCCCATCTTGTTCGCCTTTAACTTCTGCAACAAGACCAGTCTCTAACGGATAGTCTAAAATCGTAATACCTGCTTCTTCTAACCAATGGCGAATACGCTTAGTCGTTTCATATTCCTTAAATCCTAGTTCAGGATTTTCATGTAACTCTCTACGATATGCAACAAGTTTTGCTTGTAAATTCTCAACAGTGGTACTCATAGTACAACTTCCTTCTTTCATTAATGTTTTTCGCTCAATTGCTGAATAAACGATTTTGTTCGATCTTGCTTTGGATTTCCAAATAACTCACTTGGATGACCTTCCTCCACTATATATCCATCTGCCATAAAAATTACATTATCAGATACTTCACGAGCAAAATCCATCTCATGAGTAACAATAATCATAGTTGTTTCTTTTTCAGCAATTTGTCTGATTACTTGAAGAACTTCCGATACTAGCTCTGGATCAAGAGATGATGTTGGTTCATCGAATAAGATTACACTTGGGTTTAATGCTAGTGCCCGTGCAATACTTACACGTTGTTGTTGACCGCCCGATAAAGTCGCAGGATAATTATTCGCCTTTTCCGCAAGTCCTACCTGCGCTAAATATTGCATACCGATTTTTTCAGCCTCTGCTTTTGGCATATTCTTTGTTACGATTAATAATTCCGTAACATTTTGTAATGCCGTTTTATTTTTAAACAAATTATAGTTCTGGAAAACCATTGCAGATTGTTTTCTTAAGTTTAAAATATCTTTCTTACTATAGTTCGAAGCATCTACAGATACATTATCAATTGTAATTGTCCCTGAGTTTGGAGTTTCTAAAAAGTTTAGACAACGTAATAATGTTGATTTTCCCGAACCAGAAGGCCCAATGATTGATAATACTTCTCCGCGCTTTACTTCAAAATCAATTCCTTTTAGTACATCTAATTGGTTAAATGACTTCTTTAGTTGATTAACTTTAATCATAAATTTCACTCCTTATGTCCGATAAGGTTTCTCTAGGAATTTCTCAAGTCTACTTTGTAGGGCAGAATAAACAATTACCATCGCCCAGTAAACTAGTGCTACTGCCATATAGGCTTCAAAGAACCTTAATGTATTGGAAGCCTGCATTTTCGCTTCTGCAAATAGCTCTACAACACCTAAAGTAAATGCTAAAGAAGTTTCTTTAATTAATGTAATAAAGATATTGCCTGTTGCTGGCAGTGCATTTCTAAACGCTTGAGGGAAGATAATACGACGATATGCTTGTGCTTTTGTCATACCACCAGCCAAACATGCCTCCATTTGTCCTTTATCCACAGATAGGAATGCCGCTCGGAAAATCTCTGAGGCAAAAGCAGCTTGTTTAAAACCAAAACCAATAACCGCAGCCGTAACTGCATCCATCTTTGTAAATATTGGGAATAGCTGTGGTAATCCATAATAAATTAAGAATAATTGTACGAGCATCGGGATTGCTCGGAAGAATGAAATATATACTGCCGCAATATAATTAATGATTTTAAACCGACTATTACGCATGAATGCTAATACTAACCCAATAACGATTGTTAAAACCATAGCTAATATTGCCATAATTAAAGTTATGGGTATGTATTCAATAATTTCAGGTATGAGGGAGAACATATAGCCTACATCAAAATTCATCTTTATTATCATCTCCTTGTGTATGGTAGTGTGAAAAGGCCGTCTTAAAAAGTATTATTACTTTTAAGACGGCCACTTATTAGTTATAAATTGGACTTAGTCTTTCTTTGAAACATCTTCACCGTAATATTTGATTGATAGCTCAGAAATTGTACCATCTTCATGTAATTTTTGAACTTCAGCACTGATTGCTTCACGTAATTCCTCATTTGTACCTTTTACAAACGGGAATGCTACTGCCTCATAAACGAATGGTTCACCTACAAATTTTAAAGGTAGGTCACCCTTATTTATTTCCGCTAATAATGATGCTTTTGCATTTACATAACCATCAACACGTTTATTGATAGCATCGTTCATTGCACCATCACGTGTTTCATAAGTACGAATAGCGATTTCACCGTTTTTATCATATGCTTCTAAGTTCTTAACGTTGTTAGACCCTAATACACCAGATACCGTTTTACCTTTTAAATCTTCTAGTGTGTTAATGTGATCATTTTCTTCATGTGTAACAATTGTAATACCAAGATAAGAATACGGTTCTGAGAAATCATATTTTTCTTCACGCTCTGCAGTAACTGCAACTGCATTTGCAATTGTATCTATTTTACCAGTTTCTAGTTGACCTAATAATCCACTGAAATCAGAATTCACCCATTCCACTTCGTATCCTAAATTATTAGCTACAGTTTCCAAAACTTCTACGTCAAATCCTACTAATTTATCGTTTTCTTTATAACTATTTGGATAACTTTGTCCAGTTGCACCAACACGAATTACTTTTTTCTCTTCAGTTTGGTTAGTTCCTTCATCTGTTGTTGTATCTTCGCCAGCTCCACCACATGCTGCTAAAATACCAATTACTAATGTTAGTATAAGTAAAAACGAAAACTTTTTCATTTATTGTTCCTCCAGCTTAAATTCTTTTTTCATGTAAATCGTTATATGACCTTTTCCTAAATCCTTTTGAGAAAATACTTTATAACCCTTTCGTTCATACATTTGAATTAACCATGGATGCTTGTCAGCTGTTCCTAATGTAACGTAAGGTGTTCTTAACTGTTTTATTAATATTTCTTCTTCTAGCCAGTTGAGCAATTTAGATCCAAGCCCTTTTTGTCCACTTTCTGGATCTGTAGCAAACCAGCCTATATGAGGTACCTTTTCCGGACCTGGATTAGGGCCCCATGGCATTCGAAGTGAGATTGTAGCCACGACTTTACCGTCTAATTCCATAAAGAAACACAAATTGTTTTGCAAATGACGTGTCGTTAATTCTACATCTGCATTCACAGCATCAAACTTAATCCCTAATTTTCCGTTTTCCGCATAAGCTTTTACTAATATCTCTTGTAAAATTTCTGCGTCATCAACGGTTGCTTGTCGATAATGAAATGTCATATTATTTTCCCTCTTTTTTGGCATATGGGCTATTATAATAGTTTGTTAACACTTCATCAACTTTTTGAGGAGCTAAGCCTATATATGTTTCGTAATTAAACAATTCATTAAGCTCTTCTTCGGTTAACAATTCTTTTACCGTTGGATTATCTATTAATTTCTGTTTAAATGGCACTTTCTCTTCAAAAGAAGCCATTGATAATTCGTAAATGATATGGTGTGCTGTTTGTTTACCCGCTTTATCAGATATAGCGAACATTATTCGTTCAGAAAGAAGCAAACCACCTAACAAATCTAAGTTACGTAACATATTTTCTTTTTTAACAATTAAACCGTCTAATACGCCTTTTGTACCTGCCAGTTGTGAAGATAGGTAAATACAAATTTCAGGCATCGCTATCCATTCACCACGCCAAGACATGGCGTCACGTTCATGCTCTACAATCAGTGAATGTTGTATTAAAGATACATTTTGAAGAATTGGACGGGTTAAACTTGCAATCCCTTCAAATGCTGCAGGATTACGTTTATGTGGCATAGTGGATGATCCAACCTTACCTTTTGTAAACGGTTCTTCAACCTCATCTATCTCCGTACGCATTAAGTTATAAAATTCATTGCCTAGTTTTCCAAGTGTACCGCTAATTAAACCTAGAACACTTGCATATTCAGCTAGTCGATCCCTTGATGAATGCCATACGATTTCTGGGGCACCTAAACCAACAAGTTCTAAAGCACGTTTTTCTACTTCTATTCCTTTTGGTCCAAATGAGGCATATGTTCCAACTGCACCACTAATATTTCCTACAAATACTCTGTCACTTACTTCATCTAATCTTGATAAATGGCGTAGAACTTCGCTTAAAACAACGGATAACTTAAAGCCAAACGTTGTTGGCAATCCTTGCATGCCGTGAGAGCGACCTGCTATTAACGTTAAACGGTGTTCCTTCGCTAATTTTGCTAATAATGCAGCAACATCAATCAATTCTGCACGAATAATTTGATGTGCTTCTTTCAATTGAAGGATTGTTCCAGTATCTACAATATCTTGTGTTGTAGCTCCGTAGTGAACAAATTCCCCTCCTTCACCACTGCGTTCCTGTAAAGCTGATATTGTCGGCATTAATGAATGTTTTACTTTTGCCATGTTAGCAGCAAGTTCTGCTATACTTACATCGTCTGTTTTTGCTTGGGCAATTTGCTGTGCAGCTTCTTGGGGAATTAACCCTAGTTCTCCTTCTGCTTTCGCAAGTGCGATTTCCACATCAAAGTGTTTTTGTAGTCGATTTTCATCAGACCAAACTTGGCGCATTTGCTCAGTTCCAAAATTATTTTTCAACATAATCATATCTATAACATGTGATGGCATAATATTAATCTCCTATCGAAAACTATATTTATCTTATCAAATAACTAGGTTTTTTATCAATTTATTTGTTTAAGATAACGTAATGTTTTTTGAAATTTATATACTACAGACTAAATAGGTACTAAAAGGCTCTATTTACCATAACTTGCATCATTTAAATTGTATTAAAAGAATACCAATTAACTCTGTTTTATTTTATTATTAAATACTATTTTGTCAATATCATTCCCAAAATTCTAATAATTTTTCCACCCTTATATTTCCAGAGTGAGAGCAATATCCTTTTTTTATCATTTACGAAATAACTGTAACCTATGGATACTTTTTACAAATAGTATTTAAGTCGGTTTTACTTTGTTTGATTTATATGAGGGTGCATTCTATAAAGAAAAGACTGCAGGGGTTGATTGAATCTCCCTACAGTCTACTAGTCAAATAAACTTCTGTTTGATCATACCTGATCCATTATAGATTCTTACCTCAGCGTAAGCTCCATTTACAAATGTCATTTGAGGTGGCACATGACCACAATCTATATCATATCCGATTGGAATATTTAGCTCTTCCGATAAATCCATGTAGACATCAATTTCATGATAATCTTCTACTGGTTGATTAGCCTGACTTCTACCAAACAAAATTGCGCTTGTATGTTTAAACCAGCCAGCTAACTTCATTTGAACTAAAGATCTTCGCAATTCAGCTACGTTCATATCACAATTCTCTAAATACCAAATCACCGGTTGATTATGAATAAACTTTTCATGGAACTCTTGGACATTCCCATATGGAGTTCCTATGAGATGCTTAATTACATCTATACAACCGCCTAGTAGCCTACCTTTTACGAACATAGGGTTATTCGAGATTGTTTTCCATCTAGTGCTCTCCGTAAGGTGATATACATACTCTGTTTCATAACCATATTGCCATTCTAACTGGTATTTCTCAGATGAGTACTGTATGATTTCTTCACCCTTTTTTGTTGTTAGCACTTTTTCCCAAAGTATTGTTGTCGGGTCACTAGTTCTACCTCTTAATTCTACTAAGTTTGTCCCGTGTGCGGTTGCTATACCAGTTCTAAGAGTGATGGCAAGTAGTAATAAACTAATATCTGAGTATCCTAGTAGCCATTTAGGCTCAATCTTATCAAACTCTATATGTTCCAATACTTCTATTAATAATTCCCCTCCCCAGGGCGGAAAAATAAAATCAATAGACTTGTCTTGTAACATTGCATTTAACTCCAAAGCTCTAAACATTGCAGGTGCTGATTTTGCCTTATATTGAGTCCAGCAAGTATTTCCAATCGCAAATGAATATCCCTTTTGTTCTAACCGGTTAATAGCTCTTTCTAGACGTGAATACACCTCTTTTTGCAATCCCGATGAAGGTGCAGTTACACCAATTTTTGCGTATTTCGATAAACTTGGATAAATAATCCCCATCTATTTCCCCAACTCCTATTATAGTTTATCTAGAAATAATAGTTTGTTCATTGTACGTTTAAGAGGAATAAAATAAAACCGATTCCTATTAGAAATCGGTTTTTGTTAATTTTCATTTTTTGTGGAATGTCTTGTTTATTTATACTTACTATTGGCCCGTTGTTCCTGTAGCGCCTCCGCTACCAGTTGTAGCGTTACCACCTCGGTCATTTCCAGTACCGTTATTTATATCGTTTGTATTTGCATTTTCATCATCCGGATCAATTATATCGCCATTATTTACAGCATCATCACTATCCGGTCCGTTATTTTCATTGTTATTTGTTCCATTTGTTCCGTTGTTATTCGTTGTTCCATTATCAGTTGTACCGTTATTGTTCATTGTTCCGTTGTCAGTAGTACCTGTTGTACCGTTATTATTCATTGTTCCGTTGTCAGTAGTACCACCGTTATTTGTTGCACCGTTATCCATTGTGCCGGTTGCACCATCATTATTCGTTGTCGTACCATTACCATTAATTACGTCTGTATTGCCATTTGTATCATTTTCTAAAGCACCATCATTCCCACATCCCACTAAAAACAACAGAACAAATGGTATAGTTAAGAATTTCTTCATGAGCTTTCCTCCTAGTCTGATTATGGTCTTAGAATGCGTCGTTTTTAGGAGGTTATTCGTAAAAAATAGTTATAATTTATTTAAAAATCCTCACCATAAATCGCGACTGTTTGGCGCACAATAGAAAAGGCACTACCATCCCAATTTAATAAATTTTCAACAATTCCTAATCCATCAGCATGGAATCTACCCGCAATTTGTTGCATCCCTAGTAAATAATATTTGCCATTTCTCGCTAAATCTACTGGATTCAGTGCACTAATAGGATCCACCCAACCTTCAATTGGAGCTTTTAAAGTTCCATCTGCGTTATAAATTTCATTTAAATATTCTTTCCCCTTATATGTGAGGTCAAGTGTATATTTCTTAGAAGGTTTTTTGCTCATTACACTTGCTTTATATTGATTTAAATATTGAACATTATACGTATGTTGTTCATTAAACTTAATTGAATCAAAAATATTCTTCATAATCCCATTTTGTACTGAGTAAACATATGCATAAATGATTCCCCCACTTCCTCCAGAGTCAATGACTAAAAAAATATCCTGAATTCCATCGCCAGTTAAATCACCTAACCATAGAGTCGGATTATACCCCGCATTTTCCGGTGGTCGATACATTTCAATATGATTGGATCTACCATATTTCACAAATAGCGTAATATTTCTTAAAAAGGGTGAACTGTCCGTTTGCTTATCAGCCGTTATATAAATGAAATCAGAAAAGCCATCACCCGTTACATCACCTATTTTATAGGTGATGATAGATTGACCTCTTGGTATCTGCAAATGCAAAGGCGGCATCGTTATAGGTTGCCAAAATGGATTCATACAATCTCCTTTTCTCTTAAATTAACTTTTGTCTAGTCGAACTGTTTACTTCAAGAACAGAGCGATTAACGAATTCATCATTATCTAATGTTTGTATTTTAAAAAGTGTGCCTAGTAACAAAATAAATCCCTGAAAGCATGTTGCATTCAGGGGTTAACTTCTTTTATTTAACCATGATAGAATAATTGCAGCAATGATAGCAAAGCCTAAATAACCCATTAATGAATAAACCTTTCCAACTAATGTTACGAAACCAACAAAGCTCGCTAAGAAACCTATAATTCCGAAAAACACAACAGTTGGCCTATAGATCCTATCCTTGGGTGATACAAAACGAATAATAAAAGAATACATCATCCCTACGGCTGTGCTGTAAATCATGCCAAGTAATGCGATTGCCATCATGACACCTAGTAATGGATGAATATTAAATGCTATTTCTACGATAGGCATGTCTTTACCTGCTATTACATCCATTTTCGCAAACATAGCCGTATTCACTAGCAAAATGAGGGCGCCTAGTATAAGGCCACCCAGAATTCCACCCCAACCAGCAACTTTTCTACTCGGTGCGGTACTTCCAATCACTGTCATCATAGCAACACCAGACGCAATATTATATGATACATAAAGCAATGCACCCATTATCCAGTTTGGAGCAGCTGAGCGCTGTTGTTCTGCTAGAGTCGTTTGCTCTGCTAATGACAAATCTGACGTAAGAATGGAAAATGCTGATATAATTAACATGAGTATTAATAAATAAGGTGTTGCTATGGCAATTACGTTAATAATACTTTTAACATTTAACATTAAAGTCACTACCGTTAATGCAACCATGAAGACACTGCCTATGACCGGATCAAATCCTAAGACTTGTCTAAATGCAGAAGCTGTTCCCGCAAACATTGCAACCGTGACACAAAATAAAAAAAATGTAATTAATATATCAAAAATTGAACCTAGTGTACGGCCTGAGAGATAATAGACTACCTCTTTATGAGAATTAGTTTTTAATTTGTATCCTAGTTGTGCTATTTTCATTCCTAAAAACGAAAAACCAATTGTCGCTACAATTGTACCAAACACACTATATATTCCAAAGCTCGTAAAAAATTGCATCATTTCTTGGCCAGATGCAAAACCGCCCCCAATGACTAAGCCAACGAATGCTAAACCAATTTGCAAGCTTTTTTTCATTCATACCCTCTTTCCAATAATAAAGGAATCTCATTCTCTATTTATGAGACACATTCAATACTCTTTTGAATACTCTTTTTGTGTCACATTACTTATAGCTCTTTGAAGAAACAGTAAATTTATTAATTACTTCTAAATTCGGAGTATATCCAATTCCATTTGTTCTCGGAATATCTATGTAACCATCACGTACAATTACTTCTGGCGTAATAATATCCTCTTCCCAATAATGACTTGACCCAGCTGTATCACCTGGTAAAACGAAATTAGCTAATGATGTAAGAGCAATATTGTGGGCTCTACCAATTCCAGATTCAAGCATCCCCCCGCACCAAACAGGTATCCCGTTGACTTTGCATAAGTCATGGATTTTCTTCGCTTCTGTTAAACCACCAACTCGTCCAATTTTTATATTAATAACGCCACAACTCCCCAGTTCTATTGCTTTGCGAGCATCTTGTAAGTTATTAATACTCTCATCAAGACATATTGGCGTTTTTATTTGTTTTTGTAAGTTTGCATGGTCAATAATGTCATCAAACGCTAATGGTTGTTCGATCATTGTTAAATTAAATTTATCTAGTTCTTTGAAAATACTTATATCATTTAGTTTGTACGCTGAGTTTGCATCAGCCATTATCGGTACATCTGGAAAACGTTCTCTCAATGCACCAAGAACGTTAACATCCCATCCCGGCTTAATTTTTACTTTAATTCGTTTGTAACCGTTATTTACAGCTTGTTCCACGACGGCTATTTGTTTTTCTATCGTCTTTTGTATACCAACGCTAATGCCAACTTCTATTTTTTCTTTATTTCCACCAAGTGCATATGCTAACGATTGATTTGTTTGTTGTGCATAGATATCCCAAACTGCACCCTCAATCGTAGCCTTCGCCATATTGTTTTTACGAATACTTTTAAATAACTCGCTTACTTGATCAGGGTGAGCGATCTCTTTATGTAATACCATTGGAATTAAAAAATCCTCTAATATATGCCAACATGTTTTAACTGTTTCCTCTGTATACCATGGTGTATCAAATGCAACACACTCTCCCCAACCAATTGTTCCTTTTTCATCCTTTGCTTCTAGCAATAGAAATTCCTTGTCTACGAATGAACCAAAACTTGTTGTAAATGGCTGTTTTAAATGCATTTTTAACTGTCGAATTGTAATATCTGTTATTTTCATAAAATGTGCCCCTTTTATAAAGATATGTTTTCTTTTTTCACAAATACATGTCAAAGTATGTTTTCTCTATTGTATTAGAAGAACTGCACTATTTGTGGAGGTGTTTCACTCATTAATCTTTTTTAATTCATTCATATTCTCCCAAAACTAATTATAAAACTCTCATGTTAACATATTCCAGATAAGCTCTTGCTACATTCCCACATAGTGATAGAATAATAAAATAATTGGAAAATTATAAAAACGGTTCCATTCAAAAGGAGTTATGCTATGACACGACAACACATCGGGGTGTTATTTGGAGGAATTTTATTATTAGTAATTGCAATGGGGATTAGTCGATTTTCATTTACACCGATTTTACCGTTTATGCGAGTCGATGAGGGATTGACCTTTGAGGCAGCGGGATATTTAGCATCAAGCAATTATATAGGTTACTTTGTAGGAGCACTTGGGGCGGGGTTTATTTATCGAAATAAAAAGAACTTTTTACTTATTAATGTATTGCTAAATGTATTATCTATCTTATGGATGGGCTTAACACATTCATATGTATTATGGATTATTTTACGCTTTGTTGCAGGTGTAACAGCTGGTTATATTTTTGTGTTAACCTCTAGTATCATTATGGATTATTTAGCTAGGCATTCTCTTAGTCGTTGGTCTGGATATTTATTTTCAGGAATTGGACTTGGTATTGCCATTTCAGGATTATTGGTTCCTTATATTGAAGCGCACTTTTATTGGGAAGGTACCTGGATTGGACTTGGCCTTTTATCAACATTGTTTTTCATTACAACGATGACTTTATGGAAAACGATTACAATACGTAATGGCGAAAAAGTTGAAAAGACGAAGGAAACTAAAATATTTCAAGGCTTTATGCCTTGGCTAGTTATTGCATATGGCCTTGAAGGGCTCGGCTACATAATTACCGGTACATTTTTAGTAGACATTATATATAATATCGAAAGTTTGAGATCTTTTGCTAGCTTTAGCTGGGTTATTACAGGTCTCGGTGCAATACCTGCCGCACCAATTTGGATGGCCATGATTGCAAAACTTTCTACTGTAAAGGTATTATCATTTGCCTACATACTACAAATTATCGGTATTCTACTACCTGTTTTTTCACAAACAGCATGGAGTGTATTGTTATCAGCATTTTTATTTGGTTTTACGTTTGTTGGTATCGTATCCCTATCAACAGCTTACGCACGAGAATTGTTTCCAAAACAAAGCGGTGCAGTTGTTTCAATTTTAACGACTGCCTATGCATTGGGCCAAATAGTTGGACCTGTCTTTGCGAGTGTATTTGAAGGATTGTTTAATAGCTATAAAGCTCCACTTACTTTCGCTGGCGTAACGGTTATCTTTGCACTTGCAACATTACTTTTCGGCAAATTATTTAGCGATAGAAAGCATCATGGCCATATTGCAAAAATTACCAATGATATAAAATAAATTTATCTAACTGCTTAACCAAGCAGTTTTTTTATTTGGTAGGTGTCAAAAATGATGCCCTCCACCTATTTCTTTACCATTCTATTTAAGGCATTCTCCCAATTTGAAGCTATATAATAGACATTTTACTCATAAAGCCTTTCTATGCAATAGCACATTTTTCTCAATAATGGCTAATCGTCCATTCACTTACTCTATCAAGAGAATATGATGTTACCAAAAGGAGGTGAAAAGATGAGTTCTCATATCAATTCAAATCATCACAACTCACATATGTGTCCTTCCTGTGGAAAAGGATATTCTGAATTTCCTTATAATCTATTTGAAAAATTCAACTCACAAGAAGATTTTAAGTCATTCGATTCATTGAAGGATCATCATTCTATTAAACCTTTACTCTCTTTGCTTATTAATCTACTAATCAAATTAGATGACAAATGGGATCATCATAATCAACATCACTGTAAGTGTTACAAGCATGATAAAAAACACAAATCAAATATGGAAAAAAGCTATGCATGGGATATGTTTGAAATAGATGAGAAGCACCATTATTGCAAATGCGGAAAACATCGAGGCAACGGTCATGAGAGCATGAATGACGAGCAAGGGCATTATACCCAAAACTGGAAGAAAGAAACGCCTGATGATATGTTTGAAAAAAATCATGCGAAATGTTGTAAGTACAAAAAACACCACTATCATCATTGTGAGTGTAAAAAACATGATGACAAACACGACAAACATCATTATAAATGTAAAAAGCATCACGAATGCCCGAAATGTAAATGTAAATATTATTCACATATGGAATTACATCCACAAATAGAAGATGCTAAGTATGATGATTCTTCAGGTTATGAGAACTACTCTAATAACGAAAAGTATTATGCTCCTTCCTACTGTAGTTGCAAAAGATCAAACTATGATTTCTTACACTTAGAATCCTCTTCTTCAAAGGAAATGAAAGAAAAGTACGTCGAGTAACGAAAAAGAAATACCAGAGTAAATTTCTATACCCGAAATACTTGATCTGTAAATAAATACGACTTCCATATCCATGAGGTTTCCCTTTACTAGATTTAAAAAGAAAAGATGCACATTCACAAAAAGTAATGCAATAGCTAAACAAAAGGACTTTTTCCTAGGTTGATTACTACCACAATTAACCACATCGCTTCATCTCTTTTTTGGATACTTATTAGTCCTCCTCCACTAATAAGTATCCTTTTATCTTTTTATTCTTTTTGTTGACTGCATAATCCCCATTTCCTCTCGATACTTAGCCACCGTTCGCCTAGCAATTTGAATACCTTCATTTAATAGCATATTTGCGATTTTTTGATCGGAGGTTGGCTTTTTCGGATTTTCATTTTCAACGATTGATTTTATTCTATTTTTTACGTAAATAGCTGATTCTAGTTTACCGCTATTTGTCTTCAATCCTCTCATTAACAATGATTTTAATGGATAGACTCCATCAGGTACTTGTATATATTTGTTGCTAATTGCGCGACTTACAGTAGACTCATGAAGGTTTACTATTTTCGCAATGTCTTTCAGGCCTAACGGTTTTAACTCATTTTTACCCTTACGAAAGAACTCCTTTTGGTGTTGCAAAATCACATTTGTTACTTTATATAATGTTTCATGTCGCTGTTCAATTCCTTTTATTAGAAGAAGAGCATCTAATAACTTAGTTTTTAAGAAGTCTTTTGCCTCCTTATTTAAATGTAGTAGTTCTTCATAATAAGAGTTAATAGTAATTCTAGGTATAGCACTATCATTAATGCTGAAAATCAATTCCCCTTCACAGTCCTCCACAATTATATCTGGTATCACATATTCCACGTTTGAATGTTCAATTTCTATGTTAGGATAGGGTTGTAATGTTTGAATAAACGAGAGAATGGATTGTATTTCTTCCACTGTAACACGGTATTTTTCAGTAAGCAGCTGAAATTTTCTCTCCGCGATATGTTCTAAATCGTTTTCTACAATTACATACGCTAAATTTGGGACTGAATCTGTTCTAGTTATTTGCAATAGTAGACATTCCTTTAAATTACGTGCTCCAATCCCAACCGGCTCAAAAGACTGAAATACAGCTAGTAATTTTTCACATTCATGTAATGGAATTTGAAATCGAGCCGATACTTCATGTAAATCACATTCTAAATAACCCAAATTATTTAAACTACGTATATAATATGTAATTACATCTTTTTCGAGTTTCCTTAAGTTTTTTTCAATTGCAAGCTGTTCCATTAAATAAAGCTCAATTGATTCATCTTTGCTATAGAGTTGGTCAAAGATATCTATTGTTTGCTGATGTCTTGAAGAAACAGAAATAGTTGATTCATTCAATGCCTTTAAGCGGGCCATTTCCATAGCTACACTTTCATTGGAGTTCTTAATATCGATTAACGGATTACCATTTGCTTCATTACGTATATAATCTTCCAATTCTTGCATTGAAAACTTTAATATGTCCAGCGACTGCTTAAGCTGTGGCGTTAGCATATGCTTTTGTTCGAGTTTTTGTTGTAAATGGACAGATAGATCCATAACACACACCTCCTTACATTTATATTATTCAAAACGCTCCTTTTCTGACGCATTATTTAGATATATTTAACCGTTTCATGCGGTATTGTAAGCTTTGTCGACTAATGCCCAAAGCATGTGCAGTATTCGTAACATGATACCCATGCTCTTTTAAGCAATACTCAATATACTGTTTTTCGAAAATGGCTAGTTGATCGTTTAAATTTGTTAACGGATTATTTTGAGAAGAGTCAAAAATTGCTTGCATTGGTATTGATTTGTCTTTCACCTTTTTCCGATATTGATAAGGTAAGTGGTGCATCTCTATCCGTTGTTCATAGTTCATTAAATTCATCGAAGCTTCGATCACGTGCTCTAGCTCCCTAACGTTTCCTGGCCAACTATGGGCTATAAAAAATTCTCTTACTTCATCAGAGATACTAGTTACATTCATCTTAAATAGGTCATTATACTTTTCGATAAATTCCCCTACCAATAATGGAATATCTGCAATTCGTTCACGTAAAGGAGGAATTAATAGTGTGACAACCGCTAACCGGTAGTACAAATCTTTTCTCAATCGATTGTTTGCAACAGCGTCAATTGGATCCTCATTAACCGTAGCAATTACCCTCACATCAATTGGAAATTCATTTGAACCACCAATTCTTCGGACCTTTCTTTCTTGTAAAACTCGTAATAGTTTTGCTTGCAAATTAATATTTAAAGAGTTTAGTTCATCTAATAAAAGAGTCCCCCCTTGGGCTTGTTCAAATAATCCCGGGCTATCTACCGCACCAGTGAACGAACCTTTTGTAGTACCAAATAAAATACCCTCAATTAACGAATCCGGAAGTGCTGCACAGTTTTGAGTTATGTAAGGGCCATTTGCCCTCTCACTTTCAGAATGAATGCTTTGAGCAAATAATTCTTTTCCCGTACCAGTTTCTCCAACAATTAATACATTTGAGTTAGTTCTCGATGCTCTTTTCGCGAGGCTTATTACATCAATAAGTTCAGTAGTTTCCCCTATAATCTCTTTAAAAGTAAAATCAGTCTTTGTCTGTCGTATCTTTTGTCGCATTAAACGCTCTATTTTCGTTACATCTGTGGCAATTTCAACAGCAGCGAGGATTTCTCCATCTACAATAAAGGGAAAAGTATTATTTACCGATGTAATTTCAACACCACGGTTATTAAAATAGGTCTGCTTTACATTGACAATTTCAGATCCCGCTTCTAAAGATTGAAGCAATGTACTACTTTGATTTTCTTGAAACCGAAACACATCTCTTACATTTTTATGTAATACATCTTCTCTTTCCATTGCTTCCATTTCACGCATCTTTTTGTTGTAGATGATAGTTTTTCCCTCTCGGTCTACCGCGTGTACACCTACACTAACCTTTTCAATAATTTCTTCAAGTAGTTTGATGATTATTTCCTTTTGACTCATTACTTCACCCCATCTATATGTTATCGCAAAATTTTTTGGCTATAAAGTATGCAGTTTAAAAATTTTGCGCAAAATTTTTAAACATCTATTTAGAAAACACCGTTAACTCAATCTTGAATAGTTGGCATGAAATTTGCTTATATAAATAATGAAAAGGGTAAATAAGGATGCAAGATCTTCTTATTTCTAAGGAATATTAAAATGATTCTTCTACCCTCTTTTAAGTGTTTATTGCACATATAACACGTATCTAATTCTATGCACTTAAAATTATAAATTTATTATAGGGAGGAAAATTGATATGACGAACAAAACTGCTAGCCTTATTGAAAAAACTGAGAAATTTGGTGCCCATAATTATCATCCACTTCCAATTGTAGTCTCTGAAGCTGAAGGAGTATGGGTTAAAGATCCTGAAGGTAATAAGTATATGGATATGCTTTCTGCATACTCTGCTGTAAACCAAGGTCACCGTCATCCAAAGATTATCCAAGCTTTAAAAGATCAAGCTGATCGCGTAACGCTAACTTCACGAGCTTTCCACAATGACCAACTTGGCCCATGGTATGAAAAGCTAACTCAAATGACTGGTAAAAATATGATTTTACCAATGAATACAGGTGCTGAAGCTGTTGAATCTGCAATTAAAGTTGCTCGCCGTTGGGCTTACGATGTAAAAGGTGTCGAAGATAACAAAGCTGAAATCATTGGCTGCAATGGGAATTTCCACGGCCGCACAATGGGCGCTGTCTCTCTATCATCTGATGCTGAATACAAACGTGGTTTCGGTCCAATGCTAGGTGGATTTAAGTTGATCCCTTATGGTGATATTGATGCTCTTAAAGAAATCATTACACCAAACACAGCAGCCTTCATCGTCGAACCTATTCAAGGTGAAGCTGGTATCGTAATTCCTGAAGATGGGTTCTTAAAACAAGCAGAACAACTTTGTAAAGAAAACAACGTATTATTTATTACAGATGAAATTCAAACAGGACTATCTAGAACGGGCAAATTGTTCGCCCATCAATGGGAACAAGTGACTCCAGATGTCATTATCCTTGGCAAAGCCCTTGGTGGCGGTGTCATGCCAATCTCTGCTGTATGTGCAAACGATGATATCCTAGGTGTATTAAACCCAGGTTCTCACGGTTCAACTTTCGGTGGTAACCCACTTGCTTGCGCAGTATCTCTTGCATCATTAGAAGTACTGGAAGAAGAAAAACTAACTGAACGTTCTTTAGAATTAGGTAACTACTTCCAAGAACAATTACGTACAATCAATAATCTAAATATTAAAGAGGTACGTGGTAGAGGGTTATTTATCGGTGTGGAATTAACTGTGCCAGCTCGTAAATACTGTGAGGAATTAATGGGGCTCGGTTTATTATGTAAAGAGACTCATGATTACGTTATTCGCTTCGCCCCACCACTAGTAATCACAAAAGAAGAAATCGACTGGGCTTTAGAAAGAATTAATAAAGTATTTGCATAATCTATTTACCACTTTTATTAGGTCATTCTATTTGAATGACCTTTTTTAATTTAATAAACTAAGTCAAATATGATTACGTCCGTTTCGTAATAACTAAAAAATCAATATCCCTTCAAAAGTACTTTGAAAATGTGTGATTTTTTATTTTAAGTTCTAAGATAATATATTTTATGAATACAATGTAATTTAAGGAGTTATGTTTATGATTAAGTCATTGTACGTTTCTGGTTACCGTTCTCACGAATTAGGTATATTTAACGATAAACATCCTGGTATTCCCATTATAAAAAAGGCAATCGAAAATGAATTGAGAACATTAATTGATGAAGGACTCGAGTGGGTGATTATAAGTGGTGGACAAGGCGTTGAAACATGGGCCGCAGAAGTTGTGATGGATTTAAAACAAGAATTTCTACATCTAAAATATTCCGTAATTACACCATTTTTAGATCAAGAGAAAAATTGGAATGAGGCCAAACAAGAAAAATATATTCATATTGTAAGTAACGCCGACTTTGTAACAAGCGTAACAAAACGACCATATGAAGCACCTTGGCAATTTGTTGAGAAAGATAAATTTATTATTCAAAATACTGATGCCCTTTTATTAATCTACGACGAGGATAATGAAGCTTCGCCTAAATACTTAAAACGTTTAGCTGAAAAATATGCAGATACACATCCTTACGAATTAATCTATATAAATGCATATGATTTACAAATGGTTGCAGAAGAGATACAACAGTCTGAATGGTAAACTAACCATTTTTACAATATTTGAGAGTGATTTAATATTTTACAAAATATTCTGATTTCTAACTGTCATTTCTGGTATAATAGTCGAATAAGTAGGCTTAACACTAATATAAAGGAGTTGGTTCAATGGGAGAAGTTCAAATTATTGAAGAGGTAAAGCCTATTAATGTATCTCATGATACATACCGAAGAGAATGCACTTATACAAGAGGCATTCATATTCCTGAAAAGGATTTCCTTGAGATTCTTGATAGTATGACTCATGATGTAAGAATATACTTTGATTTTCATAACCCTGGAAAGCCCATTTTGCAAGGGACATATTTAAATGGGCATGCTGGTCTAGCTAAAACCATTGAAAGCTATTACCAAAATAAAAATACAACTTGTCTAGGTATTAATAACGGGAAAGATTTCTATGTAAAAATTGTCTAGATATGAGGTGACAAACAATTGGATACTCTTTATGAACACCGCTGTTTTCGTCAAGCATTAGCTTATCGAATTAGCGGTGTTTTAATTTTTTTAGAAAATGATATAAATCATTTGATTTTTCAATTGATAATGATTATCATTATCGTATAAAGGAAAAGTTTTGAGTTGTACCCCCCTAATTATCACTCAACAGTTATTTCCTTTAGATAGGAGTCTAGAATTTCCTTTCAATTTTTCAGACTCCTTTCGCTTTTATTGAAAGTTGTCATTTTAATCATTACTATAATAAAAACTTTTTTCTTAGTATAACACTAGAAATTGGTCAATTTTTTAGGTATAACTAAAATATAACATTATAGGGGAGTTGTTAGAATGGAATACCGTATCGAAAGAGATACATTAGGTGAAGTACGCGTACCAGCTGATAAAATTTGGGGCGCTCAAACACAAAGAAGTAAAGAGAATTTCCAAATTGGTACAGAAAAAATGCCAATTGAAATTATTCGTGCTTTTGTCATTTTAAAAAAGGCAGCAGCAATTGCAAACAATAAATTAGGCAAATTATCTGATACAAAAACGAATGCAATCGCTACTGCTGCAGATGAAATTCTTGAAGGTAAATGGGATGATGAATTCCCATTAGTAGTTTGGCAAACAGGTAGCGGTACTCAGTCTAACATGAATGTTAACGAGGTAATTGCTCACCGTGCAAATCAAATACTTGAAGAGGAAGGTTCTGAGGAGCGCATCCATCCAAATGATGATGTAAATAAATCTCAAAGCTCTAACGATACATTCCCAACTGCATTACATGTGGCAGCACTTGAATCAATTGAAGATTATTTATTACCAAGACTTCAATTATTAAAAGAGACTTTAAATGAAAAAGCTGAGGCTTTTAAGGATATTATTAAAATCGGTCGTACTCATTTACAAGATGCAACTCCATTAACTCTTGGACAAGAGATTAGCGGTTGGCACCATATGCTTGTAAAATCTGAGAAAATGATTAAAGTTACTTCTGAATTTTTAAGAGAATTAGCAATAGGTGGTACAGCTGTAGGTACTGGTATTAATGCGCACCCTAAATTTGGTGAAATGGTAGCAGAAGAAATTAGCAAGATTACAGGTAAGTCTTTTGTAACTGCTGAAAACAAATTCCATGCATTAACTAGTCATGACGAAATCGTTACTTCTCACGGAGCATTAAAAGCGCTTGCAGCGGATTTAATGAAAATTGCTAACGATGTTCGTTGGTTAGCAAGTGGCCCTCGTAGTGGGATTGGTGAGATCACTATCCCTGAAAACGAACCAGGTAGTTCAATCATGCCAGGTAAAGTAAACCCTACTCAATCTGAAGCGTTGACTATGGTTGTTACTCAAGTGGTTGGTAACGATGCAACAATTGCTTTTGCAGCGAGCCAAGGTAATTTTGAATTAAACGTATTTAAACCTGTTATCATTTATAACTTCCTACAATCAGTAAGATTACTTGCAGATGCAATGAAATCATTCAATGATAACTGTGCTGTTGGTATTGAACCGAACACTGAAGTTTTAGAGCGTAACTTAGAAAACTCTCTAATGCTTGTTACAGCTTTAAATCCATATATCGGTTATGAAAATGCTGCGAAAATCGCGAAAAAAGCGCATAAAGAAGGTACAACACTAAAAGAAGCAGCATTATCATTAGAATTACTGACAGAAGAACAATTCGATGAATACATCGATCCAAGTAAAATGATTTATCCAAACGCTGAATAACACATTAGATGATTAATAAGTTTAACTTTTAATATGACAAAGGGCCCTTTAAGTAATGAAGTTATCAATTACTTAAAGAGCCTTTTTTTAACAGACTTTATTTCTAACAAATAAATAACTGTTTAAACAATTAATAAACATCTTTCCATTCACCAATATTAGACGAATCAAACTTAAATGGATCGCCTAGCATTATCTGAGTCCCATCCCCATCTTCTACTACTTCAAATGAACCTAGTTCACCGATTTCAAATGACTCTCCAATCTCACCTTTCTTACCACCATTAACAAGTTCAACAGATGCATAACCTGCGGCATAACCTACATCGATTGGATTCCATAAATACATCCATGGTGATACACCATTTTCAATATAACTTGCCATCTCACTAGGTAATCCAAGACCTGTTAAAGCCACTTCTCCTGCTAATCCTTTATCCGTTAAGACTTTACCAGCAGCTGCAATACCTACAGTTGTTGGCGCAATAATCCCTTTTAAATCTGGATACGACTTTAATAATGCTTCTGTTTCAGAAACACTCTTATCTCGTAAATCATCCCCATACGCAACTTTTACCAATTCCATATTTTCATATTTAGGATCCTTTAATTCTTCTTGCATCCACTCTATCCATAGGTTTTGATTAGTTGCTTGAGAAGTCGCGCTCAATATTGCAATTTGCCCTTCATAATTTATCATTTCTGCAACAGCTTGAATCTGAACACGACCAATTCTCTCTGGATTCGCTTGGTTTACGTGAAGCATTCGACTATTTGCGTTAACGGCTGAGTCAACAGAAATCACTTTGATTCCTTTCTCCATCGCCTTTTTCAACACTGGTTCCAATGCATCATTATCATTCCCGGCAATCGCAATTGCGCTTACATTTTGCGTGATTAACTGTTCAACGATTTGAATCTGACCTTCTGCTGTTGGCTGATCTGGTGAACGATAAATTACTTCGCCCCCAGCCTCACCTATCGCTTTTTCAAATCCTTCATACATTTTTTCACCATAAGGGTTTCCTGTATTTTTAAATACGAAAGCGTATTTTGCCTTTCCCTCAGATGCTCCCCCTTCTGTTGCCGGACTTTCGGTTGCTGTGCTACCACATGCAGCTAGTAGAAACAAGACAGTTACAAGTATTAGTACGTTTTTAACCTTCCCCATATTTTTACCCCCAATGTTTTAGTTTGTTATTTTAATAAGAATCTAGCAGACTCTTAATTAAAACCTTATTTACGTAGCAAAAATTTTGGTAGTTTAATTTTGGGTGTTGCAACAGCCAAAATTAATAGAGCACCGATAACAATTAATAACGTCTGTGATGGGATATTAATTAAACCAAGGCCATACTGTAAAAAGCCTATAATAAATACCGCTATAAACGTACCGTAAATACGCCCTTTTCCTCCAACAGTACTTATTCCCCCTAACGCAGCCATCGTAATAACTTCTAACTCATAACCAGTTGCCACATTAGGCCGGGTACTCCCCATCCGTGATGCAAGAAAAATTGCAGTGACGGCAGCCATTAATCCTGCTAATACAAAAACAATAACTCTAATCTTATCTACACTAACACCGGAAAAACGACTTGCAGTTGGATTGCTTCCAATTGCATAAATATTTCGCCCAAACGTTGTTTTATGCAGCAATATTGCAAAAAGAATTGTTACAAAAATAAATGCTATTAATATAAAAGGAATATTCCCTATACTTCCCCATCCAAAATAATTAAACCATTCCGGAAAATCCCCCGAAGCTTGATCTTCTAAAATGATATACGCGATACCACGAAACAAGATCATAGTTCCCAATGTGACAATTACAGCAGATAATTCTTTGAACTTAACAATTAATAAGCCGTTTATTAAACCACAAAGAGCTCCCACTAGTAAACAAACTATAATGGCCATCTCCATGGGTAAACCAAATGAATTATATACTGTTGCCATTACTACTGATGATAAGGCAACAGTCGAACCGACAGAAATATCAATATCACGCATAATCATAATGAATGCCATTGGAAAAACGATATAGGCCTTATCCAAAAAAGTTGTTGTCGCGCCTAGCAAACTATCTGTATTTAAAAAATATGGTGAAAGAATGGAGTTAACAATAAATACTAACAAGAGAATGAAAATTAATAGCCATTCCCATTGTAAAAAGAAGGATTTTAAGGAAAACTCTTTTTCACTCGCTAAACTATTTGGAGAATAATCTTCTTCTATAAGCGATTTATGACCCATCAAATCTTCCTCCTTACTAGGTTATTTCTATCTACAGTTCGTTTGACTAATGTATTTAAAATAACTGCAATTAGAATAATGGCACCTTGAATTCCTGTTTGCCAAAATGGAGAAACATTCAATAGTGGTAATGCATTTTGCAATATCCCTAAAAGTAATGCCCCCAGAAGAACTCCTGAAACTTTCCCTGCCCCACCAGCAATACTTACTCCGCCAAGTATACAAGCGGCGATAACAGTTAATTCATAACCAGTTGCAGTATCACCTTGTGCTGATGCGAATTTTGAAACCCATAAAACTCCCGCTAAACCAGATAGCCCACCTAATATTGAATAAACTAGAATAAGTATTTTATTTTCATTGATACCACTAACCTTTGCGGATTCCGGATTGCTTCCTACAGCATAGATTTGCCGACCTATTACGGTATGATTAATGACATAGTAAAAAATGATATATATAGAAATTGCTATAACAATCAAATTATTAATCCCTAAAAATTTACCTGTTGCGATAGATACAAAGCCTTCCGTCATTTGGTAAGAACTTACCCATTCACCATTACTAATTCGATAAGTTAAGCCTCTAAATATATTCATTAATGCTAGAGTTGCAATAATAGGGAGAATACCTATCTTTGCAATAAGGAATCCATTTAATGCTCCACATACTATTCCTATTACAATCCCGATGAAGATAATGAGCAAAGGGTTTAAACTAAAATCGCTAACTAACTGTGCACAAATCATACCTGAAAGTGCAATGATTGCCCCTATGGATAGGTCAATACCACGCGTAACAAGGACAAGCATCATCCCTAAGGCTAAAATACTAAGAATTGCTGTGTTTGTGATCATATCATTAATATTCTCAAACGTTAAAAAACTTGGGTTTCTCCATTGAATAAATATACAAAGTAAAACAATAAATAAGATTAAGCCGAGTTCTCGAAATTTCGAAACATTCGCCAACAAACTACTAGCTATAGTACGTTTCTCAATATCATCAGTTTGCCGAATAACATGTTCGTTCAATGTTAACACCTCCAAACCATTTGAATTACACTTGAATTACAACTTCATCATTCTTTGCTTTTTCGTTACCCATTGCCGATTCTAGTATTCGCTCTTGTGTTGCCTCTTCTCTAGTTAAAGTGTCAGCTATACGGCCTTCCTTCATTACAATTATCCGATCACTTAGCCCTAATATTTCAGGCATTTCAGAAGACACTAATAGGACTCCGTATCCATTAGCAGCCAAATCATTAATAATCTCGTAAATTGCTGATTTTGCTCCAACATCAACACCTTTTGTTGGTTCATCAAGAATGATGACTTCCACATCGGCAGTTAAAAGCTTTGCGAATGCTACCTTCTGTTGATTACCACCGGATAATGAACTGACTAAATCAAAAATTGAGTTTGCTTTAACGCTTACCTTTTCAGCTAATTCCGTTGCAACCGATGCTTCTCTCTTTGGTTTTAACCATCCATTTGATGAATATTTTTTAATAGAAGATAAGGTAATATTTCGGTTAATATCCCAAGATAAAATTAAGCCCTGTAATTGTCTGTCCTCTGGTAAATACCCAATACCAAAATTCATTGCATCTTTCGGTTTCCTTATATTCACCTTTTTCCCGTTTACTAGGATCTCTCCTTTATCAGCTGGTGCAATACCACATATTGCCTGGCAGACTTCTGTCCTCCCTGCTCCAACTAAACCAGTTAAACCAACAATTTCTCCTTTACAAACAGAAAAAGAAATATCGGCAAAATACCCTACTTTACCAAGATCTTTTATCTCCAGAACTTTATCTGCAATGTTGTTATGTTTTTCAGGAAACACTTGTGAGATCTCTCTACCAACCATTTGAACAATTAAGTTTTCCGTTGAAATCTCGTGCACACCCCAACTACCCATGTATTTTGCATCACGTAATACAGTGACCTGGGTCGCCAATCGATACATATCCTCAAATCGGTGAGAGATAAAAATAATTGATACACCATCATCTCTTAGCTTTTCAGTAATTTTATAGAGTTCCTCACTCTCACGAGCAGTTAATGCAGCAGTCGGTTCATCCATTATAATGATGCTCGCCTTAGTTGATATTGCTTTTGCAATTTCTACAATTTGCTGTTGCGCTACACTCAATGAACCCATTTCAACTCTAGGATCTATTGTTGAGCCAAGCTGTCTTAACAAACTTCTAGCTTCATCATGCATTTCTTTCCAAAGTAACCGTCGAGTAATAGGACTTATTTTTTCATGTCCCATAAAAATATTTTCTGTTACCGTTAAATCGGGAAAATTCGTAACATGCTGATAAATTGCGGCGATTCCTTTCCGTTGCGCATCCTTTGGGTTATGAAACGACACTTTTTCACCATGCAAATAAATTTCCCCTGCGTTTGGAGAATGCACTCCTGTAATAATTTTGATAAAGGTAGATTTACCAGCACCATTCTCCCCCATGAGCGCATGAATTTCACCTTTTTTTAATTTAAAGTGAACATTATCTAATGCTTTTACCCCGGGGAACTCCTTTGTAATTCCTTTTAGTTCCAAAACATAATCGGACATACCAACACCCCTTGCCCCGTCATTCTTTGTTTTACAAATAATTCAAAGATAAAACAAACAAATTAATCATTTGTCAGAATTTTCAATACCGAACGTTAAGTATTATATTAATCTATAAAGTAACCGTTTACAATCAGAAATTTTTAAATTTAAAAAGAAAATATTTAACTATTTAATTTAAAAGTAAAAAATGTATAATAGTAAAAACAAAGAAAAACGGAGGGGTTTCAAAATGAGACGTGTTTGGAATGTTGGTAAAACAAAAACTTTATCTGATTTAGAATTATTGGCTTACCGTTCTAACTTAATTGGCTCAGATAGAACAATTTGTAATTGGGGTGGCGGGAATACATCAGTAAAGTCTAAAGAATTTAACTTTAAGGGAGAAGAAATTGATGTACTTTGGGTAAAGGGTAGTGGGTCAGATTTGGCCTCAATTAAGCCAGAAAACTTTACTGGTTTAAATTTACAAGATATACATCCTTTATTTGAAAAAGAAGACATGTTGGATGAAGAAATGGTCGCATACTTAGAAAAATGTATGATTAATTCTAAACATCCTAGAGCGTCAATTGAAACATTACTACATGCATTTTTACCATTCCGACATGTAGACCACACTCATCCAGATGCAATTATCAGTATATGCTGCGCAAACAATGGTAAGGAAATTGCTAAGGAGATATTTGGCAATCACTTCGTTTGGGTTCCTTATATCCGTCCCGGATTTAAGTTGTCAAAAATGATTGCAGAAAGTGTAAATGCCAACCCAGATGCTGAATTAGTTTTAATGGAGAAGCACGGCCTCGTTACTTGGGGTGATTCTGCAGAAGAATGTTATAACAAAACCATAGAAGTAATTGAAAAAGCGGAAGCATATATTACTTCAAAAATTGATGAGAACTTAATTTTTGGAGGTTTGAAATATAAATCGTTAGATAATACAACAAGAAAAGACTACCTATCGCAAATATTGCCAATCATTCGCGGTGCTGTTAGTGGTGAAAAAAATATGATTTTAACGGTTGATACGGATGATGAAGTCTTACAATTTATTAATAGCAATCAAGCTAAGGAGCTTGCGTATATCGGTGCCGCTTGCCCCGATCATTTAGTACACACAAAACGTACACCACTCTACGTTGACTGGGACCCTTCAACTGAGACTTTAGAAGATCTAAAAAAGCTTTTGCCTAATCAAATTTCTCAATATAAAGCCGAGTACAAAACTTACTTTGAGCGGAATCAAAATGATGGAGATATTATGTTTGAGCCTGCACCTCGCATCATTTTAATTCCCGGGATTGGGATGGTTAGTACAGGGAAAAACTCTAGCATGGCTAACATAAGTGGTTCCTTGTACCATCGAGCAATCGCCGTAATGAAAGGTGCTACAAGTTTAGGAGAGTTTGTATCTTTAAATGAAAATGAGTCCTACAACATTGAGTATTGGCCACTTGAACTTTATAAATTGTCGTTAGCACCAAAAGAAGCCGAATTTTCTCGTCAAGTTGCTTTCATTACCGGAGGGGCCGGTGGTATTGGAAGTGCAACAGCTAAAAAGTTAGTTTCCGAAGGCGCACATGTTGTCATTGCAGATATCAATTTAGAAGGTGCCAAGAATGTTGCAGAAGAATTAAATCATCATGCAAATTCATTTATTGCTACTGCAGTAAAGATGGATGTGACAAAAGAAACGGATGTTTCAGCCGCGGTTAATCACGCTGTGCAAACTTTTGGTGGAATTGATATTGTTATCAACAATGCCGGTTTAGCTACTTCCTCACCTTTTGAAGAAACAACTCTACAGGAATGGGAGCTAAACATCAATGTACTTGGAACAGGTTATTTCCTGGTAGCTAGAGAGGCGTTTAAAATTATGCGAATTCAAGGGATAGGTGGCAATATGGTATTTGTCGGCTCCAAAAATTCCATTTATGCTGGGAAAAACGCTGCCGCATACAGTTCAGTAAAAGCATTAGAAGTACATCTTGCTAAATGTATCGCTACAGAAGGCGGTCAGTACGGAATTCGTGTTAACTCAGTTCTGCCTGATGCAGTTTTACAAGGTTCAGCTATTTGGGATTCACGTTGGCGTGAGGAAAGAGCTGCTGCGTACAATATTCATCCTGATGAATTAGAAGAACATTATCGTAAACGGACAACATTACTTGTAAATATTTTCCCAGAAGATATTGCAGAAGCAATTGCATTCTTTGCATCCTCTAAATCAAGTAAAACAACAGGATGTATGTTAACTGTTGATGGGGGTGTACCGGCAGCATTTACACGTTAACTAAGAACTATGGAAGTACCGACCCAATTACAAAATTGACGAGGAAAATCTACGTGATCAATTCTTGTCCTTATAATTGGGACTCCAGTTGCCAATGAATTAGCACTTTTAAACGATTCTAGTTTCTTGTTAATAATCAATTAGTTTGCTGTTTAAGCATTTTTAAGGGGTGTATACTTTTGAACCATATTGCTATCGATATTGGTGCATCTAGCGGTCGAATAATTTTAGGGGTAATTCGTAATGGGGAAATGAAATTAAATGAGATTCACCGATTTCCAAATAACTTTAAACAAAAAGAAAAATACGCATGCTGGGATATACAGTATTTACAAAAGGAAATTCTAATAGGCTTACAAATTGCTAAGCAACATGGGATCGAAAGTTGCACGGTCAGCATTGATACATGGGCCGTTGATTATGCCCTCATTGATAAGCAGGGGAATTTACTCCAAGACATTATTTCCTATCGTGATCACCGTACTGACAAAACTATGGAGAAAGTATTTAAAATGATTAGTAAAGAAACCATTTATAACAAAACAGGTTTGCAATTCCTCTCATTTAATACTTTATTTCAACTATTTGTCGAAGATAAGAATCTCCTAGATAAAGTAGATAAGATTTTACTAGTTCCAGATTACTTAAACTTCTTCCTTACAAATGTAATAACTGCTGAAATTACAAATGCTTCAACAACTCAGTTATTAAATATACAGTCTCGTGATTATGATAGCGAATTACTTAGCTTAATAGGATTACGTCGCGATCAATTTCCTACTTTAATAGAACCAGGGGCGGTAATCGGCAAGCTTCTAAACGAGAAATTTCCCGATTATGACCTTCCATCTTGTACAGTAATTGCAGTTGGCTCTCATGATACAGCTTCTGCTGTACTTGGTGTTCCCGCCCTAACAGAAAATTGGGCATATTTAAGCTCAGGAACTTGGTCATTACTAGGCGTTGAATTAAATAAGCCAATTGTTTCGAAGGAATCATTAGAGGAGAATTATACGAATGAATATGGTGTATTTCGTACTTACCGATTTTTAAAGAACATTATGGGTCTTTGGGGCATTCAAGAGGTAAAACGTTTACTTCCTAATAATATAGATTTTAATGAGCTTGTTAATCAAGCCCAAACTGTTTTACCTTTTAAACAATTTATCAATTTAAATGACAACCGCTTTTTAAACCCTGAAAATATGATAGAAGAAATAAAAAGTTATTGTCGAGAAACAAATCAATCTATTCCAGACTCAGTTCCGGAAATTACGGCAGCGATCTATCACAACTTAGCGCTAATTACTGCCATTCATATAGATCATATAGAACGAATTATTGAAAGACCCATTGAAACCATTCATATCGTTGGAGGAGGTTCCAAAAACGATTTTCTTAATCAATGTATTGCAACATATAGCCAGCGCACAGTATTAGCTGGACCATCTGAAGCAACAGCGATAGGAAATTTATTAATTCAGTTAATGAATGTAGGGACTATTTCATCAATCCAGGAAGGACGTAAACTTGTACAGCAATCTTTCACATTAAATACATTTGAACCTAAGCCATACGACAAACAGGCACTATTTGGACAGTTTCTGAACACAACAAAGCTGATTAGGAGTGATGTATCTTGATTAGAAAAGGATTTTTAATGCAGGTTTATTCGGAATATTACGATGAGTATGAAAAGCGCCATGTTGAACTTTGGCCAGAAATGGAAGAGGCAATTTTACAGCACGGAGCGAACTCCTACTCCATTTTCTTAAATTCAAATAACGGACAGCTATTTGCATATCTCGAAA
The DNA here is from genome assembly GCF_900291985.1 of Lysinibacillus timonensis. Classification (NCBI taxonomy): domain Bacteria; kingdom Bacillati; phylum Bacillota; class Bacilli; order Caryophanales; family Bacillaceae; genus Lysinibacillus; species Lysinibacillus timonensis. The sequence goes on along the minus strand of NZ_LT985980.1, from coordinate 2,505,180 downwards.
TTGAAAATGAAGAAAAGTGGAATGCCTTAGCCAAAACACCTATATGTAAAAAATGGTGGGAGTATATGGCACCACTTATGGAAACGAACGAGGACAAGAGTCCGGTTTCAATTGACCTAAAAGAAGTATTCCATATTTCAAAATAAAAAATAAAGGGGATGTAATGATGATCACTTCCACTTCTATTCGTTACAATCAGGCAAAGGCTTACTATGAGCAATGGGGAATTAATGTTGATAAATCTTTAGAACTGTTAGCCACAATACCGATTTCTATTCATTGTTGGCAAGGTGATGATATTTCAGGGTTTGAAGTATCTAAGAATGAGCTCTCAGGAGGTATCGATGTAACAGGCGATTACCCTGGTAAAGCACGAAATGGAGATGAATTACGTTCAGATCTAGAAAAAGCATTGAGCTTAATACCTGGGAAGCACCGGGTCAATCTTCATGCAATCTATGCTGAAACAGATGGAATGTCGATTGATCGAAATGAAATCTTACCGGAACATTTTTCTAGATGGGTAGAATGGGCAAAACAAAACGGGCTTGGTCTAGATTTTAACCCTACTCTTTTCTCACATGAGAAAGCTAAAGATGGTTTTACCCTTTCACACCCGGATGAATCAATTCGCCAATTTTGGATTGAGCATTGTATCGCCTCTCGAAAAATTGGCGAATATTTTGGTAAAGAACTTGGTACACCATGTTTAACAAATGTTTGGATTCCAGATGGCTATAAAGATATTCCAAGTGATCGGCTAACTCCTAGAATTCGATTAAAAGATTCACTAGATCAAATTTTTAACTCTGAAATTGATGAAGATTACAATATTGATGCAGTTGAAAGTAAGTTATTTGGTATTGGTTCTGAATCGTATGTCGTTGGTTCTCATGAATTTTATTTAAGTTACGCACAACAAAATAATAAATTATGTTTACTTGATACGGGGCATTACCATCCGACTGAAGCAGTATCCAATAAAATCTCTACTTTACTTCTATTTAACAAAAAGGTTGCTCTTCATGTATCACGACCTGTTCGATGGGATAGTGACCATGTTGTTATATTTGACGATGAGCTAAAAGAAATTGCACTTGAAATTGTTAGAAATGATGCTATTAATAGAGTGCTGATTGGCCTTGACTTCTTCGATGCAAGTATTAATCGAGTGGCTGCTTGGACAATCGGTACTCGCAATATGATAAAAGCGTTATTATATGCATTACTAATGCCCAATGAACATCTTAAAGTAATCCAAGAAAAAGGGAATTTTACAGAACGCCTTGCTCTTATGGAAGAGTTTAAAACATATCCGTTCGGGGATATTTGGGACTACTATTGCGAGATATCAGGTGTTCCCATTCGTGAAAAGTGGCTTCAAGAAGTACAAAATTATGAGAGAGAAGTATTATCAAAAAGATAAAAATAATTTCTGCTCTTTAGTATGATAAGATATTACTGGAGAAAGGAGCAACTTTCATGTTAGCAGCAGAACGTAGAAAAAAGATTTATGAAATGGTGGATGAACATACCGCTGTTAAAGTAACAGAATTAAGTAATATATTTTCAGTTACTGAAGAGACAATTCGACGTGACCTTGAAAAATTAGAACGTGAAAATAAAATCAAACGTCTTCACGGAGGCGCAGTAAAAGTCCCCACTAATGATAGTGAAGTCCATTTTACTGAGCGCGAAATCTTACATGTCGAGGAAAAAAGAGTGGTTGCTACTGAAGCTGTAAAACTTATAGCTGAAGGAGATAAGATTATATTAGATGCAAGTACGACTGCAATGTTTTTTGCTCGTTGCCTCCCTAACATTCCAATTACAGTTATTACGAATTCTGTTCAAGTCATAAATGAATTAATAGAAAAAGACCGCATTGAGAAAATATGTCTAGGTGGGCTATACTCGACAAAAACCCACTCATTTACAGGCCCACTATCAGAACGTTCTTTAGAGAATTACCATGTTAATAAAGCCTTTATTTCGTGTAAAGGAGTTCATATTACAAACGGTGTTCGAGATTCTAATGAAATGCAAGCACTATTAAAACGTAAAATGATTACTCATTGTGATGAAGCAATATTGATGGTAGATTCAAGTAAAATAAATGCACATTCATTCTCGCCAATCGTTCCTCTTTCCGATATCCATACCATAATTTGCGATGAAGGAATTGATAGAACGTTTAAACAACAAGCAGAAGAAATTGGAGTCAATGTAACTATAGCTAGTTTGTAATAAGATACTTGTAATTTTTCCAATTGTACTATCATAAAAAAGTTATTAATAGGATCGATTAATAACTTTAACAACAGGAGGTAATCAATAGTAGAAACCTCCTTTCTAATGCAAGTATCAGACGTCCATCATCTGGACGTTTTTTTAATCCCATGGTAATCATAAAATCTCTTTATAAATTACAGCATATAAAAAGACAAACGTAACTCATGGTATAAAAAAACACTGCCTGATTGTAAGCTAAGTCAGCTTATCAACAAGCAGCGTTCAATTTAGTAATTAGTTCTTTTGAATTGTAATTGTCCAAGCAGCTTCATCAATTTGTTCGAAATTTGTTACTGTATGCCCCGCTTCAGCCGCCCAACGAGGAATAGATTCAGTCCCTTGAGTACAATCAAATTCTACTATTAATTCATCACCTGAATGAAGCTCTTGAATAGCATCTTGTGCTTCAATTAAAGGAAATGGACATACCATTCCTAACACTTCTAGTTTTTTTTGCATAAAAATATCCTCCTGAAATTAGACTGTTGCTACTTGCTCTTTTAATTTTGCCGCTTTGGCTTTTTGGCGTGGACGAACATATACAAAATATGATGCAGTCCAAGTTCCTAAAATCATAAAGATTAGCCCAATCCAACCTTGCCAAGTCATTACAGCCGTCATCACTAAGCCATTCCCTATTGAACAACCTCCTGCAAGACTAGCGCCAATCCCCATTAAATTCCCGCCAACAAAACTGTTTATTCCAGTTTTAACATCAGGCATTCTAAAACGAAATTCTTTGCTACCTTTTGCTGCAATAAATGATCCTGCAAAAATACCTAATACTAAAAATACTCCCCAGTTAATAAACGCGCTATCTCCAGTCGTTAAATATTGAAGAATATTTGCTGATGGCGTAGTAATTCCAAGACCAAATACACGGCCAGTCGCAGCACTTAATGGCCAAGCGATTAATGCAATTAATCCAATTAAAGCTGCCGTTACAAAGGGATTCCAACGTTTTTCAAATAAGATATGTGCTAAACCTGTACGTTTTGCTTTCATCGTTGGAATTGCGACTTTAGGTTTTGTTAATTGTTTATACAGAATAAACACAACGATCACAACAAATGGAATGATAATAAACCAATGATTAATCCCAAATGTATCTGCAATTGAGTTAGTAGGCAATACAGAACTTGCTTGAACTTGCTGATTAAACGGGGCTAATACACCTGATTTCATAATAGTACTCATTAACATATAGCCAGCTAATGCGATCCAGCTACCAATTAGACCTTCACCTGCACGATACCAAGTACCAGTTGCACAACCTCCAGCCAAGATAATTCCAATGCCGAAAATAAAAGAGCCGACAATGACTGCAACAATTGGTAATGTTCCTGCAGAATATTCAAATACTCCTAAATCTATTAATAAAAAGACTCCCACACTTTGAACTGCAATAGCCACTAGTAATGCATAAAACATGCGATTATTTTTAGCTAAATACATATCACGGAATCCTCCAGTTAAACAAAAACGACCTCTTTGCATTACGAATCCTAGCAACGCACCGCAAATTAATCCTGTTATGATCATATAAGACATATATTCAGCTCCTTTAATCCTTAGTAAAAAGATATGAATATAATACATTGAGGGGTCAGCTTTTTCAATAGTTCTAATATCCTATTATTTTTATAGAAATTATATAATATTAACATCAACTCTCTCTTATCCATAATAGATCTTGTAAATATGAGCACAATTCTAAGAGTACATTCACAAAAATCATTAATATCTAAAATTTATACAGCCAGTTTATATGACCAACTAATTCTATAGAAACGTACTATTGAATAAAATATAATGTATATAAAAGAAAGAACTCGAAAGGTATTAAACTCAATGCAATATAAAAAAGTGAAACCTAAAAAGTTATATGAGCATGTTGCAGATATCATTGAACAGCAAATTGTAAAAAAGGTAATTCTCCCCGGAGAAAAACTGGACTCGGTAGAACAACTCGCAAAGCATTTCGAAGTTGGCCGCTCAGCTATTCGCGAAGCCCTAACTTCGTTACAAGCAAAAGGATTACTTGAAATACGCCACGGTGAAGGTACTTTTATAAAAGAAGTAGATGTACAAGATGTTCAATTACACATTCCGAAGTCACTTTTATTTGATAAAACCCAAATAAAAAATATTTTCGAGATTCGTAAAATACTCGAAATTGGCCTAATTGAAAATGCTGCAAAATATCGTACTAATGAACATATTGAAATATTAAGAGAAACTTTAGAAGCAATGAAAAGCGCTGTTTTTGATGCAGAGCTAAGTGGCGAGGCTGATATTTTATTTCATCGTACAATCGCAGAAGCAGCAAACAATCCTTTACTAGTAACAATGCTCCAAAATGTATCAAGTAAAATTTCTGATCAAATTATACGTACAAGAGAACTATTGAGCAAAACAAAGAAAGAAGCTTTGTTACAACTACATCAAGAACATATTGATATATTTAATGCTTTAGAAAGTCAAGATTCTCAAAAGGCTAAAGCTACAATGGAAAGTCACTTATCTAACGTTGAAAACCTTTTATCCTTATATCTAGAAAAACACAAATTACATTAATAACATTCTATTTTTTTCTATTTAAAACATATATTTTCTAGTCATCATATGACCCGTTGACTAAAAATAACATAAACTGTAAAGTGGTTTTATAGGGGGAATTTTATGAAAATTTCGTTATTTGCAACTTGCTTAGTTGATATGTTTCAAAGTAATGTCGGAAAAAGTACTGTCGAGCTATTAGAACGTCTAAACTGTGAAATCGATTTTCCAAAGGAGCAAACTTGTTGTGGACAGCCTGCCTACAATAGTGGCTATGTAAAATCGTCTAAGGAAGCTATGAAAAATACTATTCGTGCGTTTGAAAAGGCAAAATATATTGTCTGCCCTTCAGGTTCTTGCGCTAACATGCTAAAAGACTATGAACATATTTTTCACGAAGATCCTTTATGGCGAGATTCAGCTAAAGAAATTGCAAGTAAAACATATGAATTAACTCAATTTATTGTTGATGTATTAAAAATTGAAAATGTAGGGGCTAAATTAAAGGGAACAGCAACTTATCATCCTTCATGCCATATGACAAGGTTATTGCAAGTAAAAAACGCACCTATCACTCTACTACAACACGTTGAAGGACTCGAGTTAATAGAATTACCATTGAAAGAAAACTGTTGTGGGTTCGGAGGTACATTCTCGGTCAAAATGATGGAAATTTCCGAACAAATGGTGGATGAAAAAGTATCATCAGTTGAGAAAACCGGAGCTCATTATTTAATTGGGTCTGATTCTGGCTGTTTAATGAATATTGGTGGGAGGATTGCTAGAAAAAATAGTAACGTCCAAACGATGCATATTGCAGAAGTATTAAATTGTCACTAGTTTATTAATCTAATAGGGGGCCTTATGATGGCAATGAAAATATCCAACGGGAAGTTTACCGATAGATTAGAAACAAATCTAAAAGATGACTTTATGAGAAACGCAGTGGCTTCTGCACAAGAACGATTTCAAACCCGTAGAAGTCTGGCCGCACAAGCATTAGGAAATTGGGAAGAATGGCGGAATCACGGGGAAGAGATTCGACAGCATGTTCTTCAACACCTCGATTACTATTTATATGAGCTGAGTGAAAATGTTTCTAAACGCGGTGGGCATGTATTTTTTGCTCAAACTGCTGAAGAAGCAACAAATTATATAACTGCCATTGCTGAACAAAAGAAGGCAAAGAAAATTGTGAAAGCAAAATCAATGGTAACAGAAGAAATCAATTTAAATCACCATCTGCAAGAAATTGGTTGTTCCGTTATTGAAACCGACTTAGGTGAATATATTTTACAACTAGATGATCATGATCCCCCTTCTCATATAGTCACCCCAGCTCTGCACAAAAACAAAGACCAAATTAAAGATGTATTTGCTAGTAAAACAAATTATCAACATTCATCAAAACCGGAAGAGCTTGCTCTACACGCAAGAAAAGTATTACGGGAAGATTTTTTAACTGCAGATATAGGTATTACGGGATGTAATTTTGCAGTTGCTGAGACTGGCTCTATTTGTTTAGTAACGAATGAGGGGAATGCCGATTTAGTTGCTGCACTTCCAAAAACTCAAATCACCGTTATGGGGATGGAACGATTAGTACCAACCTTCGAAGAGATGGAAGTACTTGTTAGTATGTTGACAAGAAGTGCTGTAGGGCAAAAATTGACGAGCTACATTACCTTACTAACCGGTGAAAAGTTACCTGGGGAAGTTGATGGACCTGAAGAATTTCATCTTGTTGTGGTGGACAACGGACGTTCCTCTATTTTAGGTGGCGAATTCCAGTCCATTTTACAATGTATTCGCTGTGCTGCTTGTGTTAATGCCTGCCCTGTTTATCGTCATATTGGAGGTCACTCTTACGGTTCAATTTACTCCGGACCAATTGGTGCTGTACTCTCTCCCCTCTTGGGTGGGTATGATGATTATAAAGAATTACCTTATGCATCGACACTGTGCGGTGCTTGTACAGAAGTATGCCCTGTTAAAATCCCTCTTCATCAATTGCTACATAAACACCGAGAAATCATTGTTGAAAAAGAGGGGCGAGCACCAATAAGTGAAGTTGCTCTTATGCGTGCATTCGGTTTTGGTACCGGCACAAGTAAAATTTACTCAGTAGGTACGAAAGCTGCCAGAGTGGTAATGAAGCCGTTTGTTAAGGAAGATAGAATTAAAAAAGGTCCCGGACCACTAAAAAACTGGACAGAAATCCGCGACTTCCCTTCTCCTGAAAAAGAAAGATTTAGAGATTGGTTTAAAAATAGAGCGAAGGGGGGACATCACCGTGACAATTCATAATCGTGAAGCATTTTTAGGGAGAATTGCAGAAAGGTTAGGTCGTTCTACACCACTAGTAAATAAACCGGAGATATTATGGAAGCATCAACCCCAACATGAGGTTTTAAAAGGCTCTACAAAAGAGGAACTAGTTCAAATATTCATCGAGCAATGCCAAAATATCCATACAAATGTTGAACAGTGTACGATTCAATCTCTACAAGGAACATTGGAAAAGGTGATGGAACAATATGGTAATGGAAATTTAATTTACGCAGATGATGAACGATATAAAGAATTACAAATTGCTGAGTTTTTACAAATGCAACCAGACAGTTTCAAATGGCAACCTAATTTGGCTGAAAAAAATAAAGAAGTAGCTGAGATGGCAAATATCGGTATTGTCGTTAGCGATTTAACATTGGCGGAGTCGGGTACGATTATGATCCAAACAAACGACAAAAAAGGGAGACTCATATCCTTTTTGCCAACAAACTCTATAGCCATTGTTCCACTGAGTACAATTGTTCCAAGATTCACACAAGCAGCCCAATATTTAAGGAACATCGATGCTCCTGTATCGACTTGCATTAACTTCATAACTGGACCAAGTAACTCTGCTGACATTGAAATGAATCTAGTTGTTGGTGTTCACGGTCCAGTGAAGATGACTTATATTATTGTTGAAGATTTTTAATTCCCCTTTCAAACTATATAATTATCAACATTAAAAAGAGTATAAACAAAGGTAACATTACTTTGTCTATACTCTTCATGTTTTATATTGAGAACCATATAATTATCTAGTAAATGACAGTGCCATCCACCTCAATTGTTTTTAGAGATATGCTATTCAACTGCATCGAAATGACTCCATGTGAATATGACTACTTCTGCTAATTTATTTTTATACAAATTAGGATTGCTCTGCTCGACTTTGTACCATAGTCAAACCGATTGCGTACATTTCAGCCCCTCCTTACTTATATAGAGGACCAAAGTTTTGACAAGCTCTATAGTCCGCTTGCTCGCTTTCCTGTGTACCGAACATATTCCATGCACTTGGTCGGTAAATCCGTTCTTCAGCAACATTATGCATATTTACTGGAATTCTTAGCATAGATGCCAATGTAATAAATTCCGCCCCCACATGTCCGTAAGTAACAACACAATGGTTTGAGCCCCAATTGTTCATCACTGAATAAACATCTGTGAAAGCACCTACTCCCGTACAATTTGGAACAAACCATGTTGTTGGCCAAGTTGGATCCGTACGAAGGTCAAGGTAATTATGCATCTCCTCATCTAATTCAACTGTATACCCCTCAGCAATTTGCAGTACAGGCCCTAACCCTTTTACATAGTTAAGCCTACTTATTGTAACTGGCATTTCACCTTTTGTAGTGAAATCAGTCGAATATCCTCCTCCACGGAAGTAACCAGTATTTCCTGGTCGCCATTGGGTATTTTTTATACAAGCCATTACTTCTTCATCCTCAATAGCCCAAAATGGTTTAATTGCTGGGTTGCCATCAATTGTTTGTTGACCTGTTCCATCAAGTGCAGCTGGTCCAGAGTTAATTAAGTGTATGAACCCTCCTTCTGCTCTCCCCGATGGAGCTTTACCTGTTACCCTTTGAACTGCCTCAGGACTCCAGTAAGTCCGAACATCAGCAAAAACCTGTGCAGTGTTTGTTAGCAAGTGTCCAAACGCCATCGTTACCCCATTCATACAATCATTTTCTGTTGCTAAAATATAAGGCGCTCGTTTACCATTCCAATCGAAAGAAGAATTTAAAACGGCCTCCATAAAATCGCCATTAGGATAATGATCTGTCCACTGGCGCTGTCCCTGGAATCCTGCAATGAAGGCGTTATGTCCATTTGCTTCTTCTTCCCAACCCAATTCTGCTAGTTTTTCATTGCCAATCATTAAATCCCGCGCAATAATAGCCATTTTAATAGATGTTTTTAAGTCCTCTTCCTTTTGTTTGGCAGTTCGTTGTGATTCAGGTTCATTATGATCTTCACCAAATACAAAATGCTCCTTAACCCATTGATACGCTTTCTCAAATTCCTCTTTATCGTATATTTCTAAATCCATCCGGCGTAAAAACTCAACAGATTCAACATATTCGTTACGCATACCTAGATATTCTTGGAAGAAGTCATCCTTCACAATACTACCTGCAATACCCATTGACACAGAGCCAATTGACAAGTATGACTTTCCGCGTAATGTTGCAACGGCTAAACCTGCCTTCGCAAATTTCAACAGTTTTTCTTGAACATCTTGTGGTATTGATAAATCCCCTAAATCTTGAACATCTCGACCATAAATGCCGAATGCAGGTAATCCCTTATGGTTATGTGCTGCTAGAACTGCCGCTAAATAAACAGCACCAGGTCTTTCTGTACCATTAAATCCCCATACAGCTTTTGGAATATGTGGATCCATGTCCATCGTCTCAATCCCATAACACCAGCTTGGCGTCACGGTAATTGACAATCCAACTCCTTCTCTTTTAAACTTTTCCGCACAAGCAGCCGCCTCTGCTACACCACCTATACATGTATCAGCAATAACACATTGAACTGGCTCACCGTTTGTATAGTTTAAATTTTCGCTTAAGAATTGTGCTACAGCTTTTGCCAACCCCATCGCCTGATCTTCTATGGATTCACGTACCCCTCTTCGTCTTCCGTCTACCGTAGGGCGTATTCCAATCTTAGGGAATTCGCCTATATATCTTTTTTCTCCCACCATTATGAGACCCCCTTGTATATATGTGCAAAACGCAATTTCATTTCTTTCCACTGTTCTATGTTTTGTGGTTCATATTCCTTTGTTTCAAATGACTGTTTAATCACTTGACGGCCCTCTTCTAATGAAGCAATTTCACCTAATGCACGAAGTTGTGATAGTCCATTTCCTAACGAACTCGCTTCTGCAGGACCTGTTACCACTGTCTTACCAGTTGCATCGGCTATTAGTTGACAAATAACTTCATTTTGAACACCGCCACCACCCATATAAATCGTAGAGCAACTGCGATTTGTCAATGACTCAATTCGTTCAATAACATGTGCGTAGTGCATTGCCATACTTTCGCTTATGCAGCGAACGAATTCCCCTACAGTGCTCGGGATAGGCTGATTTGTATTTTGACAGTATGTTTGTATTGCTTTTGACATGGAACTTGGATTAAAGAACATCGAATCCTCAGGCTGAATAATAGAATGAAATGGCTTGGATTGATGAAAAGCATCATATTCATCGTCAAAGGAAATGTTTAACCCTAATTGTTTCCACTCTTTTCTTAACTGTTGAATAACCCAAAATCCAGTCGCATTTTTTTGGAATCGAATATCCCCTTCACTTGTTCTTTCATTTGTAAATCCACTAGTAAAAGCTTCATTTGTTAAAATCGGTTCTTTAAGTTCCATACCTACTAATCCCCAAGTACCCAAGCTTATAAAAATAGCATTCTTTGTTTCAATTGGAAGAGCCGACACCGCACATGCTGTATCGTGCCCAGGGACTAGGGCCATTTTTATAGCCGGATTTGACTTTAATTGGCCGATTATTTGATGCGGCTTTTCAACAGGACATAAAGGTAATGGTTGCTGAAAGATTGTATTTATTAAGGATTCATCCCATTGTTTAGATTGGATATTTAATAATTGCGTCGTCGAGGCAATAGTTAGCTCATTTACATACTCATTTGCCAAAGCGTATACAAATAAAGTGGGCATTAATAAAATGGAGCCTGTTTGCTGTAAATAGGAAGGAAACCGTGCTTGTATAGCCATTAGTTGGAATATTGTATTAATTGAGGAAATGCTGTTTCCCGTTCGCTTAAATAGTTCTTGATGACTTACGTTTTCTTCCACTTTTTGAACAAAAGGAACCGTGAATGTATCTCGATAGGAATATGGATTTTGTATTAGTTTTCCCTCTTTATTGATTAGCCCTATGTCAACGCCCCAAGTATCGATACCAATTGAGGCCGCATTATTTTCCAACTTATTTAAACATTCTTCAATGTTTTTTAAGATTTTAGGGAAATCCCAATAGAAGTGACGATCAATTTCAATTGACTCATTTTTAAAACGATGAATTTCGGTATGACTTAACCTTTCTCCATCAAATTTTTGGGCTGTTAAACGCCCACTGGAAGCACCTAGATCATAAGCTAATACAACTGCCAATCATCACACCTCCTCACGACTCCAAAAGTTTTGCTCGATATTTTTCTGCTGATAAGTTCCGCAAAGCTGTACATTCCTCCTCCGTTAAAATACGGGGGCTTCCAACAATAGAACTATAAGTAAATACCTTTGCAGACTCCTCAACTAATTGCATAAAGAAGTACGCCTCCTTCATTGTTTTTCCGACAGTTAATACACCATGATTACGCATAACCATTACATCTGTATCAACAACTAGTTCAGCTACTTTATTAGCTAAAATTGAAGTTGTTGGAATTACGTAATCGATGTAACTCACCTTTTTAACCATTGCTGGAAAGTCTGGAAATAAAGGAGGTATTTCTTTTCCTGTCGATGATACGGCAACTGAATAAGTTGGATGTGCATGTAGAACAGCATTAATTGATGGGTTATTTCGAAAGCATTCTAAGTGCATTAAAAGTTCTGACGACGGACGTATATCACTTTCAAAATGACCTGTTTCTATATGCACTTTTACCCACTCGTCATCAGCAATTTCTTTTAGATCGTACCCACTAGGGGAAATATACATATATTCCCCATCTCTCATACTTAGATTTCCACCTGCACCGACAACAAGACCACAATTCACTAATTCCTTTGCATACTTTTTCAGTTCTTGTATCACATTTGACATAATGCTCCTACCTCGCTTTCTAAAACATTAATCGGAGTCGTTCTAATAAGACTAATCATTTAAGAGTAGTTTTGATATGACATTAGGGTAGCTTTCTTATAAGAGGAGCCAGTTATATTGGCTCCCCTCAATACATAATTCTATTACTCGTAAATTGCCGCCTTTATTTCTTCGCTATCAAGATTGTCTTTATCGTACCAGTAAAAGCCAGTATCAATTTGCTTCTCAACAGTTTCTCCGTTAATTGCTGCTACTGCTGCTTTTACAGTTTCATAACCTATGCCCACAGGGTTTTGAGTTACAGCACCTGCCATAAGGCCACTTTTAATTGCATCAATTTGCTGTTTCCCAGAGTCAAATCCTACAACAGTAATTTCGCCGACTTTGTTCATTTCTTGTACTGCATTTACAACACCAATTGCCGAGCCTTCATTTGACCCGAATAATCCTTTTAAATCTGGATGTGCTTGCATAATGGCTTTTGCCAAGTCAGTAGATTTCAAATGGTCTCCACCACCATATTGAATATCTACTATCTCAATATTAGGGAAATTCTCCTCCATATAATTGACAAAACCGTCACGGCGGCTAATACCTGTTATGGAAGTTTGGTCATGTACAACTAACGCTACTTTACCTTCTCCACCGATTAACTCTGCCATTTTTTCTGCTGCAAGTGCAGCTGCTGCTTCATTGTCAGTTGAAGCTGTTGCTAATGGAATATCACTGTCGACACCTGAGTCAAATGCAATTACAGGAATACCTTCACTTTGTGCAGTTTCCAATAAGTTTACAGAAGCTTGAGAATCTAATGCTGCAAAGCCAATTGCATCGGGCTTTTTATCAATAGCCGTTTGAAGCATTTCGATTTGCTTATCGACTTGCGACTCACTTTCAGGTCCTTCAAAAGTAATTTCAACATCAAATTCTTCTGCTGCTTGCTCGGCACCTTGTTTAACAGCTTGCCAAAATTGGTGTTGGAATCCTTTCGATACAATCGCAATATACGGCTTATCACCACCGCCATCGCCATCACTAGGATTAGTTGTTGTCACTGGTGGTGCTAATGTGTTTCCGTTTCCGTTTCCGTTACCATTTCCATTTCCACATGCCGCCATTACCAAACCGATTACCAAGCATAACCCTATGAACCATAAACGTTTTTTCATTGAACATCCTCCCCTGGATTTCAAAACTTTTGTATAGTAACCAATACCGGTTCAATACCGCTTTTAAAAGAAATTACTTTTTCCTTCTACGTAAAATATCCATATATACAGCAAAAATAATCACAAAACCAACTACAACCGTTTGCCACTCTTGAGGAATAGATAATACGCGAAGGCCATTTGTTAGCACACTCATAATTAAAGCGCCGATAATTGTACCGACAATCGTACCTTTTCCACCACTTAAGGAAGTTCCACCAATTACTACGGCCGCTATTGCTTCTAATTCGTAGCCTTGCCCAAGTGCAGGCTGTGCAGAATTTAACCGGGATGCCATGATAACTCCGGCTATTCCGGTAAATACACCCGCTAAACTATATATGGCAATTTTCCACCGATCTACATTGATTCCTGAAAGCCTTGTTGCTTCCTCGTTACTACCTATAGCAAAGTTAAATCTGCCAAGTATTGTTTTTGATAAGATCACTGCTGCGATAATTCCTAGTATAAAAAAGATTAGTACCGCATTTGGAATTTCAACGCCGGGAATGATTGTCCCTAATGCGATTTTTGAAAAAAATTCATGATCTGTGAAATAAATCGGTGCAGCATTCGAGATAACAAGCGCTAATCCCTTTGCAATCATCATCATGGCTAAAGTTGCAACAAAAGGTGGTATATTCAATTTCGTTATAGCAATTCCGCATAACATTCCGCAAATTGCTCCGGTTAACATACCACCAATAATACCTACAAATATTGGTAAATTTGCATTTACTATGATAACTCCTGTCATTACAGAACTTAATGTCATTACTGTACCAACAGATAGGTCGATTCCACCTGTAATAATGACAAAGGTTGCACCTAACGCTAAAATACCTATAACTGCAGTAGATAGCAAAATTCCAATAATGTTGCTCCATTGCATAAAATTTGGTGAAGCGATTGAGAAAAAGATAACTAATACTACTAAACTACCAAAAGCTAAAAATTGTTGTAGCTTGCCTCCAGTTGTTTTCTTCAATCTTGCATTCTTCAATTGTTGAATTGAATCCGCTTTCAAAATGACACCCCCTTAATCAATCCCTATATGCTGTTGCGAGTTCCATAATCTTCTCTTGACTAGCTTCCGAAGCTTCTAAAATTCCTGTCATTCTTCCTTCTGACATGACAACGATTCTATGACTCATTCTCAAAACTTCTGGTAATTCGGATGAGATCATAATAATTGATTTCCCCTCATTTGCTAGATCTTCAAGTAACTTATAAATATCACCTTTAGCCCCAACGTCTATCCCTCTAGTTGGTTCATCAAATATTAAAATATCGCAATCTCTTAGAAGCCATTTTGATATGACGACTTTCTGTTGATTTCCTCCTGATAAAAACCGAATATGTTGATGGATAGAAGGTGTTTTAACTTTTAACCTTTTCACATATTGCTCAGCAGTTATGGCAATTTGGTCATCCTGCACGAATCCCGCGCGCTGAAAGTTTTTTAATGTGGCAATCGTAATATTCGTCTTTACATCCATATCAAGAAGTAATCCCAAGTGTTTTCGATCTTCCGTTAAGTAACCTATACCATTTTGAACAGCTTGAGTAGGATTTGAGATTTTTACTCTCTCTCCACGCAGATACATTTCACCTTGTTTTATTTTGTCAATGCCGAAAATTGCATTTGCAACTTCTGTTCGGCCTGAACCCATTAGCCCGGCAAAGCCCAAAATTTCCCCTTTTCGGAGTTTAAATGATATATCCTTTAAATTGTTATTCGTTGAAATATTTTTCAACTCTAAAACTATTTCTCTATCTCTATTTGTCGTGGTAGGCTTTGATTCGATATATACTTCGCGCCCTACCATTAAGCGAATCACTTCTTTTATATCTGTTTCTTTTGAAGGAAGTGTGTCCACATATTCACCGTCTCTCATTATCGTAATTCGGTCAGAAATACGTTTTAGTTCATCCATTCGATGAGAGATGTATATAATACCAACGCCACTTCTTTTTAAGTTTTCAATAATTTCAAATAGCACATCTATTTCTTTTTCTGTTAGCGCCGTTGTCGGTTCATCCATAATTAATATTTTCGAGTTGAAAGAAAGCGCTTTCGCTATTTCTACCATTTGTTGCTTCGCTATTGTTAATTCTTCAACTTTTGTTCTTGCATCTAAATTTAAAGATAGTTGTTTAAATAAATCTTCTGTCATACTATTTACTTGCTGATCTTTTATGAATAAATTCATTAACCCTTTTGGCTCTCTACCTATGAAAATATTTTCAGCAATTGTTAAATCCTTCATTAAATTTAACTCTTGGTGAATCATCGATATTCCTAATTCTGTTGCCCTTTTAGTACTAGCCACATTAATCTTTGCTCCGTTTAGGAGTATTTCTCCCTCATCAGCCTTATATATTCCTGTTAAGATTTTCATCAAAGTAGATTTCCCCGCACCATTTTCTCCAACTAAAGCTAAAACTTCTCCACTATTTAAATCAATTGATACATTTGATAATGCTTGAACACCAGGAAATGCTTTTGAGATATTTTTCATCTCTAATAATTTTGTCATTCAATCACCTCCATCTTTATATTGTTCCCTTTACTCTATTCACAAACTAATAGCTTAATATTTTCAGTTTGTAAATCTTGCAAGTATTGTCTATCTGCTTTTTTATCAACGATTAAATAATCTAATATATTTTTATTTTCGATAAAAACAAAAGAACGTTTATTCACTTTTGAATAATCTATCAACAGTATTTTTTCTTCTGCCATCTCCATTACAGATCGTTTTACGGCTCCTTGTAATTCGTTAGAATCACTTATGCCCCAATCTTTATCGAATCCTTTACATGAAAAGAACATTTTGTTGATATGATAATATTGAATGGTTCTTGTTACGTTGGGTCCAACTAGCGATAAAGAAGACTTTGTCAGATTTCCACCTGTCATCACAACTTGAATGTTAGATCTATTTGAGAGCTCATACGCAACTAGTAACGAATTAGTGATTACTGTTAACTCTAAATTTGGTAAGCCTTTTGCCAAATAAAATGAAGTTGAACTTGCATCCAAAAAGATGATATCTCGCTCATTTATTAGCGTTATAGCCTCTTTAGCCACGCTCATTTTTTCTTCTTTATTTAAAACTGTCCGATCATTAAAGGGAATTTCATCATCGTCCCCATTGTCAATGGCAATTGCACCTCCATGGGTACGTTTTAATTTATTTTCTAATTCTAACTTTTCAAGATCACGTCTAATTGTTTCAACAGTTACATTAAACCGCTTACTTAACTGAGCAACTTTTACATTCCCCCGTGCGTTAAGCACCTTTACGATTTGTAGTTGTCTTTCTTCAGGAAACATATTCATTCTCCTATTCTGTCTCTATAACACCTTTTTTTAATATGATATTTGCATATAGTGCTTGCTCACTTGTTGCAACTATACAATAAGCACTTTTAGCCCTATTATAAAAATGAGAGCGTTCGAGATATTGAACATTGAATGGATACCCTTCACTTTTTATAACTTTTTCAAAATCGTTCCAAATCGCTGGTCTTCCTACTTCTTCTCCATGCATCATTAAAGAAATTGGGTTTTTTACATAATGGTCAAGGGGCAACAATTCTAGAATGCCTTTAAGTACATGGGTCATTTGATTGCCATCTAATCGAACTAATTGTTGGGCATGGGAGGCTGCGGGGAAATTCCCATCAGCTAAAACAATTTCATCACCATGACCCATTTCCATTAGTACTTTTAGCAATTCGGGAGAAATACAAGATTTTATATTTTTGAGCATGTGGTTTCTCCTTTGTTTGATTGTTTTTCATAACATATTCCTGGTTTGTTCAGAAAATTCAAACATAATTTAAAGCAAACGGTCAATTCTTTATTGAATAATATATAAAAACATTATTTTTATATACAAAAGTCCTTATTTCACCTCTTGTTTAAGGAGTTTCATACTAGCTGTTTTACTTTTGTTTATTTTTATATAGTTATTTTTTTGAAATATATTTTTAAGTTTTATTTTTGTTATGTGAATGCATTGGAATTAAAATAATATCAGTGAAGGGGGACGGAATTATGAATTTATCTGTTTTATGTATTGGAGAATTGTTAATCGACTTTTTCTGTAATGAGCGAAATGTAGGATTGAAAGATGGTTCCACATTTATCAAAAAGGCTGGCGGGGCTCCTGCGAATGTTAGTGCATCCATTGCTAAGCTAGGGGGTGAAGCACATTTCCTAGGAAAAGTAGGTAATGATCCATTTGGGCATTTTCTTAACTCTACATTGCAATTAGTTGGGGTGAAAACAGATTTGTTATTAATAGACCCACACATTCCAACAACTCTTGCTTTTGTATCTCTACAAGAAGACGGACAAAGAGACTTTGTTTTTAACCGAGGGGCAGATGCCAATATAACAATGGATGAGATTCCTTTAGAAGTGCTTTCATCAATGAAAATTATTCACTTTGGATCTGCTACCGCTCTACTGACACATCCATTTCAACAAACTTACAAAGATTTGTTACGCTATGCAAAAAAGCAAAAAAGTTACATATCCTTTGACCCTAATTTTCGAATAGATTTATGGGGTGAAAATGTGGAACAGTTTAAAGGGAATATATTTGAATGTATACCATATTGTGACTTTTTAAAGGTTAGTGATGAAGAGCTAGTTCTCTTAACTAATGAAACAGATATCCCAAAAGCCGTTAAAATATTACATTCCTTTGGGGTCGATTGTATTGCTGTAACATTAGGAAAGGATGGCACCTTCTTTTCTTTAAGAGGGCAATCAATCTTTGTTCCAAGTATTTCTGTTCAAGCAATCGATACTACTGGAGCTGGTGATGCTTTTGTCGGTGCTACTTTATTTCAATTAAGCAAATTAGAAAACCCTCAATCGATTTCCTTTAAGACGTGGGAAGAGATTATTTGTTTTAGTAATAAAGTTGGGGCAATTGTTTGCGAAAAAATGGGGGCAATCGAGTCTCTCCCTACTATAGAAGAGGTCAATTTAAGATAATAAGAAGAGGCTGGGACTGAAGTGGAAAATTACAGTTCATCTTTCATTTTAGATTGTACTTTTTGGCTATATGATCGTTCGTTTCCGACGCAGACTTCGCTTTCCACGGGGAAGCCTTGAGCCTCCTCGAGCTCAAGCTCTGCGGGGTCTCAAGACTGCTTCTACATCCCGTAGGAGTCTCAGTCTGCATCTCCAACGAACGACTTCCAAATAAACAGTAAATTTTTACTATATTCAAAACGCTCTGTTTGTTGAAAACTAACTTTTGTCCCAGCCCCTAAACTATTATTCTACTCCAACCGTTTTGGCATGCATTGGTTCTTCTTTTTTTGTACCGATCATATTAAACACAATATTTAATACGATGGCAGTTACAGAACCACAAACAATGCCATTAGAAGTTAGTACAGTGATCCACTCTGGAAGAACCGCAAAGATATTAGGCACAAATACTACACCAGCACCTAATCCGACAGCAACAGCTGCTACCATTGCGTTTTCAGGCGAGCGCATAATTTCTGGTGCTAACATCGTGATTCCTTGGGTAACAACCATACCAAACATCGCTAGCATTGCACCACCTAATACTGATGTAGGGATAATTGTTGTTAAAGCAGCGATTTTCGGTAAAAAACCAAGTAATACCAATAATGATCCAGTAATAAAGATAACACTTCGTTCTTTTACACCTGTCATTTTTATTAGACCAACGTTTTGCGAGAATGTTGTATAAGGGAACGCATTGAAAATTCCACCAATAATGGATGCTAACCCTTCAGAACGATATCCTCTTGATAGATCTTTTGATTCGACTTTCTGTTTTGTAATATCACTTAGAGCATAGTAAACTCCTGAAGATTCTACTAGAGAGACCATTGCCACTAGCGTCATCGTAATAATAGCACCATAGTCAAAAGTTGGTGTACCAAAATAGAATGGTTGTACCATATGTAACCACCCAGCTTCAATTACTGGTTGAAAATCAACTTTTCCTAAAAATGCAGCGATAACAGTTCCAAAGATCAAACCTAGTAAAATTGTAATTGAACGCATAAACCCAGTAGTAAAACGATAGATTAAAAGAATAATGAATAAAGTAACCATAGCTAATGCAATATTGATACCAGAACCGAAATCTTCAGCACCTTGACCACCACCCATATTATTGATGGCTACAGGTATTAATGAAATTCCAATAATGGTTACAACAGAGCCTGTAACGATTGGAGGGAAGAACTTCACAAGTTTACCAAAGACCCCCGAAATTAAAACAACAATAATTCCAGATGCAATAATTGCTCCATAAACCGCACCAACACCCTTGTCCGAACCAATGGCGATAATTGGAGATACAGCTGTAAATGTACATCCCAAAACTACTGGTAACCCAATACCTATAAATTTCCCTCTCATTACTTGCAATAAAGTCGCAATACCACACATCATAATGTCAATGGCAACCAAATAGGTCATTTGTTCAGATGAAAAGCCTAGGGCATCACCGATAATAATCGGCACTAAAATAGCTCCCGCATACATAGCAAGTAAATGTTGGATACCAAGCGTAAACGCTTTTGCATTATTCATTATTAATAAATCCTCCTAGTTTTAGTTATTATTCAAAAAACTTAACGTTGCCATTTGTAAGTGATTTAATATTTGCTAGAGATTCAATACGAACGCCCTCTTCACGTAACGTTTGTCCTCCTTGCTGGAATCCTTTTTCAATAACAATTCCAACCCCTACCAATGTTGCTCCCGATTGCTTTACAATATCTAACAATCCCTTAACTGCTTCTCCATTAGCTAGGAAGTCATCAATAATAAGCACATTATCGTCAGGTAATAGGTAATCTTTTGATACAGAGATTTCATTTGTTTCATTTTTTGTAAATGAATGAACTTTTGATGTTAATAAGTTTTCGGATAGTGTTAATGACTTTCTTTTACGGGCAAAAACTACTGGTGCACCAATAGTTAAGCCTAACATTGTTGCTGGAACAATTCCTGAAGATTCAATCGTTAATATTTTTGTGATGACTTCATCTGAGAATCTATTTGCAAACTCTTCACCAATCTCTCTCATTAACAATGGATCTATTTGATGATTTAAAAATGAATCTACTTTTAAAACAGTATCTGATAATACTTTTCCCTCTTTGATAATTTTTTCTTTCAATAAATTCAAGATGAAAGACCGCCCTCTCTATTAATTTCTAAAAATAAAAAACCCAAAAAACTTATTTCCTCCATGAGTCAACAAGTCTTTCGGGTTTTGCATTCGAAAGTGACCAAACAACAAAAAAGCTGTTTAGTAATGTCTCTCATAGTCGACCTATTTACGGTAAGTCGGTAGAAACTTGCGAGCCATATTCTCGCTATTATATGAGTGAAATATCATTCTGTTTTGTAAAGATTTTATTAAGAATGTACATATTATAAACACGGATTCTGTCGAATGCAATATTTAATTAAATAAAAAAATGATTCTAATTATTCGGAATTTACTAATATAATATAATCACATCATCTTTAATGTTCGTATTTTAATACGAAAACCTATTAATTATTTAGTAAATCCCCAATTATCTTTTTAAATTCTTGGAAAGACTCTCCGTTTTTTCCGAAATAGGACATACTTCTACATGCAAGCACATTGCACTTTTTCCCACTACCTAAATTTAGCTCTGCAATAACCCCTTGGTTTTCCAATTCTGATACTGGAACTGTTAAGTCGCCTTTGATTATCAGCTTATCTTCATATAGTTCATGGAATTCCTTTAATGCTTTTGATCCTTGTAAAATGATGATCTGCGGTGAAAATTCATTTACTACCTCTTTGAAGATCCGCGCACCCTTTACAATTAACGGGTCATTTAACTTTTTCATCGACTTTAACTTTCTTATATCAGGTTCAACATAACAATTAACACTAGTCACCACAACATCTTCGTTGTTTGTTGCTTTCATATATTGAACAAAATTTAATATCCCTTTATATTCACGAGAAGACTGATTCATTTCCTCTTCATTTAATAAACGAAAGATGTTCTCATCAACTAGTGAATTCGCATAAACTTTTACGTCCTCTGATTCATGCTTTGCCAATGGCTCAGGCTGTGCTCCTACTACAAATACTCTTGATTTATATGGGTTACCGTTCACCTGAAATGGTCGAAAACAAATCTTATTGGTATACTCATCCAGTACCCAATCATGTATTCTCTTATAAAACCCAATTGATACAGTCATCTATCGTCATCCTTTTCTTAACATCTTGTAATTTATTGTACGATATTCTTTACATTTTCTTGTAATATATAAAACTAACTTTTTAATGTTGTGGGCTAACCTATGTATATTTACAAAATATGATAACCAAATGTTGCCTTTTTTATAGCAATTTCACCTATTATATACATAATGACCTTTAAAGTTATCCAACGATTATTCCTATTTGTAGAAAGGAAAAACAAATTGAAGCTTTACTTTTAAGGGAACTATTTACACTTTTAAAAATATTGGTACACTATTTCTTACGGATATTAGGAGGTCTACCTATGACGACAAATCAAATAACAAAACCTAGCAGAAAATTTCACATTACTACAGCTACCCTTCTATTTGTAGTAGCAATCTGCTTTTTTGCTACCACCTTAAGAAGTCCTATCACTGGAGTAGGGCCGGTCATTTCGTACATACGTGAAAGTTTAAACATATCAAATGTATTAGCTGGTTTCTTAACGACAATACCACTTTTGGCATTTGCTATTGTTTCTCCATTTGCACCAAGAGTTTCAAGAAAATTTGGTATGGAACTCACATTGTTTTTATCTGTTATATTAATTACATTTGGTATTATCATTCGTTCACTTGGCAATACACCTACATTACTTTTAGGTACAATATTAATTGGTGCAGCGATTGCATTTGGAAATGTACTCGTACCTAGCTTTTTTAAATTAAAGTATCCACTCCATATCGGATTATTAACAGGGCTTTATACTGTTTCAATGAATGTATCAGCAGGAGTCTCTCTCGGAATTAGTCAACCAATTGCGGAAAACACAGCGTTTGGCTGGCAAGGAGCATTAGGTATTCCTATCATTTTAACGATTATTACTCTTATTGTATGGATTCCTTTGCTCCGAGGAAAAAAATTAGATTTGTCTTCATTAAGCAATAGTGCAACACCTAATACTGTGGAGAAAGCCATTTGGAAATCTCCTTTAGCGTGGGCTATAGCTATTTCTATGGGTTTACAGTCTATCTTGTTTTATTGTACTACAGCATGGTTACCAGAGATTTTAGTTTCCCAAGGGTTCTCTGCTGCTAACGCAGGATTAATGACATCCATTATGCAGTATTCCCAAATCCCCATGACTTTTTTAATTCCAATTATAGCTGAAAAATTCTCTTCACAGCGTCCTATTGTTTTTATATTTACACTTTTTTATATTATAGGGTTCATTGGGATTTATAATCAATGGACTGACTATACATTGTTATGGATGATGTGTTTAGGACTTGCAGGTGGAGCATCCTTTGGTGTCGTACTAATGTTCTTCACTCTACGAACAAAAACTGCTTATGAAGCCGCGCAAATTTCTGGATTCGCTCAATCTGTAGGTTATTCACTTGCTGCAGTTGGTCCAGTCTTATTTGGATATTTACATGATACAGTTGGAAATTGGAATCAACCGATTTTATTATTTTTAATTTTTGCAGTAATGTTATTTATTTCTGCAAATGTAAGTGCTAAGAATAGATATATTTGATATACAAACATATGTGCCCTTTTTGTGTTACAATATCAATAACTATCGAAAAAGGGGTTTTAATTGCTTTGCGTAAACGGAAAGAAAAAAAGAAAAAACCGATTCGTCTCTTTCCAATCTTAGTATTCATTTTAGTCGGCTTTATTGGATGGAATTATACAAAAACAATTACTGGGTCTGTCTATGTAATGATTGGATTCCTTGTTCTAATACTTCTATTTAAGTTTTGGCGAAAGACTGGCACATATAGAAAGCTTAGAAAAGCGGGTATTAAAGAAATTGATGAAATGACCGGTGAAGAGTTTGAACAATACTTAGGCTATCTTTTCGAGAAGCGTGGTTTTAAAGTTAAATTCACAAAGGCCTCTGGAGATTATGGTGCTGATTTAATCTTGAAAGATCGAGAAGACACAATAGCTGTACAAGCAAAAAGATACTCAGGTACAGTTGGAGTCAAAGCGGTTCAAGAAATCATTGGCGCTCTTAAGATGTATGACGCCTCTCAAGCATGGGTCATTACAAATAGTTATTTTACAAAACAAGCGGAGACCCTTGCTGAAACAAATGATGTATATCTTATCAATCGAGAGGAATTAATTGAGATTATTTTAGATACGAAATAATAAAAGGGGTCATGTGCAAAGTCCATTTCACATGACCCCATTGCAATGATGTGGAAAAGTATTTCAAAACCGCTGCTGGAAGAGTTCTCATGAGAGCTTTACATTTTGGAAAGCATGTATTCAATCGATAAATAATTTTATTAATATGGCTTTTTTTGATAAAAGTAATTAGGTTTTTTAATAATATTAGCTATTGGTTGATGATAAATATGTGTTGCTGCAGGGGACATAGGAGGTATAAGCCACTTCCAATCTCCTGTCACCTGACGATTACTTTCTTTTTCCTGCTGTTGAAATACCTTGAATTGTTGGGCTGCTGTATGATGATCTACTATACTAACACCGTCTTCCCTAAATGAATGTAATACTGCTATGTTTAGTTCAACAAGTGCTCTGTCCTTCCATAGGCTTGAATTCGTATTCGTATTTAAACATAGTATTTCTGCAATTTTAGGTAACATGTTATAGCGATCTATATCAGCCAGATTTCTAGCACCTATTTCTGTTCCCATATACCAACCATTAAAAGGGGCAGCTTGATATTCAATACCACCTAAACTTAATGATAGGTTTGATATAATTGGCACTGCATACCATTTCAAATTAAGCTCTTCAAACTCTTTAATCTCAGGATGACGAATTGGAACCTCTAAAATATAGTCTTTTGGTATATTAAAGAATACTGGTGTTCGCTCCCCCACCTGAATTACAATTGGCAACACATCAAAATGTGTCCCTTCCCCTTGCCACCCTAGCTCTTGGCAAACTTTCGTAAAAACAAGTGATTTTGAGTCTCCAAGAATACCATTCTCTGTTTCATAACCAGCATAACGAATTATTTGATCATTCCATATCCTAATATTTTTGTGATTAAATACGGTTATTGCTGGTTTAATCTTCCCATTATTTGTCGCATATTTTATATGTCGTAGAAGCGCCTTAAATATTTCTTCTTCATCCTCTGTATGCCGTTCATCAAAAATATGCAGTGACTTCCAAAACAACCTTCCGATACAGCGATTGCTATTGCGCCAAGCAACTCGAGCTCCAAAACTTAGTTCCTCTGTAGTTGGAAAATAGCGCTCCTCTTGTATTATCTGATTTAATTTTTCATCATACCATTTGTCTGATAGCCCCATCTCATCTTTATATTGAACTAAAAATTGTTCAACTTCTAATAAGTTCATTTCATTCCTCCATACGGATTTGTAGAGGACTGAAATTCAGTTACTCCACAACACTTAATAAGGATTTTTTTATGTATATATAGATTATTCAGTGGCTACCATTTAGGTTATTAACCTAATAATGAAGGGTGGAGAAAGTCCTTCTAGTGTGGGTTATATGAGATGCTGGAAACTCGAGTTTGTTCTTCGGGGCGAATAATCCCCTTGTTTTGGCAAATAACTCTGTGTTTTTGGCGAATACTTGAGCCACTGGGGCTTATTGAAAATAACAAAGTTATAGAACAGGTTAAATCTCTTCCTTCTGGCATAGTATTTTGATGATTCCCTCCTTATATAAAAGATTAACATTTTCAATTAGACCGATATTTTTTCAATAGAGAACTCTCTCATATTTGTCAGACCTTCCATTAGACTCGCAATAAACACATTCAATTATCTACCTCTTCTATTCGACATTTCTCGCCACATTAGGACTTCACGCCTATTAAACCTCTTAAACTCACACGTTTAGTTGATTCATATTTTCATAATCCTTCACAAAAGACATTCCTTAAAAAGAATTATTATAATTTAGTAGAAATTTTTATTTAGATTTGTTATACTCAATTTCGTAGAGATTTAAATTTCTAGGAGGTATATACGTGAGTAATTCTAAAGATCAACGTTTAACTACTACTACTGGTGCTCCAGTTGTAAGTAATGATGATGTTTTAACAGCCGGTCGTCGTGGCCCAATTCTTTTACAAGATGTATTTTTAATTGAAAAGTTAGCTAATTTTAACCGTGAAGTAATTCCAGAGCGTCGTATGCACGCTAAAGGTTCAGGTGCATTTGGTACTTTTACTGTAACGCATGACATTACGAAATATACAAAAGCAAAAATTTTCTCTGAAGTTGGTAAGAAAACAGAAATGTTTGCACGTTTCTCAACAGTAGCTGGTGAACGTGGTGCAGCTGACGCAGAACGTGATATCCGTGGTTTCGCACTGAAATTCTATACTGAAGAAGGTAACTGGGATTTAGTTGGTAACAACACACCTGTATTCTTCTTCCGTGACCCATTACATTTCCCAGATTTAAACCACGTTGTTAAACGTGACCCTAAAACAAACATGCATAACGCTAATAGTAACTGGGATTTCTGGACTAGCCTACCGGAAGCATTACACCAAGTAACAATCGTTATGTCTGACCGTGGTATTCCAGACGGTTACCGTCATATGCACGGTTTTGGTTCTCACACATACTCAATGATTAACGAAGCTGGTGAGCGTGTATATGTGAAATTCCACTTCCGTACAGAACAAGGTATTAAAAACTTAACTGGCGAAGAAGCTGCAAAAATCATCGGTCAAGACCGTGAATCTTCACAACGTGACCTTTTTGACTCAATTGAAAAAGGTGACTTCCCAAAATGGAAAATGTACATCCAAGTGATGACTGAAGAACAAGCTCGTAATTCTAAAGATAATCCATTTGATTTAACAAAAGTATGGTATAAATCAGAATACCCACTAATTCCAGTTGGGGAATTCGAATTAAACCGTAACCCAGAAAACTACTTTGCTGATGTTGAGCAAGCTGCATTTGCTCCTTCTAACGTAGTTCCTGGTATTTCATTCTCACCTGACCGTATGTTACAAGCTCGTCTGTTCGCTTACGCAGACGCAACTCGTTACCGTTTAGGTGTAAATCATTATCAAATTCCAGTAAATAAACCACGTTGCCCATTCATCGCTTACCACCGCGATGGTCAAGGTCGTGTTGATGGAAATAACGGTAGCGCTATTTCTTACTATCCAAACAGCTATGGTGCGCTTCAAGCTCAACCACAATACAAAGAGCCATCTCTTGCTTTAGATGGTCCAGCTGACATTTACGACTTCCGTGAAGACGATAATAACTACTTTGAACAACCTGGTAAGTTATTCCGTTTAATGTCTGCAGAAGAACAAGAGCGTCTATTCCAAAATACTGCTGAAAATATGGCTGGTGTTGAAGAATTCATTAAACGTAAACACATCTTACACTGCTACTTAGCTGATCCAGCGTACGGTGAAGGTGTAGCAAAAGCAATGGGTCTATCATTAGATGGAATGGATTTATCTAACCCATACGAAAACACTGTAGCAGCAAAATAATTAAATTCTACTAAACGTTTGAAGTTATAAAACTTCACATTGTTATCCAACTTTCCAAATAGACTCCTATCTTAAACATCACGTTTAAGATAGGAGTTTCTTTTCAAACAAAATGAACTTAATAGAATAACCTAATTATGTATGCACTAATAGAATAAAACTACTTGGCAACATCCGTACTTTATAAAACAAAAAAATCCGAATAACTTATATTTAAAGTCATTCGAATTCAATGGAATATTAAGCAAATAGAATAGTAGAAAGATAAATTACAACCGTTACCGTTAAACAACTAACAATTGTTGAGAAAAGGACGGTTTGTGCTGCTACATTTGAATCTACATCATACTCAAGAGCAAGGCTAGAGCTATTTCGAGATGTTGGAAAGCTACTTGCAATAAATAGTGATTGCGCTACTACTCCATCGAGCCCTAGTACATAGATTACAAGCAGAGCAATTGCTGGACCTATTAGTAATCTCGTAAAACAGCTAACCAATATCGTTTTATTAAATATCGTTCTCACTTCAATTTGAGACAACTGTGCACCAAGCGTAATTAATGCGACAGCAATAAAACCTTCAGCAATATGATTAAGCGGTATTACCAACATTTGGGGTATTTCAACATTCCAAACATTTAATATAATACCAATTACTAAGGCATGAACGATTGGCATTTTTAAAAAGTCTTTAATAATTTCCTTGCCTGATTTAGTTGCAGATATTAAGTTATATAAACCATATGTATATGTAGTCATATTTTGGAAGATAACTAGTATCACTTGTATGGCAACACCAATTGGCTGTGTTGCAAAAACCATTTGAGCTACTGGGATTCCATAATTGCCCGAATTAATAAGCACTACACTATTTTTAAAAACTGCTGATTCTGTTCGATTTAATTTAAGCAATTTTGCTATGTAATGACTAAGGATCATTTGGCTTCCAATAAATAAGATAATAAAAATGGCAACTTGGGCCAACACACTGATATCAACTGATGTCTCATACAAATTCATTAACACTGCAATCGGCATAAAACAATATGTAATTAACTGGGATAAGGCTTTTAAATTAAATTTGAACTTCTTCTGTAAGAACGCTCCTATCACTAATAGGACAAGTATAGGCATAACAATTTGAAAGAAGATCATTGATAGATAGGTCATTAGATATAATCCTTTCAACAATACTAATTTACTTAAACTATAAGACGAGTAACAAAGGAAAACTATTCTACTTGTTAACATAAACCTGTTTGAATATTAAGTCAATATGATTAAAAATTAAGCAGAGTTTATTATACAGATGATAAACATAATGCTTCCTAAGATGATATCTCCTGTTATCGATTACCCTAATTGCTTATAAAAGTTGCTTCTACAAAAAAGAACTAACCCGAATTTGCTCTACAAAGGAAATCGGGTTAGCTATGAGTCTATTCTAAGACTCCTGCATCTCTTAACGTTTTTATTTGTTCTTCTGAATAACCATAAATTTTTAAAACCTCTTCTGTATGCTCGCCAATTTTTACTCCGGCAAATTTATAAGTTGGATTAATGTCATTAAATTTTAATGGTGAACCAATTTGTTTTTGATTTTCCCCTTGATTTGTAGGGACTTCCACAATCATACCTCGAGCTTTCAGTTGTGGATGTTGACAAGCTTCTTCAAAATTTAGTACAGGCTCCACACATCCCTCAAAATCATCGTCAAATATATCTAACCATTCATTAAATGTTTTAGTTAAAAATGCATCTTTAATGGCTTCTTTAAATCGTTTTTGAGTATATGAAGACGCATTAAATGTGCTCTCAATTAGTTCTGGAATTTCGAGTGCCTCACATAGTAGCTTTCGAAAATGAGGTTCTAAACTACCAACAGAAAAATATCTACCATCTTTTGTTTGATAATAATCATAGAATGTCCCACCGTTAAGTATTTCTTCTTCCGCTTTAGGTAAAATACCTCTACTTAAAAAAGAGGTACCATACAGAGCATTCATCGAAAATACGGCGTCTGTCATTGAAACATCTATATACTTTCCTTTTCCTGTCTTTTCTCTATATAATGCTGCAGCTAATATCCCAATTGCTGCGTATAAGGCCCCCCCTGATATATCAGCAATTTGAATCCCCATTGCTACAGGTTTCTTTCCTTTTAATCTTGAATGTTCAAGTACTCCGGCTATGGATAAATAATTTATGTCGTGACCTGGTCTTTGATTATACGGTCCTGTTTGGCCAAACCCAGTTATGGAGCAATAAATAAGTTTCGGGTTCACTTGATTTAACGTCTCATAATCTAAACCTAACCTTTTCATCACTCCTGGGCGAAACCCTTCTACAATAATGTCATAATCTTCTATTAATCTCTTTATAATATCAACAGATTCTTGTTTCTTTAAGTTTAATGAGATTGAATGTTTTGAACGATTTATATGTTGATGAATATAAGACTCCTTTTGGTCATTATAAGGAGGCATAATCCTCATTAATCCACACGTCGTTTAGATTCAACATGTAAAACATTTGCACCTAAGTCTGAAAATAACATAGTCATAAATGATCCAGGTAATAATGATGAAAAATCAAGTATTTTTAACCCCTCTAATATAGCCATACGACGCCCCCTTTAAAATAACATGACTACACAATCAGCAATTGTGTACTGGTACAGATAAATTAATTATAGACAGTATTATAACAGTAGGTGGTGACATAATCTAGGGAAATCGAATCCAGTTACTGAAATTTCTGATAATTATATGATAATGTAAAGGTTTATATGATTAAGCGTTTACTAAAGACTGAATTAGAGGCTTTCTAACTAAAGTAGGCTATAATATTTTACTTAATCTATCAATCTTTTAATTTGGTAAATTTTATATTAAAAATTTGTAAATATTAATTATTTTCTTAGAAAATAAAGTATGATGTTTGTGAGCTGAAGAGAATTCTCTAAGCTCCCTTTTATACGTGAGATAACCCAGTAACCATAGAGCGGTTACTGGGTTATCTGAATTTTTAACGTTATAATAGTTAGAAAATCTCTAGCTTACACGGTTTGTTGCAAACAACTATTCATGGAACAATAATAGTAAAAACATCTTTAGATTGTTTGCACTATACTATATTGTTATTCATCTCTTAATAATTCCTCACGACAAAATGTTGCAATCATTTCTTCTTCATCTTCATCTAAGGCAAAATCTAAGTACTTCTGATCTTGTTTATCAATCAGGTGGTAATTCATGATCCGAATATCCTCATCATTTTGACCAACTAATACACGTACTTCAATTCCTGCTTCTGAGAATAACTCATCTTCCTCATCTACTTCTACATCTAATAAAACCTCATAACGTTTACCTTCGATAATATTTGTTGGATCTTTTATTTCTTCTATTGAATATTGTTTAATTTCCATATTTGTATCTCCTTTTACAAGTACACATCAATTCTTACCTTTAATAATATACGAAACCTTCACTTGGTCAATTAAAAACATTTGGACACTGATTCATAAGTGACAGGAAAATCAAACTGTGTAAAAATAATCCTATTACTAACTAATTATAAGGGGGTTTTGTTAATTGAAGGATTTATTTTATTATCAAGATTCTATGATAAAACAATTCAAAGCAACGGTAGTTGAAACCGGGACTGAAGATTCCGGTCGTTCCTATGTCGTTTTATCAAACACTGCTTTTTACCCTACTGGTGGTGGACAACCTCATGATACAGGGATAATAAATGGAGTAAGTGTCATTGATGTTGAAAAAGTAGATAATAAAATTCGCCATTATGTAGAAGGAAGTGTAAATGTCTTACATGGTGAAGTTGTTGGAGAAATAAATTGGGAGCGTCGGTTTGACCATATGCAACAACATTGCGGACAGCATATATTATCCGCCTCATTTGCTGAATTATTTAATTTTGCTACGGTTAGTTTCCACTTAGGTTCAGAGCTCGTCTCAATAGATCTAAATACTGATCGTATTTCTGAAGAACAACTAGAGCTTGCTGAAAAACGTGCTAATGACATTATTTTAGAAAATCGTACAATTGAAACAAAGTGGATAACTAAAGAGGAACTTTCCCAATACCCTATTAGAAAAGACGTTTCAGTGGATGAAGATATCCGACTAGTGATTATTCCTGACTATGATTATAATGGTTGTGGTGGGACCCACCCTACTTCTACAGGTCAAGTTAGCCTGTTGAAAATTATGAGCATTGAGAAGATGAAGAAAAATATTCGTGTATTTTTTGTTTGTGGGAACCGTGTTTTAAAGCAACTAGCAATGCGTAAAAAAGTACTGTCTGAAGTTGCTCGAAATTTAAGCGTTCCAGAAGAAGAAGCAGCAGTAGCACTTCAGAAAGTTATGAAGGATGCTAAGGCTATAGAAAAAGCCTTAAGTGAGGCACAAGATGCTTTACTTGTTTATGAGGCTAGGGAACTTTTATCAAATGGTGAAGATAATATAGTTGCAACAACTTTTATAAATCGTTCTGTTCAAACATTACAAAAACTTGGGCGTGCAATTGTTGCAGAAAACGAACATACTGTTGTATTACTTGTCTCAGAAAATGATAGTAACCTGCAATTTGTCGCAGCTAAAGGAGCAAACGTTAATAAAAGTATGAAGGAGGTATCCGTGAAGGTACTTCCATTAATTAATGGAAAAGGTGGCGGAAACGATTCATTTGTCCAAGGTGGTGGCGAAAAGATTATTTCCCCAGACAATCTACTTGCTGAAATGAAGCGAATGATCCTATAAAATGAAGGCGAGCTTTAAAAATAAGACTCGCCTTTTACTATTTCGCCTTCAGTTCCACTACTACAATTTCTGGCAGATTAAAAATTCTAAACGGTACCGTACTATTGCCTAATCCTCTACTAACATACATCGTCGTTTCTTTTTCTTTATATGACCCTGCAGTATATGTAGGCATAAAACCTTGTCCAGGAGCAACAAGTCCACCTACAAAAGGTATGCGAACTTGCCCACCATGAGCGTGTCCGGAGAAAACCATATCAAAATCATTTTTTACATATTTTTGGAAATACTCCGGACGATGTGCTAAAAGTATGTGAAATGCATCATCGCTTGCAGATACTTTCGCAATATCAAGCATAAACTGTGTTTCATGACCGTTTAAAGGATCTTCAATTCCGATAATTTCAATACTTTCCCCATTCCGCTCAATTGTCGTCATTACATTCGGCAATATATTAACACCTATACTTTTCATGGAATCATAAATTTGCTCGACCTCATTGATAGCAACTTCATGATTACCTATTACATAATAAACATCAGCAATTTTAACAAATTCCTTTACTGCTGCTAAACTCTGCTCTAAATCATACCGGTTACTATCTATTAAATCCCCCGTAATAAAGATGACATCAGGATTGGTAGCCCTCACTTTATTCACTAGTTGCTTCTGATTATTACCGAATACAGCATCATGTAAATCTGATACTTGTGTTATACGAAAACCATTGAAGCTTTTTGGAATTTTTTCCGATTCATATAGATGTTCTGTCGTCACAATCCAATGATTATTGACATATAAAAATATATATACTCCTAGAATAAGAAGGAATAATCTTAATAATTTTTTCAAAACTGGTCGCTCGATTCATTAATATAGATAAGTGGTTTCGACTATTTAAAAATTATAGACATTCAATTCTCTTAGAACTAACTTTCAACTAAGATATAACCACTCTCATCAATAATTTTAACATGCTCAGGAACATTCAAGAAGAGAATTGTAGAACCTGTAGCATAATTGTAAATATCATCGTTCTCTAAGTCCCAATCTCTGAATTGCTCGAGTATTTCCATCGTAGGTGTGACTTTATAATATTGAACTTTTTGTTGAGGTACTTGGTTAATTATTAGTTCACTATCCTTGAATTCGAATCGATCAAATTGAACATACTCTGTTAAATCATATCCCTCAAGAATATGTGGGGTAACATATGTCTTTGCAAATATTTCATTCGATGCTGGGTCTTCTCTTTTTTCAACAACAATGCTTACTCCATATATATCCGTATAAATTGGACTAATTGTTAGTTTATTAGTCGGTAATTCGTAGGACGATTCTTTTGCTAAAAATGCTTCGTCTATTTCTTCTATATTTTTTGAATCAAACATTTGCCAAATTTTATCTTGATTCACCAAAACAGCTTGCATTTCTTCTTTCGAAACTCTTTCAGGCTCTCCTTCAGTAGCGAAGAATAGGATGATAAAACAAATAGCGCCTAGACCAATATATGAGAGAAGGAAGATTTTATTTCTTTTAACTGTCCAAATATTACTCCCTAACACTCGAGATACAATGAAAACAACAGCAATAATAATAACAAATGTAGTTATTACACCTAGAAGTGATAGTATTCCTGTCATCGTCGACTCACCTCTTTTCGACTATGGAGAAGTATTGATAAAGACATTAATACCATAGCAACTACAATCCCTTTCAATATAAATAAGAGATATCCTTGTTCAAAAAAGAATGTTAGTAGCGTCAGCAATTGCTCTTCAAATACATTGTTAATAACTACAATTGATAAAATAATAATACCAATTCCTAGCATTTTAGCTCGGTAAAATGCAGCGCCCAAAAAGAACCCACTCGAAGCGGCTAATAATAAGATGAAAAAAACAACCATAAATTGTATTGGATTAATTAATACTCCCTCTCTAATCAATACAGTATTTGAAATTAGTTGAACCATTAACACACTTATATAAAAAGATGTAAAGGTAGTAATCGTTGCTATGAAACTATAAATAATAATAAATATTGAATTAGAGAAACTGGATGTAATTCGGCTTGATACAATCGAATAGTCATCCTGTATATTATCTTTTGATTGCAAAAGTAATGCTGTAATAAATGCACAAATGCATGAAATAATGACGAGCGTATCTAAACTATAAAATGTGATATCTAATTGCAAATCGTTCGTACCTGTTCCCGACATGCCGGAACCATTAAATGCTAAAAGAGATAGAATAACTTGAATAATAATTAAAGTTATAAACGATTGACTATAAGCTTTACATTTCCACTTCACTTGTTTCCGTACAACTTGAAAGAAAGTCATCTTATTTAAAGACATCATCTATTCCTCCTTTCGTCGAGCTTGTTAAATATTTACACACATCACTTGCTGATACAGATTGAATAACAACCCCTGCATTTAGTAATTGCTCTTGAAACTTACTAATCATAGCTGATTCAACAACCACTTCGCTTCTGACAGTTTCATTTCTTTCGTAATAAATTTCTGTATCCTGTAGGATCATTTTAATTTCTTCTCTCGATCCGACTAATCTTACAAGTAACTCTTTTACCTCATCCAGGGGAGCATGTAGAGTTACTTGCCCTTGATCGATGAGTAAAATTTCTTCCAGGAGATGTTCAATTTCCTGCAGATGATGGCTAGAAAGTATGATTGTACGAGGATAAGCGATATACTCTTTTAAAATGGCACGATACAGGTCTGTTCTAATCGATTCATCCATACCATTCATTGGTTCGTCGAATAGCGTGATAGCGCATCTAGCTGCAAGCCCATAAATTAGGTTAAAAGCAGACTTTTGCCCCTTCGATAAATTATGGTGAAATGATTTTTCCGGAATATTTGCATAAGCCAGGAGACGTCTTGCCAGTTCTTCATTCCAATTAAGATAGAAATCCTTCGCCATGTTGACTATTTCATTGATTGTAAAAATCGGCGGGAAGGACATTGTATCCTCAATAAAAATTAGGTTAGATGCAACCTTTAGATTGTTAAAGGGTTGCTCACTAAAAATTTCAACAGTGCCCCCTGCTGGTTTTAAATGGCCTGCTAGTATTTTAAGTAACGTAGATTTCCCCGCACCGTTCCGACCAATTAATCCGATGATTTTGTCTTCATGTATTTCACAGGATATACTCCTTAATGCGTTAATGTTATGATACTTTTTCGATACTTCCTTACATACTATCGTAGACAAGTCATTTCCCCTCCCTTTGGACTCTCTTAATTAGCTCAATTAACTCATCATCTGATACAAATAACCGCTTCGCTTCAAGGACAATTTCTTTAGCTAACACTTTTAGCTTCTCTTCCCGTCTATTTTCTAAAATTAAGTTTTTGGCTCCTTCTTGAACAAACATGCCAAGCCCCCTTTTCTTGTACAAAATATTATTTTCAAGTAATATGGTTAGCCCTTTCCCCGCCGTAGCTGGATTGATATTAAACATTTCTGCAAGTTGATATTGAGAAAACACTTTTCCATCGGTTATTAGCCGATCTGCTAAAATTTCATTTTCTATCCATTCTGCTATTTGTACATAAATAGGTGTTGTGCTATCAGTGTTAAAATTCAATATGGCTCCTCCTTTCGAGCAGCATTGATATATACGAATATCGGGTTTGATTGTTAGTTAATAACTGGGGAACTTAGTGCATTACTGTTGTAATGTACTATATTACAAATAGTGAAAACTGTCAATTTTTCCCCAGTTTGCGGCAAATAGAAAAAGGGCTATCAGTGGGGGAAAGCGGTACTTCG
Organism: Lysinibacillus timonensis; assembly: GCF_900291985.1. NCBI lineage: Bacteria > Bacillati > Bacillota > Bacilli > Caryophanales > Bacillaceae > Lysinibacillus > Lysinibacillus timonensis. Next base: position 2,469,631 of record NZ_LT985980.1, on the reverse strand, counting down.
TATTTCTCTGAGCAATTTTTACCTATTTATGAGCGACTTCTCGAGCGATAGGAGCAACTTTTCTTCTGATATGAGCAACCTGGATAATCTTATATGCAACTTCCAAAATTTCATCAGTACTATGAAAAAATCTCCTTTTGAAAAATTCGAAAGGAGATTCTGTTCCTATATTACTTCCATTTCCACTTATAGAATGTACCCTTGTTATGGCCAAACTCAATTATGTTGGGGTGTTTCAATAATCTTTTTGCTAAGTGACGGTCGTTGATCATTAGGTAATCTCGACATTCACGATTTGTAATTGTATCTTTATTGAATATAAACCATCCTTGAAGAGTTGGGATATGAGCATACTTTTCTTTATTGCCACAAGAACATTCCCAATGACCATAACTCCGAAGCATTCCGATCTTTCCACACAGATTACAACGTACTCCCTTAATTAATCTTATGTGTCCGCTATTCATGCTTTTAGTAATCGGAAATTGTGAATACTGATTTTTATTGCTTTCGTCCTTCATCAACCCACTTAATTTATTAAGATCTTTAATTGGTATATGTTGTTTTCTTTTACTATACTCATTCCACTTTTTAAACGTTCTTCACCAATAATTCCAAATTTCATTGTTAGAAGTTTCATTTCAATTTGACCTGATATTTCATTGTTACTTGTTTGCAGTCTTTTTAAAAGTATCTCTGTATTAGTATTAGTAATTACACTCAAAGAAGTAATCACTCTTAAATTATATTAACCGCATACACTCAACCCATTCCTCTGTCATTATTATAAAGAATAATTTCTAGCATTGTAGAGTCTTCCGTGCATAAAACTTTAATATGAAAATACTTATCCACAAAAATGCACTAAATAAATTATGTTTTCAACATTCTCCACAGCTTTATCCTCAAAAAGGGTACTTTTCCACAGTATATATTCGAAAAATCGAAACAAATATCAAAAATTTATCCACAAAAAAAGAAAACACCCACTAAAAAAGTGAGTGTTCCTGCCTATGTGGATATCTTTTTTTCCATTTCATCGTTATGATCTTTGTCGTTATCTTTTACTTCTTCACTAGAAAACACAGCATCTACTTGTCCAAATAACAATGGTTTTAACTCATCTTCACCTGATCCTTCTGCCAAAGGTACTCGTGAACGATAAGCTGCACGGCAAATCAAGTGACCCGCTACAGGTGTAGTAATAAAAACAAAAATAATACCTAAAATCAAACGTACACTAACATATCCATCATGGGACCAAAAATAAATAAATGCACCTAACAAACAAACCATTACAGCTAATGTAGAGCTTTTTGATGCTGCATGAGTTCTTGTATATACATCAGGTAAGCGTACTAGCCCAATAGCACTAATAACACTAAAAATTGCTCCAAATAAAATTAAAAGGATTGCAATCCATTCAATCATTTCGCTTCCGCTCAATAATATCGCCCCTTTCAATATACTTTGAAAAGGCAATTGTACCGATAAAAGCTAATATACCTAAAATTAGAATCGCCTCTAAAAATGCTGTAGTTGTTAAAACTATGGAAACAATGGCAATTGCCGAAATAAAATTAACACCAATGGTATCTAAAGCAATCGCTCTGTCTGGTAATGATGGGCCAACGATGACTCGATAAAGATTTAAGAAAATAGCCACCATAAATAAGGCCAGGGCCAAAAATAGTATGATTTCTTTCATTATCTTGTCACCTCCATGATCGCCTTCTCGAATTTATTTAATGAACGGAGTAAGGAATCTTTTGATTCTTCAAGATCCATTGCATGAATATAGAATACTTGACCATCTTCAGAAACTTCCATTACTACAGAACCTGGAGTCAATGTTAATAGAAGTGCCAAAGTCGTTATTTCCCAATCTCCTCTCAGCCTTGTTTTGTATTGAAAAATGCCGGGAGTAATTTTTAATCTCGGAGTTAAGATCTGTTTCATAATGACATAACTTGAACTTAAAATTTCTCTAACAAATATCAACATTAATACGAGAATTTTGAATACTCTTCTTAAATAAAATTTAGTACCAAAAAAACGATGCATGACGTAGATAATCACAATCCCTACAACAAAACCAGTAAAAAATGTCGTTAGCTGTGGGACATGTTCGTCAACTAGTAATAACCATAAAAGGGCTATAAATAGATTCAATATAAATTGACCTAACACTACATTCCCTCCTCTAATATCGCATCAATATAGACAGATGGATTCATTAAAGTTCGGGTTGCGTCTTGCACATATACAGATAAAGATTCTACACCTACACCTAAATAGATCATTGATAGAGTTAATAATATAAACGACATCATTACACCCTTTGGAATTGGCTTTTTATCCTCTTCACTTACAGTTGTTTCTCCAAAAAATGATGCCAAGAAAATTCTTAATAGTGAATACAATACGATGACACTAGAGGCAAAACCTATAGCAAGTAATACAAAAGAACCTGCTTCAATCGCCCCCTGTCCAATTAGTATTTTCCCAACAAATCCACTTAAAGGAGGAACCCCTGTTAAAGCTAATAAGACGATTAAAAACATCCAGCCAAACAGTGGGTAATGTTGAATAAGGCCACTCATTCTCTTCACAACCGTCTCACCAGTCAAATATACCATTGTTCCAATTAGAAGGAATAACAACGCTTTAGCCACCATGTCATGCATTAAATAATAAATGGCACCCGATATAGCTGATTCTGTACCAACTGCTAACCCTATTAATATAAATCCAACCCCAATAATGACGTTATATGTTGCAATTGTATAAACATCCTTCCCAGACAATGCACCCATACAACCCGCAATAATTGTAATTCCGGCCATAATCCCAATCAACGTATGGGTTACTTCTTGGTTTAGTGGGAACATTAATGTAAACGTTCTAATCAAAGCATATATTCCTACTTTTGTTAATAAGGCTGCAAATAGAGCTTGCACGGCAGTTGGAGGTACAGTATAAGATCCCGGTAGCCAGAAGAATAGTAACAGTCCTGCTTTTAAACTAAATACAATTAAAAACAATATTGCTACTGTCGTAATTAGTGGGTTTTGCCCCACTTCCGCAACGCGGTCTGCTATATGTGCCATATTTAAAGTTTTAATAGTTCCATATAAATAGGCAAGTGCTACTAGGAAAATCCAGGAAGCTACAACATTAATCAACATATATTTCAGTGACTCACGTAACTGAATTTTTTCTCCACCTAGCGCAACTAATACATACGAGGCGAAAAGCATTACCTCAAAACAAACAAATAAATTGAAAATATCTCCAGTTAAAAACGACCCATTAACTCCAGCAATTAAAAATAATACGAATGGGTAAAAGAACATATGCTCATGTTTGTAACCAATTGTTGAGAAAGAATATATTAAACAAAGAATGGTAACGATACTTGATATAATGACCATTAATAATGCAAACGAATCTGCAACAAATAAAATGCCAAATGGCGGTAGCCATCCACTAAAATCAATCTTTATAATTCCATTCGATTGTACTACTAATAACAATACAACTGATATAGCTGAAATAAAGACCATAGTGATAAGCGTAATTATTCGCTGTAGAATGATATGTTCCCGTAAAAATACAAGTATAACTGCCGTAATAATTGGAATAATCAGAGGCAAAACAATGATATTATTCATCTGGCATACCTCTCAATTCTGAAACATCATCAGTACCATTGGCTTTATACATTCGGTATGCCAAAACTAAAAGAAATGCTGTTGTCGCGAAACTTATTACGATTGCAGTTAAAATTAGAGCTTGTGGCAGGGCATCCGTAAATGGACCGTCTGAATGGCTAAGTAATGGCACATCCCCTTTTTTGAGCCCACCCATCGTTAGGATTAGTAAATGGACGGCATGAGATAAGACGGCTGTTCCTAAAATAATACGTATTATATTGCGAGAGAGGATTAAATAAGTTCCAACTGATACAAGAACACCAACCAATACAACCATTAAAGATTCCATATCAATCATCCTCACTAATGCTCAAAATAATTGTGACAAGTGTTCCTATCACGGTTAAAGCTACACCAGCTTCAAAAATTGTCACCGTTGTTAAATGTTTTTCTCCTAAAAGTGGTATATCAAAATACCCATCAGTTTGGGATAAAAAAGGCGCATCGAAATATAAAGACCCAAGAGCAGTTCCAGTTGCAAGTAGAACCCCTAATGCCGCTACCTTTTTAAAGTCAAAGGGCATCTTTTTTTGAATCGTCTCTATATCATAAGTGATATAAAGCAAAATAATCGCAGAACCTAAAACAAGTCCTCCTATAAACCCACCACCTGGTGCATTATGTCCGGAAAAGAACAAGTAAACACCAAGTGTCAAAATTATTAAAACGACACCCTTTACAACTGTTCTTAAAATGACATCATTAATTTTCACCGTCAGTATCCCCCTTTCTCGCTTTTAACTTAATGAGGGAATAAACTCCTAAGCCAGCAATAAAGAGAACGACTACCTCTAACATCGTATCAAAAGCACGGAAATCACCTAATATAGTATTCACAATGTTTTTACCACCAGCAAGATGATAGGCATCTTCAAAGTAAGTTGAGATTGTATTGAAATGGTCATAGTTAACAACTGCCAGTCCTATTAGCGTTACTGTGGCTCCAACAAGAATTGAAATTACTCCTTTTGATAATCTCCAAATTCTCGTGCTTTCTTCTTTTTTCATTTTTGGTAGGAACTTAAAACATATTAAAAACAATGCTGTTGTAACAGATTCCACCACGAGTTGTGTTAAAGCTAAGTCCGGTGCACGGAATATGACGAAAAAGAATGCAACAGAATAACCAAGTACTCCATTTATTAAAACCGTTGATATTCTTGAATTAATAAAAAGTAATGCAATTGCTGCAAACATCATGATAAAAACTAAAATTAATTCATAATGTTCGACCCGAGAATTATTTAAATAATTCCAGACAAATGCTTCAGATGTGACAAAATAACCTGCTACCATTACAACAAAAATTATATAAATATAAACAAAGTAGTTTGTTAAATTACCATTCATATAACGATTAGTGAGATTCTCTGATACATTTTCACTTTTAGTAATAAAACCTTCATAAATTGAATTTAACGTTAATTTTTTTGGAATCCATTTATACACTATTATCCAATATTTCATTAGTTTAAATAAGACAATTCCTAAAATAATAACACCTATTGTCATCCATAATTCTAAATTAACCCCATGCCAAGCATAGATATGTGGCGTCATTTCCTCTGCAGAAGGGAAAGTTGGATAAATACTTGTCATTGCTGGTTTCAACAAATAATTACCAATCATATTAGGGAAGAAGAAAATAATGATTACTAATGTCACCAAAATTAGTGGGGATACTAACATCCCAAATGGTGCCTCGTGTAAACCTCTTTCCTTAATATCAGGTTTTACTTTTCCAGTAAACGTTCGACCAACGATGATTAAGCAATAAATAAAAGTGAATACACTTGCAATCCATGCAATGATTGGAATAAATACTCCAAAACTATCTAAAGAAAATAGATCTAACGTACTTACCTTTACTACTGCAGTAAAGAACATTTCCTTACTCAAGAAACCATTAAACGGCGGTAGTCCTGCCATAGAAAAAGAACCAATTAAAGCAATTGTGAAAGTGACAGGCATAAAGGACATCAATCCACCTAAACGTCTAATATCACGAGTACCAACTTCGTGATCGACTATGCCTACCATCATGAACAAAGCACCTTTAAAAGTAGAGTGATTTATTAAGTGAAATAAAGCCGCAAATGTAGCTTGTGTAAAAATTACGGATTCTTCAGAGTATCCATAATATAATGCGACCGAACCAATGCCTAATAAACTCATAATTAACCCTAGTTGACTCACTGTCGAAAACGCTAATATGGCTTTTAAGTCTGTTTGACGAACTGCGTTAAACGAACCCCAAATTAAAGTGATGAGTCCTATACCTGTAATTGCCCAAAACCAAGTCATTTCTCCACCAAAAATAGGTGTGAAACGTGCGACTAAATAAATACCCGCTTTCACCATAGTGGCTGAATGTAGATATGCACTGACCGGTGTAGGCGCTTCCATAGCATCAGGTAACCAGATATGAAACGGGAATTGTGCAGACTTAGTAAATGCTCCTAAGAGTACTAGAAATAATGCTGGAATAAATAATACGTGCTCACTAATCACTTCAATATTCCCAATAATTTCCCGAATACTCATTGTTCCAGACATTACATAGAGCATTAAAAAACCTGCCAGCATGGCAATTCCACCTGTTACAGTAATGGTCATTGATTTTCGCGCACCTGCTCTGGAAGCCTTACGGTGATGCCAAAATGCTATTAACAGAAATGAAGATACACTAGTTAATTCCCAAAATGCATACAACACCATTAGATTATCGGAAAATACAACACCTAGCATTGCACCCATAAATAGTAACAAGTAACAATAAAAATGATGTAACGATTCTTTTTTTGATAAATAAAAATTAGAGTAGAAAACGACTAAAGTTCCAATCCCAGTTATAAGTAACCCGAATATTAAACTTAGACCGTCTATATAAGTTGTGAAATTAATATTTAACGAGGGTATCCACTCGAAAGTATTGGAAAATGTCTCACCATTTGAAATACGAGGGATATATGTAGTTAATAAAATGAAAAGAATTAATGGAATAATAAATACAACCCAACCAATAACTGTTTTACTCAGACGCCTGTAAAAAATAGGGATGAGTAACGCTATTAGAAATGGGATTAGGATAATGACAAATTCAATTGGCACAATTCTAAACCTCCTATATTAAAACTAATTCTCTATGAATACCTACCCTTCTCTTGACTTAATGTAAAACTCAATTCATAATAGTGTGTCAAACAGAGATATCAAACTTTGCAAGGTTTATATTTTATCCGTTATTTTAATAAAATAAAAATTTTGTAAAATTTCACAAAAACACAATAAATCTCACAATTTAAAGTATACAATAATAAATACATAGATGCACTTAAATAGCATCTGTTTTTTCTAGTTTATTGACATTCTTGCTAATTAAAACGCTTTAAATACTTTTAAATAAAATTATTTTTTGAGGTGTATTTTATAATGGGAATTATCAAAAGGTCAGATGAAAGTATTCTTGTCTGTGTATATTACGGATTGAATGGAGAACGTCTTATTCGTAGAGGTCATAAATTAGCAACCTTATTAGATTGTCCATTATATATACTAACTGTAGATTCAAACCCGCTTGATGCTTTTGATGCAGAGAAATCGGGATATATTGAAAATTGGACGGAACTTTGTGAAGAATTGAATGTAGAGAAGTTTATTATCCGTGATAACGAGAAAAGACCAATTCAAAAAGTAATTGCTGAAGTTGCAAGGGAATATAACATTACTCAAATCATTGTCGGCCAAAGCGCTCAAAGTAGATGGGAAGAAATCACAAAAGGTTCATTTTTAAATGTTTTACTTAAAGAAGTACCGTTTGTCGACTTCCATATTGTATCGGTAAAAAGGCAGTTCGTTGATAATGACAATGGGAATTTTGAAAAGGGCGTCCGCGCATACATTATTCAAGATGATGAAAATTATAAAATTACTTTTACTTGTCCAAAAAAGGAGCATTTAGAGGGTATTTTCTTTAAAGAAATTGGTACTGATTTTGATAATGGTATTTTCAAGTTTCCACACGAACATAAAATGAATGAAGTGACAATAAAAGAAGGATATGTTACTAATTCTATATTAATTTACTCCTTATTAGGGAAATGATAATGGTGAGATTCTGTAGTATGAATCTCACCATTTTTTATTGTATTCCCTTGCATACTGTATTCCTCTTTCGCTCAAGTTAATAGTAGTGAAAGGAGCAAAATACATGGAAGGATTTTCGGAATTTAATTTTTGGGAAATGATTCTCCGTTCCACTTTAGCCTTTTTTACCATTTTACTTTTAGCAAGAATTATTGGCAAAAAACAGTTAAGCCAATTAACCTTTTTCCATTACATTACTGGGATTACAATCGGCTCAATAGCTGCTGAAATTTCAGCTAACACAGAAATACAATTTTGGGATGCAATCGTTTCTCTCATATGGTGGACAGTTTTAACATTGCTTATTAGTTATATTGCCATAAAATCAACAAAGGCTCGCGTGTTATTTGATGATCGTCCTACCATACTCATTCAAAACGGTACAATAATCAAACATGGCATGAAGAAAGCTAGGCTACATACAGACGAACTTTCCATGTTGTTGAGAGAACAGGGTATCTTCTCCTTTGATGAAGTACATTATGCCGTCTTTGAAACGAATGGTGAACTTAGCATATTAAAGAAACCAGCAAAAAGCCCCGCCACAAAACAAGACATGAAGGCTGATATAACATTACCAAAATATATGCCGACGATAGTTATTTCAGATGGGATAATTAATAAGAAAAATTTAACAGAACTAAATTTAACTGAAGAATGGTTGCTTAATAAGCTGAGGAAGAAACATGTAGAAAATGTAGAAGATGTATATTTTGCGCAGGTATTAGAGAATGGGTCATTATATATTAGCTTAAATAATGGGAGTAGTATTACAAATACAAACAACCATAATGGAAAAGGAAATAATTAATGGGTCCCTCTCCTATCCAAACCAATTATTCTCCCTACATAAATAAAACTAAAAAAATGTAAAGCCATTCATGATATCCACTGTATCTTAAATTGTTAGTTAGCAATCTTACAATTTTAAGATACGGTTCAAAATAAGACATCATAAATGGCTTTTTATTTATATTAAATTTTTTATTTCACTATAATGTGGTAGGGCAGTTAATGCCCCTGGTTTTGTTGCAGCTAGCGCACCTAAACGATTTGCAAAACTAACACTTTGTACTATTTGTTCTTTTGTCGATGGCATCCCATTGAAATGCACATACCGCAAAATTCCCGCCATGAACGCATCACCGGCACCAGTAGTATCAACAGGTTCGATTTTTTCGGTAGAAACTTGGATTACTTCCCCATTATATACAGCTATAGTGCCTTCCTCACCTAAAGTTACTAACACTATAGGGATATGCCATTTATGAAGTTTCTTTATCCCTTCTTCTATATTGTTCGTTTCAGTAAGAAATAGAAGCTCCTCATCTGATAATTTCAAAATATCGGTTGTATCAAAGAAAGACTTAATCGTATGACGACAAGTTTCAGCATCGCTCCATCTTAATGGACGAATATTGGCATCCATTGCAAGGATAGCACCATTTTCCTTTGCCAATTCAACACCTTTTCTTGTTGTTTCTAGTGCTGTGGACTGAAACATTGTTCCTGAGCAAAAATTAAAAATGGATGCCCTTTTGAATGCGTCTTCATTAAGTTGCGTTGAGGTAACTTGTAGTTCAGGGGTCTCATCAACATAATCTTTAAAAATACGTTCACAAGCTTCTGTTAGATGAACATATACACCTGATACCCGTTTTTTCGGGTCAAAGATTGCGTAATCTAAATTAACTCCTTCTTTCTTAATTTCCGCACGAACAAACTCCGAAGTTTCGTCATCACCTGTAATAGTTATTAGTGCTGATGGTGCACCGATTCTACTAATACCAGCGGCAACATTAATTGTAGCTCCACCTAAATATTTGGTAAACGATGTATTCGTTTGGTCTTCTGCAATATAGTCAACAAATGCATCTCCGTATACTAATATAAATTCTTTATTTGAATGAAGCATATGCTTTTAACCTCCGAAGAATTACTCTCTATAGAGTATCATAAAGCTATTTCACAATAAAAATTTCTCATAATTCAAACTTCGTAATTATCTCGATTTTTTAACAATTTGTTTGTTATACTTTACACGGAAGGACGGATGATAATGTCAATCATTATTCGACAGGCTCGTAAAGAAGATGCAAGTCAAGCGTCAATACTAATCTATGATGCGATTCATGATATCGCAAACCGCTTAACAGGTGAGACAATTAACCACAATATTATTATAGAGCTTGAAAATTTGTTTCAACTCGATGATAATCGCCACTCTTATTTGAATACTATTGTTGCAGTAGAGGAGAATAATACTGATTTTGTTCTAGGGATTCTTGTCTTATATAGTGGGAAAGATGGCCTGCTATTGGATGCAGCTCTACAAAAACGGCTTGAAAACAAAAAGGCCTCAGTTACAAAAATAGATCAGGAAGCATATGTAGACGAGTATTACTTAGATACTATATGTGTTGACAAGAATTCACGCGGATTAGGTATTGGTACTCAATTACTACATGTTGCAGAAAAAGTTGCAAGACAAAAAGGATATAGGAAATTATCTTTAAATGTGGAAACGGAAAAAGTAAGTGCTCGTCGTTTATATGAAAAAATGGGGTATGTCATTACAGAAACTTGGACAATCATTGATGAACCATTTTATCATATGGTGAAGGAAATTTTATAGAAACGCAGGTAATGAACATCATGAAATATAATCTTATTTATCCATTACTGATTGTAATCGCATCAAGTAGTTATGGAATACTATCCACTATTATCAAAGTCGCTATGAATCATGGTTATACTTCTGCTGAAGCGACAACTAGTCAATATATAATCGGGTTTCTTTTAGCATTGTTATTATTTATTATTACACAAAGATCCATGCCAAAGATGAATAAGTCGGGAGCCATATTCATTATTCTAGCGGGTATTTTTACTGGTTCTGTAGGGATTGTTTATGGACAATCTTTAAATTACCTTCCAGCTTCACTTGCAGTCGTTTTGCTCTTTCAGTTTACATGGATTGGTATGTTGATTGATTGTATCTTACGAAAGAGATTACCGGATAAAGCAGAAACTGTTTCCTTAGTATTTATATTTTTAGGAACAATTCTTTCAGCTGGGGTTGTTGATGTAGATTTAACCAAAATAGCATGGCAAGGTTGGGTATTAGGATTTGCAGCAGCTATATGCTTTGCAATATTTATTCAATTTAATTCACGACCTGTAGAAGGAGTTACAACAATTTCTAGGACATTAATAATGTCTTTTGTTTCTTTTATTTGGGTTAGTCTATTCCTATCACCAGAGATTATTTGGGATGGTACACTATTTTTTGAAGGCTTATGGATCTATGGGCTTATTTTAGGATTGTTTGGTATTATTTTACCAATTCTGTTATTTTCAATTGCTGTTCCTAAGGTTGGTGGTGGTTTAGCCTCTATATTAAGTTCAATGGAATTACCTGTTGCAGTGTTAGCTTCAGTCATTGTTTTACACGAAACAATAACAAACTTGCAAGTTGCAGGCATTGTATTAGTCATAATAGGTATGATTCTTCCTACTGCTATAGCCCAACAAAAAAATTCGGTTTAACATTTACTATAACTAAGCCGGATTTTTTTAGTTATTAGAACTAAATCCCTCGAATTATTTTTGAACTAAAGGTACATAAGGAAAATAAACGGAGGCGACTCTAGCGATGTTTCAGGATTATAAAAATCAAGTAAATGAACGTGAAGGTGTCCGATTTCCTGCAAATAGCTACCGCCAAATGGTGTTGGAGCCAGCTTATGAAGAAGCCAAAAAACATTTCTTACATTCCATGATTCAAATTCATATAGCTCATTTAAAAATGCTTGAGGAACAACAATTAGTAACAAGTGAGGAAGCACGGAAAATTGGTCAGGCAATTCAAAAGTTGGATTTAAAATATTATGAACATCGTGATTATAATCCTAAGTTTGAAGATTTATTCTTCCGTATTGAAAATAAATTAATAGAATTAGCAGGTGATATTGCAGGCAACCTGCATATTGGCCGTAGTAGAAATGATATGGGAATTGCTATTTACCGCATGACTTTGAGGAAAAAGTTACTGTTACTAATGAACGAATTACTTTCCCTTCGTTCATCATTACTAGCATTTTCTGAAGAACACGTTGACACCATTATGCTTGGTTATACGCATACCCAACAAGCGCAACCAACCACTTTCGCTCATTATCTAAAAGCTGTTATTGATCAATTAACGCGAGACTATAAACGAATGCAAGCTGCATATAGTACAATTAATCAAAGTAGTATGGGAGCAGCAGCATTAACAACAACAGGCTTTAATATTAGTCGTGAACGAATGGCAGAGCTTTTAGCTTTTGATGATGTGATTGAAAATGCATGGGATGCAGTTGCTGGGGCCGATTATATCGCGGAATTAGCAAGTGTAGTACAACTTGCTGCATTAAATCTTGGGCGAACATCACAAGATTTATTACAATGGGCAACACAAGAATTTAATGCTATTAAACTCGCTAGCCCTTATGTTCAAATTAGTTCCATCATGCCTCAAAAGCGTAACCCAGTCTCTATTGAACATACACGTTCATTACTTTCAGCAATTGTTGGGGATGCATCAACTGTCTTACAAATGATTCATAATACACCTTTTGGCGATATAGTAGATACAGAGGATGATATGCAACCTTATTTATGGCGCGCCATGGAAAGGTTGAGAGGGATCTATAAACTATTTGGAAGCGTCATTGTAACTATGGAAGTAAATAAGGAAAAATTACGTAAAAGAGCTGAAAGTAGTTTTGCAAATGTAACCGAACTTGCTGACACGCTTGTTCGTTCTGAAGGGATATCCTTTAGACAATCTCATCATATCGTTAGTCACTGCGTTCGTATCCTACTCGAAGCAAAAGATGAAACGCTGGAACACCTAACTTGGGAATTAGCAAATTCAAAATCTATTGAAATTGTGGGGAAACCTTTGAAAATTAGAAAAGAACAATTTGATCAAGCTCTTAAGCCAGAGTTTTTTATTCAAATTCGTTCACTATATGGTGGTCCTGCTCCTGAAACGATGCGTAAATCATTACTACAAGCAAATGCTGTTACACCACTCTTAGATCATTGGGTTAAAGAAAAAGAAACACGTATTAAACAATGCGAACAACAGTTATATAAATACTTAGAAGGTTGGAATCAATAAATGAAAGACGAGAGATTAATAATTGCTGTAGATGGTGGTGCAACAAAAACTACCCTTGTCATCCAATCTGAAAATTGCCGAACATTATTTACACAAACATCTACAGGATCAAATTACCATGCAATTGGTTCTGAACGTGTTGAAAGAGTGTTATCAGGACTTTTACAAGAAGCGCATGAGGCAATACCATTTGCTAATATTGAAATTGCTACCTTTGCAATGGCTGGTATTGATACGGATTACGATTTGGCCATTATTAAAGGTGTAATTGAAAAAAGTTTAAGCAATACCCCCATTACTATTAAAACCATTATCATAGAAAATGATGTGCATTCTACGTTACTTGGGATTACTAAAGGTAATCCGGGCGCATTACTATTGTCTGGAACAGGTTCTATTTGTTATGCATATGATGGGCAACATCAGATGATTAGAACAGGTGGTTGGGGACATCGAGCTGCAGACGAAGGTAGTGGCTATTGGATTGGCCGAAAAATTTTAAGAGCCGTTGTACGTTTTGAAGATGGTCGTTCGAGTAAGCCAACCATTTTAAAACAACTTTTATTCGATAAATTACAAGTAAAACATCTAGATCAATTACTAGCATGGGTTTACCATCCTGAGTATACAAATGCAGAACTTGCAAGTATTAGTTCGATTATTAGTGAAGCAGTCGCATTAGGTGACGAAGCCGCTATTGAAATTGCAAGAAGTGCTGCAAAAGAGCTATCTATATTAACTATGGCCACATTAAAGAAATTGACCTATTTAGAAGAACCATTTACTGTCTATATAAATGGCGGCCTTTTACAAAACCATCCAATCATAAGAGATTTATTTGAACAGTATACACTAGAACATTTTCCAAATCTGTTATTTGAGCTATGTCATAAACAGCCAATTGAATACATTATCAATAGAGCGTTATTGGAATTAAAATAAAAAGAACTGCAAATTCATGCAGTTCTTTTTACTTAGCGATTACCCTTCTAGGGTCATTTTCTTAAGACCATCAGGTGTTGTGAAGAATAAATGGCCGTCTTCAACAAATAGGTTCTTTACCTCTGTTTGGTAAAGAATAGATTCATCTGTTCCATCTGTTCGGATTTTAGTTAAAAAGGCTCCATTTGAATAATTGCTAAAGTATAACCAATCTCCATAACCAACGATGTATTGCGCTCTACTATTTGAAAGGCGTTCATTATTTCCCGTAGTAAGATTAACGCGATACAAAATATTATTATCATCTAGGTTGCTATAGTACATATACCCATTTGCTTCATAAGCATGATCGACTTGTTTCATAAATGCATATTTAGTACTTTTCGCTTCTGGATAGTTGGAATGGATCCACGTGTGATCGAGCTTCATCTGGGCATCATTAATAAGAAAATACTGATAACCTACCGCATTATCTCGATCTGGTACTGGATCATTCCAAGTAGTATCTAAATGGTACCACTCACCATCAACCTTAACCAAGTTCCACGCATGGCCTCCTGTATATACTTCACCAACGACATACTTAGATTCCACTCCGAGTCCTTGTAACATTTTTAGCGCTAGAAGTGCATATCCCTGGCAAACTCCTTTACCCTCTTGTAAAACTGCGCAGGCGCTATGTGGGCTAAGCTCAGTTTCAGTACTATATGCAGTATTTCTCACAATATAATCATTAACAAACTTCACCTTTTCAAAGTCAGTCATAGATTGTGGATTCACTGTAGAAAGAATCTGAGCTACTTTTTCATTAACAATTTTCTCTTGTACAGCATTTGTTAAGTATTGTTGATTCACTTTTATATTTGCATCCGTCAATCCGTATTCATACTCTATTTTCCGATCAGCTAAGTGCCCTTCAATATATTGATCTCTACTAGTAGCATCACTAATGGCACGTTCAATTATATTTTCAATATCACTTGTACTACCTTTATAATGTATTTCAAAATCTGTTATCCAGTTACTAAAGTAATAATAAAATGTGTCTGCCAGATCTTCAACGCTATCGACTGAACTCGGTAAGTCCGTTATAGATTGATTCATTTGGTGGGGATTAGAAATAGTAGATGTAAGGCTACTTACCTGATTAGAAACAGTTGTTATAATCTCGTCGGTAGCATCAGAAATTACGGTTGAATGATTATTAAAAAAATCATTAACATCATCTAAAATTTTTGTACCATAGTCATATACTGGTTTAGCCAATACTATTAAAATGACAACGAAAGTTATTTTCTTTAACATCAGAACACCTCTAATATAGGTTTCTCTAATTAGTCCTCATTATATTCATATTTTTCGCCAAATATTTTCTTTAATAATTGAAGGCCTTCTTCTTTCATGTCATCTGTAATGGACGAATAGATAGTGGAAATTGCTTGCATAATTAAAAACCCATCATCTGCCAAACCAACTGCGGGTAAAAAGTCTACTAATAAATCCGTGGGCAAAATAAAATAGCCTAAGACTCCTGCAATTAACAATTTATTCTGCTTCGGCATATCCGGGCTCTTTAAGGCACTAAATAGTGTAGTAGCTCCGTGAAGAGCTTTAAAACCTAGTTTAAAACCACTGCCTTTTATTTTGTTTATAAACTTCTTAGGCGAATAATGTTTCTCTTTCCCTTTAATTATATCTAATTTATATTCTTCTTTCATGTTATCCTCCTAAAAGTGGATTATTCTATGAAAATAATTTCCCAAGAAATAAAAAGACACTTCATATATTGTAACACTTAATAGAAAATGGCCTAGGTGTAATACTCTACTTTTTACGTACCCTTTTCACAAAAAGTTTCATACCAATAAATATTTTTGTTTGGTATAACTTCTAAGGAATGACTAAATAGCTTTGTCTCAATGAGAGTGTGTATTTGATTGTATAAACATAACTATGCAAAGCTTGAATATCGGTAACTACGGTGTCGCTACTTGATGTATCTGATTAACATTGCCTTTCCAAAATTCCCATATCGTTTTATGTCCCCTTTGTTATAAATATGAAAATGGACGCACTAAAAATAGTGCGCCACTAAATATTTTATTAAATTATATTATTTATTGAACTTGAACGGCAATTTCATTTTTAAAAGTAGTAATTGCCTTTTCTATATCTACCGAACTACCTAATTCATTTAATGTACATCCAATTACATCAATTGCCTTTATTAGCATTTCTTCTGTAGTATTACCCATATGTCCAATACGGAAGGCTTTACCAGCTAGATGAGCTAGTGCCCCTGCTACGATTACACCTTTACTTGCAAGAGACGAACGGAAAGCAATATCGTCAATACCCTCTGGATATAATATACAGCTTAATGTTGGTGCTGCTACACCTTCTTTTGCTAAAGGCTCCATGCCGTAGGTTTTTAATGCAGCTCGAATTCCTTTACCAAACACAATATGTCTCTTCTCTCGTTTTTCCATCCCTTCATCTAATACAATTTTTAATGCTTCATTGTATGCATAAATCATATTAACTGGTGGCGTAGCAAAGTATTTAGATGGATCTTTCATAATAGGAATCCAATTTTTAATATCGCTATAATAGGCAGGAATATTACCTAACCCTTCACGCGCTTCAAGTGCTGTTTTATTAAATGCAATAATTGCTAGACCTGGTGGAATACCAATTGCTTTTTGCGAACCTGTTAACACAACATCAATTTTATAATCAGGATGTCCATACGTTTTACTCATATCTTCATCGAGTGCAGCTGTAGCTACAACTCCATCAAGAATTAAGAGAGCACCTGATTTCTTAATAACCGGGACAAGTTGTTCAAGATTTGATGCAACTCCTGTTGAGGTGTCGGCATGTGTGACCGTTACCGCTTTATAGTTATCTTCAGATAGTTTTTGCCCCATAAGCTCTATATCAACCTGTTTTCCCCATTCAGCTTGTAACACATCTACCTCAATACCATAGGCTTTTGCCAATGGTGTAAATCGATCTCCAAAATAACCATGGCTAATAACAAGTAGTTTTTCACCTTTTCCTACTGTATTTACAATTGCCATTTCCATGGCGAGAGTTCCTGAACCAGCTACTAGAAATACTTCCCCATCCGTATTTAATAGATGCCTCGTCTGATGTATTGCACTCTTAAAAATTTCAACAAAGCGAGGATCTGTATGCCCTCTTGTTTCATTACATAATGCATCGTAAATTTCGTCTACTACTGGCGTAGGTCCTGGAACTAATAAAATATCTTTATTTCGCATACATATCCCCTTTTCTATCTCAATAAGTCTTTCTAAATTATCCATTTCTCCAAACCATTTAATATTCCTTCTATATAGTTATTTTTTATGATTAATAATAAAAGTCTTACGTGCCATCTTGACTCGTAAGACTTTCCCCCCTGTTCTATCCCTACACAAATTCCCCAGTTATCTATAAATATCATTAACGGACTATATTAATTTATTTTTTCATAACCTGGTAAAGTTAGAAATTCGATAAATTCGTCTTGTCTGATTAAGTATTTAAACAACTCCGCTGCCTCATCATACCGACCTTCGTTATAAGTTTGGTCGCCAACAGATTGCTTAATTTTTACTAATTCTTCTTCTAAAACTTCGAAAACTAACTCCATTGTTACTTTACGTCCATCTTCTAAAATTCCTTTCGGATGACGCACCCATTGCCATACCTGTGTACGTGAAATTTCAGCTGTAGCCGCATCCTCCATTAAATTGTTTATTGGTGCAGCACCGTTCCCCCTCAACCATGATGCAATGTATTGGACACCTACACTTGTATTTACTTGTAAACCTTCTTCTGTAATCGTCCCTTGTGGTACAGCTAGAAGATCTATTGCAGTTACATGAACATCTTCACGTTTTTTATCTATTTGGTTCAGAGTTTTCATAACTGCATCAAATTGTTCCATCGCAACTGATACTAGACCAGGATGTGCTACCCAAGTTCCATCGTGACCATCCGTCGCTTCACGGTATTTGTCTTCACGAACTTTTTCAAAAGCTAACCAATTAGCATGTTCGTCGTCTTTAACTGGTATTTGCGCAGCCATTCCCCCTATGGCTGGTGCATTCCGTTTATGGCACGTTTTTATACATAGTAAAGTATAAGCCCTCATAAATGGTACTGTCATTGTAACTTGACCGCGGTCAGGCATAATTACATCTGGTTGATTGCGTAATCGTTTAATAAAGCTGAAAATATAATCCCAACGCCCACAATTTAGACCTGCAGAATGTTCCTTTAGTTCATATAAAATCTCATCCATTTCAAATGCAGCTAAAATAGTTTCAATAAGTACCGTAGCTTTAATAGTACCTTGTGGAATCTTCAAATAATCTTGTGCAAATTTGAAAATGTCATTCCATAGCCGAGCCTCCAAATGACTTTCTAATTTCGGTAAATAGAAATAAGGTCCAGTCCCTTGGGATAATGTTTCTTTTGCATTGTGGTAGAAATATAATCCAAAATCAAAAAAGCCTCCCGATACTGGTACTCCATTTACAAGTACATGTTTTTCATCTAAATGTAACCCCCTTGGACGGACCATTAACACTGCGGGTTTATCCTTTATAACATACTTTTTACCCGTTCCTGGATGGGTATATTCGATTGTCCTTCTTACAGAGTCTCTCATATTAATTTGCCCTGCTATCATGTTCTCCCAAGTAGGCGTTGAGGCATCTTCAAAACATGCCATAAATATTTTAGCTCCTGAATTTAAAGCATTAATAACCATTTTACGATCAACAGCAGGCCCTGTAATTTCAACTCGCCGATCCTTTAAGTCATCTGGTAATGGGGCTATTGTCCAATTCCCTTCACGAATGTCCTTTGTTTCTGATAGGAAATTCAGTTTCTCACCTGCATCTAGCATTTTTTGACGTTCCATACGCTTTTTTAACAATTCAACACGTTGATTATTAAATTTTTCGTGTAAAGTGACAATAAATTCAACTGCTTCAGGTGTTAAAATTTCCTTAGCTTCTTCTGTTAAAGATCCAATAATTTGAAGCTTTTCTGAAATTGCTTGCTCCATTTTCAATATCACACCCTTAATTACAAGTTAATAACTTTAACTCTATATTATTGTTACTAGGTTAAAGACTTTTCCCTTTTGGATAACCAGGTAAAGCAAACTCTTATAACTGATATTAAACAAATTGAGCAGTCTCCGTGGATCCTGCCATTGCAGTCGTCGATGATGTCCCACCAGAAATAGTTTGTGCGACTTCATCAAAATACCCTGTCCCAACTTCCCGTTGATGTTTAGTTGCAGTGTACCCTTTTGATTCTGCAGCAAATTCTGCTTGTTGTAGTTTTGAGTAAGCTGCCATTCCGTTATCCTTATAATCATGAGCTAATTCAAACATAGAGTAATTTAATGAGTGGAATCCAGCTAATGTAACGAATTGGAACTTATAACCAAGCTTTGCAATTTCGCGTTGGAATTCAGCAATTTCTTTCTCAGAAAGTTTAGCTTTCCAATTAAATGAAGGAGAACAGTTATAAGCTAACATCTTTCCTGGGAACTCTGCGTGGATACCTTCAGCAAATGCGCGAGCTTCTTCTAAAGATGGTGTTGATGTTTCGCACCAAATTAAATCAGCATATGGTGCATAAGCCAAACCACGGGCAATCGCTTGTTTAATTCCTGCTCTAGTACGATAGAATCCTTCAGGCGTGCGTTCACCTGTTATAAATTCTGCATCGCGTGGATCAATATCGCTTGTTACCATATCTGCAGCATCTGCATCTGTCCGTGCAATTAAAATCGTATCTACACCCATAACATCCATTGCTAAGCGAGCAGCAACTAGATTCCGAACAGCATTTTGTGTTGGTAGTAATACCTTTCCACCTAAATGACCACATTTTTTCTCCGAGGCTAATTGATCTTCTAAGTGAACACCTGAAGCACCCGCCTCAATCATTCCTTTAACAAGTTCAAAAACATTTAACGGCCCTCCAAAACCTGCTTCAGCATCTGCAATAATAGGTGCAAACCAATCAAAACCATCATTACGTCCCTCAGCTTGATCAATTTGGTCTGCACGTTGTAATGCCTGATTAATACGTTTTACTACCTGTGGTACTGAATTTGCAGGGTATAAAGATTGGTCTGGATACATTTGACCGGCTAAGTTAGCATCTGCAGCAACTTGCCATCCTGATAGATAGATTGCTTTTAGACCAGCTTTTACTTGTTGTACAGCTTGATTCCCTGTTAGCGCTCCTAATGCGTTAACAAAAGGTTCATTCTGTAGGGTATTCCAAAGCCTAGCTGCACCACGTTTAGCTAACGTTTGCTCTATTACGAATGATCCTTGTAATTTAACTACATCTTCTGCTGAATAAGGTCGATGAATACCCTTCCATCTTGGATTTTCTGTCCAATCTTTTCTGATTGCTTCGATACGATCTTGTCTTTTTGACATTTTGAAAATTCACACCTTCCCCTTTATTTAAATACACATTGTTATATAAATTTTTATAAAAACTGTTCCATAACAGGTGTATTTGTTGTAAATTAATATATAACAGAAGATGGAATTATGTATCACTTTCTGACAAAACATACTGATATTGGGATGAATATGTTTATTTTAAGGATGAGTATAAATTGTTGAATCAAAGGGGTAGTTAAAAGTGAGGATAGAAAACCTGAAAGTTTCTAAATCTGTATTAGAACAATTCCAAACGATATTAGAAGATTGGATTCCAAAGCAAGCTTCTATTGTAATTGCACTTGATAACAAGTATATTTATTTAGATCAGAATATGCTTCATCATTCTAAAGTCAATATCGGGGATGAGATATCTCCAAATGGTATCGCATCAAAAGTTTTGCAATTGCGTATGAAAACAGATGTAATGATCGATGAGTCCATTTTTGGAAGTCCTTATTATGCAATTGGATATCCAACTTACATTGATCAACATGAAGCGGCACTCATCATTTTAATGCCAATTAATATGGAGGTCCCTAAGAAACCGGCTCCTTATAAATTTTTAACCGGCAAACACAATGAGGATTGGGCTCCAATCCCAATAGAAGAAATCTCCCATATTGAAAGCCTTCAAAAGCGAACTTGGTTTTACGCTAACAATTGTCAATTTAAAACAAACTGTACATTAAAAGAACTTCAAACAAAATTACCAGAGTTTTTTATTAGAGTCCACCGTTCATATATTTTAAATATCTATTTTATAAAAAGAATTACTAAAGATATTGCATCTAACTATATCATTATCTTAAAAAATGGAGATGAACTTCCTGTTAGTCAATCCTATATAAATGATTTAAGGAAGGTATTAGAGTTTTAGTATTTAGAAAATCCAATTTACTTTTTTTTAACAACTTTTTATCATTCGCAGTAGTTGATGGCTTTCACGGATCCTTACTGATTTCAATCATTATTTTGTTTCTTTTGCCGAACCAATTGATGCATCGGTTCTTGTGGTTGGGGACTTTCTTGAAATAAAAAAAAACACCACTGAAACTCAGCGGTGTTTTGTGTGAAGCGCTCGTCTATCTCTCACAGAGGGGCCTTCAACTACCATCGGCACTATCTCGAAGCGCGATGACACGTCGGATTTCTGCGTCACCTGCGTCACTGCGGTGCTCATGTACATAGTACATTCCGCGCCTCTTTCCTGGGTTCCTTAAAATCCTTGGTCCTCCCACTTCTCGAATCCTTACTGTTATATTTTACCTTATCAATCGATATTCGTTTCCTTAGCCGCGCCAATCGAACCTTCGGTTCTTGGAGTTGGGGGCTTTCTTGTAATAAAAAAACACCACTGAAACTCAGCGGTGTTTTGTGCGAAGCGACGTCCTACTCTCACAGGGGGAAGCCCCCAACTACCATCGGCGCTAAAGAGCTTAACTTCCGTGTTCGGTATGGGAACGGGTGTGACCTCTTTGCCATCATCACTTCACTATTTA